>DAOUUT010000022.1 GCA_030668025.1 Promethearchaeota archaeon
AAATAACAATTGAAACTAATTATTTTGGAATTTTAACTTATTTTAGTATGGGGTATTTCGATTCAATACAGACCACGCAATTTCAATACATAATAAGCAATATCTTAAACTTTACAAAAGCATGTTATAATATTAACGATGGAGGATTTGGTTCGCAACCAGATCAAAACGCAACGCTTTTTGCTACGTATTGTGGATTAAAACTGTTTCAAATCCTTAATCCCGCAGATCGACCTTGGTTTCTTCCAAGTACTTTAAATCTGACAAAAAATTTCTTGTCTAACATGCAAAATCCTGATGGAGGTTTCAGAGTTGGGGACGATATCGATTATTTACTATCTCTTTTCGGGTCTAATTCTATAATTTTTGCTAATTTAATCGATAAGAATGCGTCCACTGTAGAAAGTACATATTGGGCATTAATTTCTCTAGAATTAATTAATGGGTTGGATCAAATTCATTATAATAATCTTTCTCAATGGGTAAGGTCGTGCCAAAACGCTGATGGAGGTTTTTCAATCATTATAGGATTTCATAGCGACGTTATTTCTACATATTACGGTTTGCAAATCTTTTACGAGGATTTTGTTATCGGTCCAATGTCTAAAATGACCGCAATTGATTTTTTGAAGCTTGCGCAAACTTCCGATGGAAGTTTTTCCCTCCTACCCATGATGGGGGCCTCTTTAGGTTTACCTTCGTCTTTTCTAGTGACCTATCTTGCATCTAAGGCTCTTTACGACTATAACTTTCAACCTGATAGCATTCAAGAAGCTTTAATCTGGTTTTCCGGATGTATAAGCAACAACACGGGAGGAATAGGAGATAACCCTGATTTTGGAGCTGATTTAAGAAATTCTCCCTATGGAATTATAATTATAGACGAATTAAAATATAACCAGAGTTTTGATTCAAAACCTTGGAATCAATTATTAATTTATATCTTACTTACTGAAGCTGGATTAATTGGTCTATATATATTTTTAAAAATTCGCAAAAAAATTTCTTTAATAAAGCGTATTATAGAAAAAGTAGGCCTTGGTGGAAAAATTACACCATCCTATTTACAAAGATTTCCAGCAATTAATTGCGAAATGTTTAGCGTATTTGCTGGAGGGAAATTGATTGTTGACGCTGTGTCAATGAAAATAGATCATGGGCAAATACTAGGAATTTTAGGGGAAAGTGGGGCAGGAAAATCGACTTTTGTAAAAGGATTGTTGGGAATGAGAAAAATTACGGGATTTTGTCAAATTTATGGAATGGACATTAATAAAAAAAATTCTAAAAAGATAAGACCTATATACGGCTATGTTCCCCAAGATCTAGGGAAAATCTATCATAACTTTACTGTCTTTGAAAACTTGTTATATTTTGGAAATCAATATGGGTTAACAGAGCAAGAAATAAGAAGTAGGTCTAGGAGACTTTTGCGTAATCTTGAAATTGAAGATAAATTTAATGAACTCGTAAGAAACCTTTCGGGGGGCCAAAAAAGAAGGGTTAGCATTGCAATTGGGCTAATTCACGCTCCAATTTTTCTTATTTTAGATGAACCTACTTCAGGATTAGATCCAATTATACGCGAAAACTTATGGTTAGCCCTTACAAAAATCAACGAGCAATTTGGAACTACTCTAATTGTAATAACTCATTACCCCGAAGAATCTCGTTTCTGCCATCGCGTTGCTATTTTCGGCAGAAATCGCGGCGTTATAGACTTCGGGAAACCAAAAGATCTTTTAGCACAATTACCTGGAAAAGGACGTTCTATAGAAATATGTTTCAAAGAACTAAAAGAAGATTTAATTGAAACTCTTGAATCTATAGATGGCATAGAAAGCGTTCTTGAAAATAAAGCGGGAACTGATTATTCATTATTTACCGAATTAAACTTAAAAGAACTAATTGAAAAAATCGAAAATGAAATTGGTAAAGATTCCATCCAAGAAATAAAGCAAATAGATTCTAAAATGGAACAATTCTTCAGATATAAATTAATTGAGGTGCCTGAAATTGAAGAATTCTAGAGAAATAGAATTAGAACGATTAAGATTAAAAGTCTTGGACGCTATCCGCGTTTCTAAACGCTTTTGGATGACTTATAGAGAAGATACTTTTGGAATTGCTTCTATTATTGATTTAATTTATAAAAAGTCGTTTATTGAAGTATTATTTTTTACTAATAGCGATGTTCTTGAGAAAGGAGTTCCATTATTAAAAATTTATACTCCTATTGAAGATGAGATTGATTTCTTTGAGATTATATTTGAACCAGATTTCGATGAAGATGGTCTTATTAATCCATTGAAGATTATTCGGCGTATGAGCCGACTTATTATACAAGAATTTCAAAAACGCTTAGAAATTTTGAACAATGAGGTTGAACTAATTGAAAATAAGTTTGAAAATTTACAAATAAAAAGTAACCCATACTATAGAGAGATTCGAATCTCTTATCCCAATTTCGCTGCAAAATTAAAAATTAAATTTGAAAAATACCCCCTATTACCATCCTTTTCATTTTCAAAATCATTGTCAAGGATTATTACTGAAAGAAAATTTAACGAAGAAGAAATTATAAAAAACTGGGATATAGAAAATCCTCCGCATGTTCTTGAAATAATTGAAAAAATTTGTGAATTTGTTTCAAAACAGGTCAATATCGAACCTTTAAAAGAAAATTCTCAATATTTGGTTCTTAATGACGTGTCAGTGGGAGAAGCAATTAATAATCTTTCTTTTAAAATTCATAAAGGAAAGTCTATTGGCGTAATGTACGATGTAAATAATGTAGGCCATAGATTAGACTTATTGAATCTGTTTGAGATCATAGGAGGCTTGCAACTAGATTATACGGGGTCAATAGAAATTTTCGGAAATCCCTTAAAATCGTTATCAAAAAAAGAAAAAGAGAAAATTTTTCTTTTACCTCCACCTTACGACTCAGTAATAACAAACCTGAAAGTAAAGAAAGCAATTAAATACAAGATAAATTTGAATGAGATATATAAAGAGAGAAAGAATGCATTCAACACAATTTTAAAAAATGCTGGATTAGGTCAAAATATAGATGAAATTATTGAAGATTTAATTTGGGAAACAACTTATAAATTTCGGAAAAAAAGGTTTATAAAAAATGTTCTGGAAGTAACTGGGATGTTAATTAAGAAAAATAAGAAGTTTTCAGAGTTAACACCTTTAGAATACCTACTTTTCTCAATAGCACGCGCTTTAATCCAAGCACCAACGATTATAATGTTTTCAATACCTTATAGAATTTTAGGAAAATTTGAATATGAAAAATTTAACAATTACATGGATAAAATTAAACAAAAATTTCATGTGATTATGATTTTCCATGGAGCTGAGGAGATCGTATTAAATTGCGACCAAATTTTTACGATCACCGAAAGAGCATCAAAAATAGGATCTTTTAACGATTATATTAAAGAATTACCTCAATATGGAGAGATTGTAACGATAGAACTAAACCATCCTGAAGAGTTCTTAATTAGAAAACTAAAAGAAATTGAAGAAATTGAAGTAATAATTGAAGAAAGAAAGAATGAAAAATATAAGATTTTTCTTAAATCAAATACAAACAATGTAATTGTAAAGATAACAGAATTATTTGGTCCAAGTTTACAATGTTTTAAAAAAACTTCTGCCTCCATTGGAGAATATTTAGAATATGTTGAAAATAAATAAAATTTAAAACCAAATTATGATAAAAAATGAGGAGTGAGTATGCTAAAAAATCTTTATATTATGAACGAAAACGGAAGGTTATTATATTCCAAAGATCTTGTAAGGGAACAAGAATACGACGATAATTTATTAATAGGGTTTTTCACATCTATCACTAACTTTAGTAGGGAAGCCTTAGGTACGGCAGTTAAAACCGTTAATCTTGGGGAAAACAATAAACTTATCATCGTCCCAAAACAAGACGAACGGATACTCGGAGCCGCGATCGTGAGTTCAAATGATAACAACGAATTAGTCGTTAACATCTTGAAAAACATTTTACAAGGATTTATCGATTCCTATTCGCCAGATTATGACCCAGAAAAAATCATTCAAGAAGAAATGGAAAAAAACATTCAAAGCAATTTAAAAGGAAAAGTTATAAGCTCCCCAAAAATTAGAGTGGTAATATCGTGGTTAATTAACGGATCGCTTATCTACCCTTTAGTTTTACTCAGTATTTATGTTACTCTTTTTATTTTTACAGCTTTTGACTTAAATCAATTTCTATATGGTGATGATCTGTTCACAAGATTTTTTCCGGCTTTGATTCTATTATCAACTGGGAATATCATAATTTTATTTCTATTTCCCAATTTTCTTTTTGGTATTTTATCTCCAAATCGAAATGTTGCTATTGCGAACTCTATTATTCATTTAGGTGTAACTATAATATTATTTGCCTACTCATCAGAACCTGCTTTTGCTTACATCATTATTGGACATTTACCATTAACATTAATTTTTTCTTTGTTTTTCTTGTTTGTTGGCATAAGATTCTCTTCAAAAAAGTTTTTTAAGAATTAAAATAAAGATAATTTTTTCCTTCCTACTTTTTTTTTAAAAACGAATTTTAACTATAATTGAAATGGGAATTATTAAATAAAAAAAGTTTTTTGTATTATCTGGTTTAGTAGAATTTTGGTTAATTTTCGAAATTATTAATTGAATAATAGTATGTGGTTTCAGTACTAATCGTAGAAGATGAATTAATGTGGTTTCAGTATTTATCGTAGAAGACGATTTGTCGTTACAAAAATTATACGTAATTATGTTAACGTCACTCGGATTTGAAGTCGTTGATAAAGCGAGCGACGGAAAAGAAGCCATTGAAAAATTCAAATCCATCTCGCCTAAACCGGATGTAATTGTAATGGACCATCGAATGCCAATTAAAAATGGAATTGAAGCGACCATTGAATTGATGAAATTCAATAGCAACACTAAAATTATTTTTACAAGCGCAGATAAATCAATTGAAGAACGAGCGCTTGAAATAGGTGCTATTTCTTTTATCGAAAAACCCTTTACCGTAATTCAACTAAAAAACGAAATTAATAGAATATTTAACTTAGTTTAAAAGTAATACTTGAAGAAAGAAGGAAAAATGTAAGATTTTTCTTAAATCAAATACAAATAAAGTAATTGTAAAGATAACAGAACTATTTGGTTTTAACAAAAATTTGTAATGCGAATTTTTAAATAAAAATTCTTATATCTAATATTTTGATAACATGTTCAAGTATTAATCTTATCTATTTATTGATTTAGAAGTAAGTTCTATAAGTTGATTACATTGGAAAAAAAAAGGTGCGAGTGATATTAAATTAAATGAAACTCCAGAAATATATAAGGCATTTTTTAAATCTATTCCGATTCCGACTTATATTTGGAAATATAAGGATAGGGATTTTGAATTATTAGACTATAATCAAGCCGCAAATTTATTAGCCAACGAAAAAATGGAGAGTTTTTTAGGACGAAAATTAACAGAGTTGTATAAAAAAAGACAAGATATTATAGATGATGTTTTTAACTGTTTTAAAAATAAATTAGACTTATCTAAAGAGACGCGTTATTTCTACAAAACTACTGGAACATTTCGAAATCTTTACGTTATTTTTAAATATATTCCTCCTGACATAGTCTTAGTATTTACTGAAGATATTACAGAAAAAGAAGAAGTTAAAAACAACTTAAGAAAGGCTGAAAAGGAAAAATCTATCATTTTAGAAAGTATTTCTGAGCTTATTGTGTTTCAAGATAAAGAACATAGTATTATTTGGGTAAATAAAGCAGCAGCAGATTCTGTTAACCTAACACCCGAACATTTAATTGGAAAGAAATGTCATGCTGTTTGGCAAAATTCTAATGTGACTTGTAAAGATTGTCCTGTAAAAGCAGCCCTAGAACTTGGGAGCCAAGTTTCAGAAGAAATTACAAGTCCTGATGGGAGAGTTTGGCTTATAAAAGGCTTTCCTGTGCGAAACGATGAAGGAAATATAATAGGCGCTGTTGAAATCACTCGTGAAATTACCAGAATTAAACAAACTGCAAAATTGTTAAAAGAATCAGAAAAAAGATATCGTTACTTATTTGAGAGTTCTCCTTTTTCCATAGGAATTTTTGATTTAGATGGAAATTTATTGAATTGCAATATAGCTACAAATATGTTTTTATCGAAACACACATTAGAAGACGATATCATCGGAAAAAATTTTAGAGAATTTTGGAGTTACCACGAAAAAGATAAACCACTTATTCCATTATTCGAAAAAATCTTTGAAAAAATAATAAAAGATGAAAAATCTTTAACATTTGAGTTTCCAATACATCGATCAATTGGAGATAAATTATGGGTTAGCGCGACTACTTTTTTATCAAAAATTGGGAAAGAAACAGTGATACAATTTATAATACAAGATATTACAAAAAAAAAAAAGACTGAACAAAAATTAAAACAATCTGAAATAAAATATCGTGAAGCTTATAATCACGTTAATTTTTATAAAGACATTTTCACTCATGATATAAACAATATCTTTCAAAATATTCAATCTTCAGTTGAATTATTCACTTTAAATGTTCAGAGAGAGATAAATCTTGATAGCGATGATGAATTGTTAGAGATAATAAGAGACCAACTCAAGAGAGGGACGAACTTAGTATCTAATATAAGAAGACTTTCTGAAATTGAGGATAATGACCTTGAATTAAATAAAATCGATGTAATTGAAGTTTTACAAGAAATAAAAAACAATCTCATCAAAATATACAAAAAGAGAAAAATAATTATTCAGATTCAGTGTGATTATAATAAGTTATTCGTTAAAACTAATGAATTAGTACGAGTTGTTTTTGAAAATTTATTAATAAATGCTATAATACATAATCAAAATCCATTAATCGAGATTATAATTAAAATTTCTAAAGTCTTTAAGGATGAAATTTATTATCTTAAACTTGAATTTTTTGATAACGGAATTGGTATCCTACCTGAAATGAAAGAAAAAATCTTTCAAAGAGGCTATAGCGAAAAAAAAGATAAAATGGGGTTAGGTTTGGGTTTAACTCTTGTCAAAAAAATAATTGAAAACTACAATGGACAAATCTGGGTAGAGGATAGGGTCGAAGGAGATTATACTAAAGGAAGTAATTTTATCCTTTTAATACCGGAGGTGAACTAAAATGATAGCAATATTTATCGTAGAAGACGATTTATCTTTGCAAAGGCTATACGAGTTGATGCTAACTACTTTCGGATTTAAAGTCGTTGATAAAGCGAGCAATGGAAAAGAAGCAATTGAAAAATTCATGGCTTTTTCTAATAAACCCGATTTAATTTTAATGGATCATCGAATGCCAGTGAAAAATGGGATTGATACTGCCATAGAATTACTAGAAATTAATAACCATATAAAAATTCTTTTTGCAAGCGCTGATAGTTCAATTAAAGGACGAGCGCTTGAAATAGGTGCTATTTCTTTTATCGAAAAACCTTTTACCGTAATTCAACTAAAAAACGAAATCAATAGAGTAATTAACTTAGTTTAAGGATATTCGATTTCTTAATAAGAGTAATACTCTAATTCTTACCTTTATTCAAATCTATTTTTAAGAATTCAACAATACAATTATAAGAATAATACATCTGTTTATGAAAATCTTTTATGACAAATTTAAAATTTAATATTTAATTTTCGAAATTATAAAAATTGTTTTATTCAAAAATCAAAAAGTATGAAGATTGATTAAAAGGTAAAAAAATATGAGCTATAAATTACCAGATGATAAAGATTTAGATGCCATGATTGGTATTGTAGGCAAGGAGTACGCTACTAATAACAAGGCAATTACAGCGTCATATCTTTCCAAATCTGTAATGGGATTAGAGTCCCAAATTCCTGATATCGTCGTACGCCCTAAATACGTAGAAGAAATTCGTAAAATACTACTTTACTGCTCTGCAGAAAAGATTGGAGTCTCACCGATTTCAGGTGGACTATCTGGCGGCTTTGCGTGTCCAACTATTAAGCCTGCTGGTGTTATGCTTGATTTAGGTAGAATGAATAGAATTATCGAAGTCGACACAGAGAATCGATACGTCGTAGTCGAACCGGGAGTCACGATTGGAGAGCTTTGGGCCTACATGCACAAGAATTATCCAGAGTGGGCGCCTCCCGTACCAGATGGCGCTCCGCCAGCTTCTACCGTAATGGGAGATGCTATCGATAGAGGATTTTCCCTTTACACTAGTTCCGTTGGTCCACAAGGTGATAACTTTATGTGCGGTGAGATAGTGTTTCCTAACGGAGATATAGTGCGAACTGGTTCTTGGGCTCTTCCATTTGCGAAACCTTTCTATAAATATGGATTAGGTCCAGATATCTGGTCCTTTTTAATGGGTTCACAAGGGGCTCTAGGCGTAATGACTAAAGTTGCAGTTAAGATATACCCACATCCTAAATTTAAGACGGTTGTAGTGTGGGGCATGTCCAATCCTGAGGATATGCAGGACTTAACGCTTGAAATTGGAAAGCAAGAATTTGGAATTGCACACAACACAGTTATGGTTCAAGGTGGGAATTATCCTTTAGTAATGACGCGTTGGCCAAAAGATAAAGTTCCTCACGATTACGAATTCTACGAACAACTAGGAATTAGTAAGTGGTGGATGAACTGGGAGTGCTGGGCACAAACTCAAGAAGAATTAGATTATGTGGTTAATAGAATCAATAAAATGGCAGAGGATTTCAAGAAAAATAGAGCTAAAGACCCTGATAGTATAAAACCTCAGGAACTACATCCCAAACAAATCGCAAGCAGATTGAAGAAACCCAATAAGATCGCGGTTCCGTACGCGTTTTGGGAGGCAGGATTTTTATTCATTACATTCTATACCCCATGGAACGAATGCGCCCATTTTGCTGAAATGTATTGTGCTGCTATGGAGAAATATGGTTTTCCACCAGTTATGTGGATTGCTAGCATTGAACGTTGTAGGCAAGCAATTTGTATGCCAATAATTTGTTTCGATAGCACCAAGCAATCGGATATCGAAAAGGTTCAAGAGATGAATAGAGAAACAACAGAGTACGCGCTTAAACAAGGATGGATTAACTACAGGCCAGATCCGTATATTCACGCACCTCTTACATATAGTCAAGCAGGAATGTATTGGAAATATTTGAGAACGCTGAAGAAGATTTTTGATCCTAATATGGTAATGCATCCTGGGAGGCTTGCTCTTCCATAACTGAGTAAGGAGGTAAAAAAAAATGGCTAAAACTGGAATGGAAAGATTAGAAGAATTGAAAAAGGAAATATACAAGTGTATCCACTGTAAAGCGTGTAGGTTTGCTTATTCAGGAGAGCCTAGTAGAGAAGGAATAGGGGAGTTCGCTGGAAAACAAGGTACAGTTCTTTACGAAGGAATGGTTGACTCGTGTCCAGCTGGAATAGAATATGGTTGGGAAGCGTTTTGGAACGCCGGTAAAATTTGGATTGCTCGTTCAATTTTAAGCGGAGATTTAGAATTTTCTGATGAAGTAAGGGATGTTATTATGCCGTGCATTACATGCGGACAATGTTCAGCCCAATGTGAAAATAAAATACCCACAGTAGACATAATCGAATCTTTAAGAGCTGCGTGCGTAGAAGCAGGCATCCCTATGATTGAGAAGCATCAATTAGTTGATCGATTAGTCAAGGAATTAAACAATCCTTACGGCGGGAAAGCAGATGAGCGGTTTAAATGGGCTAAAGACGCTGGTTTAGGGAAATATATTAACAATAAAAGCGCTAAAGTTGGTTATTACGTCGGATGTACAGCGAGTTATCGTCAAGTAGAGGTTGCTACTGCTACAGCAAAAATATTCGAAGAGTTAGGGATTGATTTTACATTAATCGAAGAGGAAGTGTGTTGTGGGAGCCCTTTCTTTAGGATTGGAGCCGTTGAAACTGCTCAAGAGTTAATGAGGAAAAATCTCGAGGCGTTTAAGGATTTAGAAACGGTCTATTTCTCATGTGCAGGTTGTTATAGGACAATAACGATTGATTATCCAAAATGGATGGCAGAAGACGAGAAACTCCCTTTTAAAACCATGCACGCGTTTGAATTAGTTTCAAAATTAATCACTGAAGGACAGATTAAGTTCAAACCTAATAAAGAACTCAAGGGAAAAGTTGTGACCTATCACGATCCCTGCCATACTGGGAGACATTTCGCTCTAGACATGGAACAAGAAATGATCAAGAATTCTAAGAACCTAATGTTTGATATGCGCAAGGTAAACAAAGCGATCGACGAATGGTTTGATGTTCCTAGAGTTATTCTACGGAAACTTGAAGAAGACGTCGGTATCAAATTTGTTGAGATGTATCGTATAAAGAATAATTCAATGTGTTGTGGAGCAGGCGGAGGAGTAAGGGCAGGTTATCCCGACTTTTCATTGCGCACAGCTAGTCTTCGATGTGATGAGGCTAATGCGGTAAAGGCTGATATCCTAACAACCGAATGTCCCTTTTGCTGGAGAAATTTAAGTGATGCGAACGATCTCTACAATCATGGTATGCAGGTAATGGGCGTTCTTGAAATGATATCCACGTACAAACTTTTAGATAAATCAAACATGAAATAAGCGAGGAGAATTACTCCTAATTTTTTTTTTAATTTTCTTTTTAACTTAAATCAATCCTAATCCAAAAGTAGTTACTAACCCAAACTCACATAGGTTAGATTCCAGCTGATTTGGTTGCATTTGGGAAATTTTTATTACATCAGCTTTGATTTAGCATAAGAACTTATTCGAGTAGCACCGAAGGGTATTGAAAATTATTTTGTTTTTATTTTAAATTCAGTAAACTTTTTAAGTTTGGATGAAAAGATTATTAATATCAAAAGAAGAATCATTCTTGAGTAAAATTTCTAAATAAGCTATAGATGCTTCTATTGGAAATTTTTAAACAATGCAATTTTAAAAACAAGAGGAAAACAATGTTTTTAAACAATAAAAAGATTAGAGTCAGGTTATTATTAATAGTGACAGGGTTTTTAGTCGTTTTTTATTTGAACTCTGAATTTTCACCTATGATTTATGAAAATATGAAAAATAGTGATAATATTAGGTTAGATACTAATAATTTAAAAATTTCTCAAACGTCGGGAAGAATCCATATTGATAACAACTGGACTGCAGCTAAAACTGCGGGAATATGTACAGGATCGGGAACTTATACCGATCCCTATGTTATTGAAGATCTGGAAATAGATGCTGGGGGGATAGGAAGTTGTATCTTGATTGCAAATTCCGTCGATTATTTTAGAATTGAAAATTGTAGGTTGTACAATCCTGAACCCGTATCTTGGTCAAATTACCATGCTGGAATTAAAGCTGTTAATACTAATAATGGAACATTAATTAAAAACGACTGTTCAAGAGATTATGATAGTGGAGCATATGGAATATATTTAGATAATTGTGATAATATTAGCATTTCGGAGAACATCGCAAATGGTTATGCTATATACTTAAAATTCAGTAATAACAACACACTTTCAAGAAATATCGTAAAGAACATCGCAAGTATTTGTGGCATATATTTAGAATCCAGTAATAATAACACCATTTCAGAAAACACCGTAAATAACACTAGAAATAATGGAATATATTTATCCTATAGCGATAGTAACACCATTTCAGGAAACACCGTAGTTGATAACAAATATGGGATAATTTTATCACTTAGTAATGATAATAACATTTCGGGAAACACTGCAAACTACAACGAGTATAATGGGATACATTTACAGTCTAGCGGGAATAACATTATTTTGGAAAACACAGCAAATAGCAACAATGATAATGGGATATATTTACAAAATAGTGATAACAATAATATTTTGGGAAATACTGCAAGTAACAACTATTACAATGGTATATATTTACTAAATAGCGAGATTAACATTATTTCGGAAAATTTAATGACTGTATGTGGAGTATGGATAGAGGGAACGCTTGTAGAAATGTTATCAAATACAATTGATATTTCAAATAAGGTAAATAATAAATCCGTATATTATTACACCAATGAAATAAGTCTAGAACCTAACGATTTTACGAACGCGGGACAAATTATATTAGTCAATTGTAATAATTCATTAATTTCAGAGCTAAGTATTTCTCAAGGGTCAGTAGGAATATCTTTATTCTACAGCACAGATAATTCGATCTCAAAAAATAATATTTTTCTTAATAATTATGGAATATATTTAGGGTTTAGTTTCAATAACAACATTTCAGGAAATAATGCAAACGATAATGGTTATGGGATATATTTAGATTACAGTTATAATAACACCGTCTCGGAAAACACAGCAAATAGCAACAATGATAATGGGATATATTTAGATTACAGTTATAATAACACCGTCTCGGAAAACACAGCAAATAGCAACAATGATAATGGGATATATTTACAAAATTGTGATTACAATAATATTTCGGGAAACATCGTAAACGAAAATAGTTATTGCGGAATTAAATTATCTAATAGTAATAATAACACTATTTCGGAAAACACCGCAAACGAAATTAGTTACTGGGGAATTAATTTATCTAATAGCGATAATAACACCGTTTTGGAAAATATTATAAATAATAATGGAGGGTTCGGTATAGTTTTAAATGGTACTAGTAATAATATTACAAAAAATATAATGAATGAATGTGGAATAGGAATCTCTGGATCAATTAAAGAAATGTCATCACATACTATTGATACTTCAAATAAAGTAAATGGAAAACCCGTATACTATTACTCTAATAAAACAAATTTGAATTTAAGCAATTTTTCGAACGCAGGACAAGTGATTTTAGTAAACTGTTCTCAGTCAATGATTTCGGATTTAGATGTTTCTAACGGTTCAATAGGAATTTCTCTATTCTACTGTACAAATAATTCAGTTTTAGAAATTAATGCTTCTTATAATATTTATGGAATTTATTTAAGTTTTTGTAATAATAACATTATTTCAGAAAACACAGTCAATTATAATGATTTTAATGGGATCCATTTAGAATATAGTTACGAGAATAATATTTATAAAAATATTGTGAATTATAATAATCTTAGTGGGATCTCTTTAAATTATACATGTATTAACTTCGTTTCGGAAAACACTGCAAACAACAATACTATTTACGGAATTTATTTATCTAATAGCGGCAATAACACCGTTTCGGGAAACACCGCAAACAACAATACTATTTACGGAATTTATTTATCTAATAGCGGCAATAACACCGTTTCGGGAAACACAGCTAACGAAAATAGTTATTACGGAATTTATTTATCTAATAGCGGCAATAACACTATTTCGGGAAACACAGCTAACGAAAATAGTTATTGCGGAATTTATTTATCTAATAGAGGCAATAACACCGTTTCGGGAAACACAGCTAACGAAAATAGTTATTGCGGAATTTATTTATCTAATAGCGGCAATAACACCGTTTCGGGAAACACCGCAAATGATAATTATTATGGGATAAATTTATCTAATAGCGGCAATAACACCGTTTCGGGAAACACCGCAAACGAAAATAATTATTATGGGATAAATTTATCTAATAGCGGCAATAACACCGTTTCGGGAAACACCGCAAATGATAATTATTATGGGATAAATTTATCTTATCATAGCAATTATAATATTGTTTCGGAAAACACATTAATAAATAATGAAGAATGTATTGTTGAATTTAATTGTGAAGGCAATTTAATTTATGATAATTTCTGTTTAAATAGAGATACAATTTCTTTAATTGTTACAATTAGTATAATATCTGGCATTTTGATAGTTGTTGTAATTTTTATAATAGTGGGGAAAAAAAAAGGTATACTTTTTGTAGATAAACTTATAAAGAAATAGCGATATCTATTGGTTTAACTGATACCTTGAATTTGTAAAATTTTTCATACTTAGATTTAAAGTATTTGAGATATTTTTTTTAAAAAGAATTAAATGCTTAATTTCGGGAGTCTCTCCTAGTATTGCAAATCTAAAGAAGATAATATTATTTAAGCAAATGGAGATAACTTCTACCTCAATTCTAAAGGTGAACTAGTTCTTTCTTACATTTAATAACTTTTATTGTATAAATATCAACATTATTATAAATAATTTTAAAAGATTCTAATACTAGGCTTTTCTATTAATATTTCATTCCCAGTACTCAATTATAGATTAATACATTCTTTTAAATTTGAAATTAATACAATCAATAAAAATATATTCTAAAATTTTTATTATTATTATAATGTTTACTGGGGTTTTTTAGTTGACTAATGTGGAAAACAAGACTGCATATCCTTATATTACGGAATTTAAAAAAAAACCATTTAGTTCCTTTGTTTTTACTAAAAGAAGGGAAATTGGTAGTTTTTATCTCAGTGATTACGAAAAGGTCTTAGAATTATATCAAACTTACAACAAAAGTTTGTTAAATGAATCCAATTTACTTTTAGAGAATATGTATTGGTTTCTTTTGCTAAGGAAATATCTCAAGCAAAAAAAGAATGACTATGGAGAAGAGTTTTTAGAATTTATAAAAAGTTGCGAAGTTGAAATTATTGAAAAAGATCAATTAGGTTTTAAAGCCTCTCCAATTTCTACTAAAAAACCTGATGTTTGGTCATCGTATTTTGCGTTAGCAAGTTTAAAATTGTTAGGAGTTTTAGAGCAATATCTTTCTTCTAAGGGGCAGAATGAAAATATCAGAAAGATAAAAAACTTTTTTTACGACCATAAAAGAAACACCGGATTTTTGCATTGTTTAGATAAAGAATGTTCAGAAAATAATAAAACGTCTAACGCTAAAACCCTATATTTCGTAATTGAGAGTTTACTCCTTCTTGGTGTAGATGTACGGTTATTCAAGGAGCAATTTCGTCAATATCTTAACGATCGGAAAAAAGATATTTCCATAATTTTTAAATTTTTAAGTCTTAAATTCTTTGATTTAGATTCAGATGTAAAAGATAAAGAAATTCAATTTCTCTATTCTTTTCAGAAAGATCACGGGGGCTTTGGCTTAGATTCTGAGGATGGGGAGTTTTCTACTACTTTCTGGCTCGTAAATGTTCTAGATATATATTCATGGTTAATTGATTATAATCCCTCCAGGATTTATTCTTTTATCACAAACAATTTAGATAACGTATTAAAAGAACGGGAAAGATGGAGTTTAAACACCTTAACAGAAGTATCACAATCAGTAATTTTGTTATCTTTAATCTGGCATCGCTTTATCGAAGATATTGAACGAATTGTGTTTAAACGCTTAGAAGAGTATAAATTTATTGATTTAAACCAAATTAAAACAACCTTTGGTTTGAGTTATGGTATAGAAGAGATTATCTTATACCTTAATCTTAATTACGCCATACATTTGAGTATCTTAGATAATGCAGTAGAATTCAATCGCTATCTTCAAAACTTGAGTCAAGGTAAAAAAATTATTATTGAGGAAATCTATAACCAATTGAGCAAAAATAGCATTATCTCTCTTTCGGATATTTTTAAGAGGTATAAAACTACCTACAATTATGAACCTTTAAAATTGAAAGAAGACATTTTTCCTTTAATTTACGACTTAATTAGCAATCATTATTTTGAAGGAGAAATTAGAACAAAAAAAGCTTTTTTATTTAGAACCAAATTTTATTTATGTCTGGACTTTCTTTTTGAGAAAATAATTGTTTCTGATAACGAGATTAATACGGAGAGGTTATACGAGGAAAAGGCGAAATTAAAAGAATTCAAAAACGATATATATAATATGACATTAAAATTAGAGAACACTATTCCACAGATTAAGGAAGAGATTGAATCTTACCTTTTATTAGACGAAGTTGAGTTTGCTAAAGAAAGATTAAAGTTTATTATGCGAGATGCGTTGATGGAAGCTGATTTCTTAAACGAAAATATTGAAACCAGCTTTAGTCAAGAATTAATTTATGTTAATTTACAAGCAACATTAGGGGCTGAAATATCGCAATGGAACAAATCATACTCGCTTTTACAGAACAGATTGAGTGAATTAAATAATTATCTACAAGGAAGAATCCAAGAACAAGAACAATTAAAAAAGTATATTGTAATCTTAGATGAATTAGATGCTAAGGTATATAATATTAAAGATTATATAAATCGCGAGTTGGATTCTTTTAAGAATTATGTTATAGAAATTCTTGAAGATGGGTATAGTAAGGAAAAATTTGATCTTATTATTCAAGAGTTTAACAAGATATCGCAATATGTAAATAAATACGATGGAATCGTCTATAAAATTTCTCACCAAATTACAGTAAAAGAAAAAAGAGTAGCCAAAAAACATAGAAAAATAATTAATAATTGGATTAATTTTAAGGAGAATTTTGATTCAATTTTTGCAGATTACACTAATGGATTCCAATTTTTTAACGAACTAAATGACAAAATCGAGAATGTCAAGGATAATATTCAAAATGGAATATTAGAAATAAAAGAAAATGTGAAAAATAAAGTTGTTAATAATCAATTTCTTGACGCGTTTAAAACCATCAAAAAGGAAGCCAATATTTTATTAAAACTAAAAACAGAAGAAATTAAAGATATAAAATCGATTGTAAAAAAGGAAATAAAATTCAAACAAAAGCTTTACCTTCTCTATAAATACTTGCAGGAGAAGTTAGAACGTCTTGAAGTAAACATTATTGATTTAATAGCTGAACAAGTGCAAATTATAAAGGAAAAAGTTATTGAAGAGAGTAATAGGGCGAAAATTGAAGATTTTGATAATTTTATATCTAGTACAATTACACGCTTCAAAGATAAATTAGAGAATTATAAAAAATACCTCGATCAAAATAGAATTAAAAAAATTGTCGATGTAGTTAACGGCTTTGACAAGATACTTATCGAATTTAACAAACAGAATAATGAATTTTCCGAAAAGTTAAATAATCTAAAAGAGATTGTTGAAGAAAATTCGATTACACCAATTCAATGGAACAAGTTTAAAGCTTTTTTAAGTGAAGAAATAACAAAATTAAAAGGAAAATATGTAGACAATATAATTTCTAACGAAATAATACTTATGAGTAATGAGAAAAACACAGATAAAATAGATATTAAGAAGCTAGCTAGCAAATTAGACCTCAAATGTAAAGCTGTAATTCCAAGGATAAAGAATTTGATCGAAATTTCCAAATTACATGGAGATTTATTTG
The DNA here is from genome assembly GCA_030668025.1 of Promethearchaeota archaeon. Next base: position 17,305 of record DAOUUT010000022.1, read on the forward strand.
AAGATAAAAAGGAACTAATAGTTCATACAGAGGAATATTACAAGGGTCGAGAGTTAAAAAATTACGTAGAAAACAGGATTTTGAAACAAACGCAGGAATCCATTGGAAAATTTTTAGCACTTTACGATTCTTGTATAAAAAATAAAACGTTAGGAGTAAATTTGTTAGAAATTCAGAATAGAATTGAAGATTTGAGCAAATTAGAGGAAAAAGTTAACCAGCAATACGATGTTAAGATTAAAGAGCTAAGTATTGACGAAGGAAGAATCGAAAACATGGAGCTCAAAAAGGGTGTTAAGTCAATTATCAGTAATGATCGGTTAGCAATAGAAAATATAAAACAGAATCTAATACTATTTAATGAATTACTAAATTTTATAAGCAGCAAATATAACACCCTTCAAATAGAACTAAATAATCAATTTAATAAACTCTCAGAAGACATTGAAAAGATCGAGGATTACGAGAAAATGGGAGAACTTCTTGAAAGTAGAAAGAAAAAAGTCGAAAGTAAATTTAAGCAAGTTGACGAAAAGATCGAAGAAAAGTTGAATTTAGTTATTAATAATACTTATGAATCAAGAAAATTTGAGACGGAAGCAAGAGAATTCTACTTTAAGATAAAGAATAAAACGCTAAAAAGATACGAAGAAAAAGTACTTCTTATTAAAGAACAGATGAATACTTTTAGATTCGAGACTTATCGCGGTAAATTATTGACCAATATAAATAAAAAAAAAATTCATTTGAGTCAATTACTAGGTGGTCTTCAAGCGAGAGTTGAAGAATATATTGAAACAGAACAATTTAAAAGGGCTTATCTAAAAGTAAATAAACGACAGAAGAACATTGAACAAGAAATAAAAGATGTTAACAAAAGAAACAAAGAGTTAATTAAAGAATTTAACAAGCAATCAAATAATTTTGAAACTAAAAATAAACACATAATTGACGATTTTGAGCGTTTTATAAAAGAGGTTAGCGACATTTTAAGGGAGAAAGTTAATTTCTTAGAAGAGTTGGTGGTAAAATCCTACGTTGAAATGGCAATAAAAGCTGTTGCTAACGAATTTCTTACAATAAGCTTTTTACAGAATGAATTAAAGATAAAAAAACAGCAAATCCAAAAACATCTTATCTCTTTGATTAGCGCTGGAAAATTGGATGGAAAATACAATCCACAAATTGGGTTATATTACGAAAATCCAGATGTTTTAGCAAAGTTGGATGAGAAAGAGTTAGAAGTTATCAAGAAAATGAATTTTAGAGTATACATGTTTATTAGGCGGTTAAAGAACTTTACAAACCAGTACGGGTCAATTATTGCTTTCTTTGCCTCAATCTCGACTATATCTTATTATATCTTCAGACTTAGTGGAGAAAATCCAATTATAATTTTAATTCCTGTTCTTTTGACGTTAATAGTATTCTTTTTCTTCTTTTTCAAAAAAAGGAAGGACGATAAAATTTAATTTTGATAAAATGTTATTTTACTCTTTTCTTTTTTCAAGTAAGACAAATTTTATGATAAGCAGAGAACTTAAAGCTGCGATGTATATAATACTCCAAAGAACGATGTAAATTTCTATATTAAGATACCAGATTGGATTTTTCAGATCGTTAAAAGTGTGTACTTCGTTAGTCATAACAAAAGACGTCCCTAAGCACCAGAGTTGACTGAACCTTTCGATACTATCGATTGTATAAACCATAACAGGGATATTGTTTAAATAAAACGATCTATACAATTCATTAGAGTATTCATCACCCGTTTTGATAATTGTATAATTGTATTCAGACATTTCGAATTCGTCTAAGGACGGATTAGAGCTCATATCCATACCTAATAAGATATCAGTGGCATTTTTTTGGTTGATCAAATCAATCCATTCAGCGTCGCTAGTGAAAATCATAACTTTTGTTAAATTAATTCCCGATTCGATTGTTTCTTTTAAAATTGTTTCAAAATAAATATCACTATAGAGATGGCTAGATGGAGGTAATTTAGTATCTAAATCTATTAAAAAATCATTATCTCTTGAAAAATTTATGATTTCTTCAAATGTGGGAATTTGTATACCCCTGTAATTGTCTCCGTCTTCTTTTGAAATACGACCAAAAGCTAAAGCCCCGTATGGATCTTTGTCCGCAAACCAACTACCAGCGTCTAATTGTCTGAGTTCAGAAAGCGTGAATGTTTCAGCGCGATCGTTCTTACGATTTGGAAAAATATCCTCTACGTTAGTGGTTCGAGTTAGAGTATCATCATGCAACAAAAATAATTCTCCATCAACAGAAATTCTTATGTCAACTTCCCAACCTACAGCCCCGTGTTTTCCCGCTACTTCTCCCGCTACGATGGTGTTTTCTGGAGCTAAATGAGATGCACCTCTATGCGCTATAATGTTGGGTTTGGGAGGTAGATTGCCGAAAATTACATTTGAGGGAAGAAACAATAGCGGGGACGCGAATGCGAAAAAATATCCAGCAATTAAAAATATTAAAATAATTTTTGACTTTATTTCTACATTTAATATCCTATTTGATAAATGATTTTTCCACTGTGGGATTGATTTCATCAATGGATATAAGCCCAAAATAATTAAGAACAAAAGTGGTATAGTTAAAAATATACTATAAAATTCAATAACTTGTGGAATTAATCGGGAGTATTGTTCTAAAGAGGATAATAATAGTGCGAATAGACTTGAATATATGAAAATTAGAACTACTGGTAAAATTTTGTTTAGGATACAAGGTTTTATTTCGTTATTTTTTTTAATATTCCTAAAATGCACATGAAGTATCGTAGCTCCATAAATTAACGGAAGTAATACTATCACAATAATTAAAAACACGAGGTTTATATCAAAACCAACAAAATCAGAAACAATTAAGTTAATATCTCCCCAATATACGTGAAAAATTAGCATTATTAACGATAAAACAGCCATGTTTATTATTAGCGCCATATCAAGGAGCAACCATTTTTTTCCTTTTCGCCTTAGAAATGAGTTGATGTCCATCTTTACCATTTATTTATTAAATTATTTATTAATAAGTTAAACTTCGAATTTTTTGTTAATAAGCGTTATGGCAATTTGTTAAAGTAAAAAAATTCAATAATAAAAAAAAAATTATGATCAAAATTAATTTAAAATATTTATTCTTGCACTTTAAAAGAATTATTTTCTGCCTAATGCTTCTAGATTTAAATTGTAGAGAAACTTCATTTATTTTATAGTAAATATTAAAATGGAGTTCAAAAATGTATTGTTCTAAATGTGGTTTAGAATTACCTGATGATGCAAAGTTTTGTACTTTTTGTGGAGAACCTTTTGATCACTTAACTAGCCGTCAAACTCAACCAAGTCAACCAACACCAACACCAACGCCAACACCCTATCAAGGAACTCCAGTTGCCACAACAAGATCTACAGGTGGAATTATTTCAGCTCTTTGTACTGTTTTTATAGTCGGAATCTTATTAATTTTTTTTGGAACACAAATGATATACATCATACCCAGTACAGGAATAACATTACTTGTAATAGGGGCTATTGTAATTCTTTGTATAGGATGTAGTATATGTGGTACGGGAAGACGCCGAAGAGGTTATGGTGGTTGGGGTTGGGTTTGTTGTTGTTCCAATTGCGGGGGCTCTGGGGGCTCCGGGGGTTCCAATGATTGCGATTGTTGCGATTGCGGAGATTGCGGAGATTGTGATTGCTAGAATACCCGTTCTTGCAATCCATTTATTTCAATTAATAAGGACTAATGCATAATTTAATAATCATAAAATTTTACATAATATAGAAAGATGCATCACCAAAAAGATGATCTTCAAATGGATAAAAAAGTAATCCATTGGTTAGCACATCATAATCCAAAACGCGACGATTTCGATGATCATGTATTTTACATATTTAACTATGCTGTTTGTATAGGATGTTTTGCTTTTACTTTGGGTGCTACTTTTGCATTAATAATAGGCAATTTATTTTATTATTATATTGTAAATTTCATTAGTTTGCCTACATTTCTCATGATTTTTTTAATTTGTTGGATACCCTCAATTTCCCAATATATAATTCAAATTGCAGGAAAAAAATCACTTAAAAATCGAACAGTAAAGTTTATATGTCGTGTTCTTTATCCAATTGGCAGTATTTTATTAGTATTCAAATC
>DAOUUT010000065.1 GCA_030668025.1 Promethearchaeota archaeon
AAGAATTCAGGAAGCTGAGGAGACGGGCGCAGATTATCTTGTGAGTATATGCCCGTTTTGTTATAGAAACCTCGCTGATGCAATAACCGCTTTAAATTCAAATATTAAGATGGTTGATCTCATGGAACTAATAGATCAAGCATTGTCATAAATTGATTTAAATAATCAATCCAGTAATATTAAATTAAAAATTGAAATATTAATAATAGTATCAGTAAAAATCTAATTTGAGGTGAAAATAAAACGAGTTTTTTAAGATCTTCGGGTGGGTTTATGACTAAAAGAGAAACCGCTGACTTCTACGACGCAGAAATGCTGGTCGTGTATTGGGAGACAAAACCCGAAATAATAAAACGATTGCTGCCGCCTCCTTTAAAACCTACGGACAATCCTATTGCCAACGTGTTTGTCGCTTATTATCCTAAAACAAATTTCGGAGTGACATATAACGAAGGCGCTATTTTTTTAAGTGCAGAATTTGACGGTGTAGAAGGAAGTTATTGTCTATCAATGCCGGTTACAGACGACCAAGCGTTAGTCGCTGGTCGAGAAGTATTTGGATATCCAAAAAAAATGGCAGATATCTATTTTAAACGCGAAAAGAGAATCGTTGAAGGATGGATAGAACGCCAAGGAACGCGATATTTCGAAGTGAAGGCAAAGTTGAACGGTAGATTAAATGCACCAGATGCTATGGAGCTTTTTACGGGCACAATTGGTGATGGCTCTGAAATTATGACAACAATATATAATTTTAAGCATTTTCCTTCTCCAGATGGTAAGGGTTATGATTACAACCCGCGGTTAATAAGGGAAGAGGTTCTATTAAGGCCTAAGGAATTAAAACTGGGGAACGCAGAAATTACGTTAAGGTCATCTGAGAGCGATCCTTGGGGCGAGATAGAGGTGGAAAGAATATTAGGAGCTGCGTATTTAAAGGGAGATAACTCTATGAAAAAGGGTTACGTAGTAGCAGAAGTAGAACAAGAAAAATTCCTTCCGTATTCTTTTCTAAAGTGGGATATCGATATGTAATGTAATTTAATGAAAATAAAACTCTTTTTTTCTTTTAATATTAATTTAATACATGAAAAAGATAATTCTAATTCTTCACTTTTTTAAAGTAGTGATTGATCGGCTTTGTAAAATGAAGATTTCATCGTTTTCTATCGCCCATTCAATATCTTGAGGAAAATTAAATTCTTTTTCAATTTTTAATCCTAAATCATGAAGTTGGCGTAGTTGATTATCGTTTAAAGAGCAAATTTTCCTTGATTTTGGGTATGTTTCTACCATAACAGTATGAGCGCCATCAGGGTTTTTTATCGATTTTTTCTTTTTTTTCCCGATAATCCTTTTTAAAACTTCAAATTTATTTTTCTTAATTACTATAGAATCTGGGATAATTAAATTATCAGCAATCGTATTACCAAGCCCCCATGTGGAATTAATCAACATTTGGTTAGAATCGCTATTTACCACGTTAGACGTAAATAAAACGCCTGATATATGTGAATTAACCATTTTTTGAACAATAACTGCCATATGAATATTCTTCAACGAGAAATTTGCGCCCAACTTTTTCATATGAAGCATATATAATATTGCACGAGGAGAAAATAAAGATGCCCAGCAATTTTTTAAAGATTGACATAAGTCATGAAAAGTAAGATTGTATAAATAGCTCTCTGCTTGTCCAGCAAAGGAGAATTTGCTCGAATCCTCGATTGTTGCTGAAGATCTTACGGCAAAAGATAAGTCCATATCCTTCCCCTTAACCAGTTTATCAAAAGCTCCTTCGATACTTTCTATTATTTTTTTCGGAATTTTTGATTCCAATATTAATTTCGTAATTTTGGCTGAATTATGTAAAATTTCTTTTGGATTTAAGGTCTTTTCCAATAATTTACTCAATTGGTCGTAGTACTTCGATTCTTTAATGAATTTCTTGAAACAATTGGTATTGATTATAAATCCGGGGGGGACATTTGCAGAGAGTCTCATCTTAATTAATCTGATCAAATTAGAACCTTTCCCCCCAAATAAAGCAGTATTAGGCTTTGCTTCTGGAAAAAATACAACGTATTCTGATTCTATCATCGATGTTCATTAAAATAGTAAATAATATAATTTGTTTACTATATTTTTAAATATTTAGTTTTTAATAAAAGAGATATACATTTAAGTTTAAATTTTAAAATTTCTAAGAATGAACATTAAAAATAACTACGATAATTAACTATAAATTTAAGAAATAATAGATTGATATAACTTTAAAATAAAATTTTAGTTGATTTAAATGAAAAAAATTGGGGAAGGACGCTCTTGTTCGTCCGATTCAGAAGCAATAGGGGAATTTGTCTATATCCAATCTGTGGAAGACGTTATAAATTTATTTGATGATGCCAACGGGAAAATATGTATAGTTGATGATGCGGGTACTACTACTCTCGGTCCAATTTTATCCGATTTAACAGGAGTTTTATGTCCATTCGGTTCTGCGGGTTCACATCTTGCCATTGTTTCAAGAGAATTCGAAATACCTTGTATAATGAGCGTAGAATTTTTATTAGAAGATTGGTCATCATTGAATGGGAAAAAGGGAAAAATACTTACCGAAAGTGAAGACAAGGGTATTATTTACTTACTTGAGTAATTATCGAAATTATTTTCAATTTAAATTACAAATTATAAAATTATATGGAGTTGTTTATATGTTAGGTGATATTAGCGACGAAGAAGTTAATGAACTAATCGTCACGTTTTCTCAAAGCGTTTTAGAAAATTTTCAAACGAGAGGAGTAGTGGAAAGTAAAATATTTCCTGTAAACCATTACATTCACGTTGCTTGTTATATTTTATACGACCAATCTTATCAATATAATATCCTAAAAGAAGTTGCAAGTAAAATATCGCCTGAGGAGCTCGCCAAAAGATCGAAATCCCTGGGCTCACGATCAAACCATTTGGGTTTTTATACTCTATTGATGTTGTATTTGCACGGTCGGGCTGAAATTATTCATGATAACCTCATAAAAAAAAAGGCTGGCGATACTAACATCGTTGTTGAGCCTGAAACGAAGAAAAAAGAAACTAAATTCATTATGGACTTTTGGAAAAGATTGAGCCCCAATTATCTCAACGAAGGGGAGCTAACATTGAAATCTAAAAAAATAACATGCGTTTCCGATGATTACATTGAAAACCTAAAAGAAAATATGATATCTATAGAGCATAATAAAGATATAATCAAGCAATTAAAACAAACCATCGCCCATCTAACCATCTATAGTTTCCTTTCCCAAGCCGAGTGTCGAATGAGTATGTCTGAGCAGGGACCATATTATTTTGAAGGCAATACTGAACCTTTAGTATTTAAAGAATTCCTAGATCTACATACTGGTGACGAAATGTTTGGAATAAATATGTCTGGAAATATGCCATATAAAATCACCAAGATTGCGCCAGTTCCAAATGTGATATTCGGGATGACGCTGAAAGGCATGAACAAAATTGAATTTAATGATTTTGGCACTTTATTTGCCGATCCCACTGATCTTTCTTCAAACATAACATCCATAGGAATTTGGACTAAAGAATTAACGCATCCAAAAGATCTTAGGTATCCTGATAATTTAGGTGAATTAAAACCCCTTTCGCTTAACATCTTAAGCGAACTATCGGACTTCGCAAAAAGTGCCACGAAAGAATTATATATTGATATATCAAAATGGAGCTTTACTAAAAAATTGATGTTCGGGAGCAACCTTTACGCTAACAGAATCCCAAGTACATGTGCCCTATTCGCTGGAATAGAAGCTAATTATAACTGGACTTGGCCTTTTGACTATGCCGCGGATAAGCCACTTAAAACCGACTTAGTGAACAAAGAAAAAATAGATTTCTACATTGATGTATTAGGGACAAAAGTAAAGACTACCCAAGACGAAAAAGAAGCAACGAAAGTGCAAATCGCATCTTTAGAAAAATACAAAGGTATACATCCATTTCTTACGCGAATGTTTAGGAGTAAAAGAGCCGCAAGATCAGACCCGTTTTATTATTTTTTACAAGATGAATAGTTACAAAGAGAAAAAATAAATAAATCCCGCATTGCGGGATTATGCCAATGGTACGGTGTGAGCTGTTCCAGGCAAAATAAAAACCTCCAAAATTGATTAAATTAATTATTATAAACCTGCTATCTTCAACCAACGATTTCAATAGCATTATATTATCTATTTATAAATAGATATAAAAACATAACCGATATAATGATAATAAAAAGTAAAATGAAATAAAATAGCTAAAGCTTTAGTTCATAGCGTTAATTTCGCGTTGAGGATAAATACTCCGAAATACCATCACCTTCTTTACCATCACAAGTGAATACCGCTACTTGTTCGTAAATTTCAGTTAATCCTTTCTCGGAGGGAAGGGGTAGATACTGTGAAAATATCGTTTTTGATTCTATTGTTCTTTTCTTTCCATTTTCATCCGTTAAGATAAATGTTGAAGAGACAGGTGTTTTTTCGTTTTCTTTCGTTTTTGTGGAAACTTCTATGCTATCTATTTTAATATTATCAGCGCCTTTAGTATAAATTATTCCATCTTGTTTTACTTGACCAATGGCTTCAGCTTTGTAAAAATTAATTGTCTCATCTTCAAACTGGGCAGATACCCAATTCCACGAATCAATTCCAGCCCACTCTCTAACACCCCAGCTGTGATCGCGTTGACCGAGAGCTTTAATATTTCGCGTTTCAATTACTTCCCCCTTTTTTTTCAGGATTAAAGTACCTGTAGCTATCATAGGTTGTTCATAATGCATCTGAGCGAATACTAGCTCTGCCTCAGAATAATCCTCTTTAAGAAATGCTAATGGATCTGTACCCTCGGCTGAATTAAATATTGGAAACCTTCCCTCAAAGTTAATATCTAAATCAACTTTGCTATTTTTGAATTTAATTCTCCATTGCTTCATTGGTTCGACGCAGTAGTACTTTACTTTATTATCGATTCCCCAATCAGCAGGCATTTTTTCAAGAGGAATTTCCTGAAAATAAATTTTAGCCTTACCATCTATTACTAATAAAACTAAAACTAGAGCCTTCTTTTTATCCATGTGGTATGATAATCTAGTAACTAAAAAAACCTTATTTGGCCGATCAATCAAATTGAAGTACCAACTCTCATTATGGAATGGAGGAAACTTTCCCCAATCGTGGCTATATTCATCCTTATCGGATAAATCAATACTACCATTAACCTGCTTCTTTTGTTTTTTCTCTTTTGTCATAATACATCCATTCAAAAAATTTTCTCCTAATAAAAACTAGAAATATGGAATGTTATTTAAAAATCTTCATTTATCAATCAAAATAAGAGATTCTTTAAAGAGGGTCTAAGAAATCAATAAGTTATTTTAGAATTTTAATCCTTCTTAATTATTAAAACTCATGCGTATCCGATTTTTTTCTTTCATAATTTAATTCATATGTTTTTGTCAAATTAAATTTATAATGTTAATAAATAATAAAGAGTAAATTAAATATTAAAGAAATTTTTAAAAAAATTATACTTAAAAACAAGGTTTTTATATGATATTTCAAATTTTCAAGGCAGATTGGGCTCAAACTTTTAGCTCTGTTGAAGGAATAGTGGGTTTTCTTATTTCTTATTTGATCTTTCTAATATTGATGGCGATCTTTCTTAAGCTAGCCTTAAATTTATTCAGTAAGGCTAAACATAAAGAGTTCGGACAAGTCTTTGTAACATCGTTAATCTTAACCATTGTTTTTGCTCTTACATTTCTGTTTCTTGGTAGTTGGTTAGCATGGGTCATAGTGTTAATTGTTACGTGGTTAGTCATTAACGGACGGCACAATACTGGATTTTTAGGAGCGATAGTGGTTACAATTCTAGCTTTTATACTCTTTATAATTGTTATTATATTGCTGGGTGTGCTATTTGGTTTTACACTATTTGTTATATTCTTTTAATTTATATTTTAAATCTTTATTTTTTTTTATTTAATTAAATGAAAAAATGATAAAAAAGAGGATTTTTTAAGTATTAGTTAGTTAAAGATTTAATTCTCTCGTCAAATTCTTTCTCTGTAGACTCAATTTCTCTTACGACATTTTTAAGGACTGGAATCCAAAAAAAGGGAATAAAAATCCAAAAGAAAATTGAAATCATCATTCCAATAACAAAACCGAATATATCTGCGATTATAGTTCCGATTAAAGGACCAATCGCCCGTCCGATGATGTCAAAAAAATTTGAGGTTGCCAACACAGTTCCACGGTTTTCTGGTAGGTTTAAGTCTACGACTGTGGCATACCAGTTTCCGTTAACGGCTCCATTTGCAAACATTCCAATACTGAATAGTACGATCCAAATTAATAAGCCTGGAAATAAATTAGGAGCGCTAAACGGAATAATTAATGCGACGAATAGAAATGGAATAGGGGCAATATTACCAAATAACGCTAAAAGAACCCTCGCTTTTTTATTGCCTTTTTTAAACTGCTTGTCTCCAATATACCCAAACACTACGGTCCCAAGTATGATACTTACGAGGATGGATAAGAAAATTAGCACAGTCATATCCGCGGTAATCCCATGATATACTTCCATATATGCGTAAAGTAAGGTTAGTATAATGCCGGTAGGAATCGTATCTACAAAATTAACAACTAACCAAATGTTAGCTTTCTTTTTAAAAATTATCTTTACATCTGATAGTTTTATCCTGTAAGAGTAATCGACAGCGTCTATATCAAAGGATTGATCTTTACCCAAACGAGAAGGTTCTTTAAAAAGCAAAAATAATAACGATGCAAAAATTCCCCCAATACCAATTACTAGAAAGGGGAATCTCCAATCAGTACTGCCCGCATATGTCGCTAAAGCACTACCAAAAACAATTCCAAAAAAAGATGCGATCGAGAAAAACGAGAAACCTTTAGAGCGATCCTCGCTCGAGACCATATCCCCCATTAACGAAAAAATGCTCGGAATTAATGCGCCGTACCCTATTCCTGTTAAGATAGTTAAAAAGAAAAAAATCGAATAACCAAAGATTCCAGTTGGGACAGTTATGATGAGAAGCGAAAATACGGAAAATATTAATGAACCGAAAAACACAATCCATTTTCTAATGATTTTATCGGCCAAATACCCAAAAATTAACATCGTTATCCCAGTAAAAATCATAAAAGAGAAAGTAAGTACTCCAATAGGTGCAGTATCACCTCCAAACCCGAAATAACTTGAAATCACGAGTAAATTCGGCGAAATCATATTGGATACTGAATTTATTAGCGTAATGATCAAAACAAATAGAATAATTGATAATAATGGCAATTTCTTAGAATTATCGTTCATACTATAAATTTAAACTTTATTCTATAAAAAGATTAAAAAAGACTTTGAAACTTAAAATAATTCATAAAAAATTAGATTGCAATGTTTTTAGTAAGCCTTACTTCAAAGGAAGAGTTTAAAAAATCGGGATATACAGATTAAAACTTAACAAAGCTCTCCTTGTTTTTCGTAACAATCAAACACACTATCTATATTCTCGATATAGTTTAGCATAGATGCGTACCATCTATTAAGTAAATCGCGAGTTTGTTCCTTTATCATTTCTAAATTTTTTGCGCCATAAACATATAAGTATCCACGTTTAGTTTTCTCCCCTCTATCCTTTTTTTCGCTGAACTCTTTTAAAGACATTGATTTTCTTTCGATGACATTAGCCTCAATTAGCGTTTGGAGGGCTCTTTGAATTGAGCTACGATCTTTTTTAAATACTTCAGTTAGTTTCATCGTACTCACGTTGTCGTGTTTTAATAGATAGGAAAAAACAACAGATTCTATAAAATTCAATCCTAGTATACATTTAAATAATTTTCCACTTTTAAAAATCTTTTTATCTTCCAACATACCTTTTAATTGATCTGAAATACTTTCCATGGACTATTACCTTTGAAATTTTTTTTTTAAAATTTAATAAAATAAAAAGTAAAAAATAAATTACGCGAAAGACTTAAGTTTTTCCAAGATTCTGTTCATGTAATCTTCGTTTACTGCGCCAACAATTTTATGTATTACCTTATTATCTTTAATAAACAATGTCGTCGGAATTCCTGTAATTTGGTAATTTTGAGCAATAGAGCCCACTTCATCAACATTTACTTTGACGAAGATAAAATCTTGATAGCGCTCCTTTTGAATCTTTTCGAATATTGGTGCAAACATCATACAAGGAGAACACCAAACCGCCCAGAAATCTATTATAATAACCTTATCAGAGAAATCTTGGGTTAATTTATTAAACTCTTCTGCCGAATGAATTTTAATTATTTCTGTTGGCATCGATTGAGTTTTTAACAGCATTTCGGCCTTCTTTAGCCGAATTTTTTCTAAATCATGATTTTCTAAATCAGACATTTTCTTTTCCGTTTTTTTTTTAGTTTAAGTGGTGATATAGTGCATCACAATCACATAACTTTATTAATTTATAATATTTAGACTTCTATTTAAAGCTCGCGATTATGAAAAAAAAGTCTCAACAAAAGAACGAAAAAAAAAGAATTTTAACATTATTAGTAGATTCTTCTTATAATAACACTTAAAAGAGTAATAACACTTAAAAGAGTAATTCAATATGAACATCCATTGGCTTTTTATATTAAAAAATACTGGAGCTTGTATTTACAGCAGAAATATCACGAGCGATTTTGATAATATTGAACCTAATTTAATTACGCCCTTTTTTTCAGCGTTATTTTCATTCTCAGCAAATGTTATCGCTAAACAGACTCCGGAAATTCTCGAAATGGGCGGATTTAGAATTGCTTTTAAAGTGAAAGGAGAATTGATTTATGCTATTTTAGCGGATTCAAGTGCAAGTTTATTGTTTATTAATTCCCGTTTGGTTAGTATCGTTGATGTATTTGAAGAATTTTTAGAGAATAACGATGTTGACGAATACGAAGTAATCCAAAACGTCAAATTCGATTCTCAAATTGATTCAATTATTACCGGTGAAGATGAATTGATCGGTAGTCAACCTTTATATAGAAAAATTATCGATCTCATTAAGAGATTAGTGTTAGAAAACGAGATATTAGGTGCTGCTTTATTTGCGATCAATGGAAAAATAATTTATACTTCTCTCCCACACAATATATTGTTATCCTCTTTAAAAGAATTAGAAATTAGACATATGGTGGCAAACGAATTCAATTTGACATTTGTTAGCTTAGATAATGAAGAAAAAGTTTTTACGAGAAAAATAAATATTCCGTGGAAGCTCGATCCATTATTGATCGTAGTGTTATTCGAGTCTTCGGTCCCTCTCGGTATGGCAGAATTAATTTTAGATAAATTAATTAAAACAGTCGAAAATATCCTTTAATTTTTTTATGTTATATTTTCTAAATCGTGATCTTGGTGAGACCAATCACAAAAAAATCATCAAACAACTAAGTGTAAGTTTAGTTAATTACAAAATTGTATTTAATAATCTTTTTTTTTTATTAATAATTTAAAGATTTAATGAATTACGATATTATTATTATCGGCGCGGGGATTTCCGGAGCATCTTTAGCGTATAAGGCATCAAAGTACGCAAAAACGCTTCTAATTGAATCGCAAGATTACGATCGGGAAATACCTGTTAGAATAAATATATTTGCAGAACATAATAAACCTTTTATTGACGATGACTTCTGGAACGACGATTCAATTTTTCCACGACTTTTTCTCCAATTAAACTATAAGAGCGACAAGTATGATGGTCTTTTGAATTCGAAAGAGTTTGGCGCACCACTAGGAAAAATCTCACACACAGAAAAGTTCATTAAAAAACTTATTGATAAGTTTAAAGATTATGGTGGTACAACGCAATTTAATGAAAAAGTGGTAAAAATAGTAAAACACACTGATTATGTTGAGGTTATTAACAATAAAGGAGAATCTTATAAAACTAAACTTTTAATTTTAGCGACAGGTTCTCGTGGATTTGATTTACAGAAATCGTTAGGCTTTGAAATTCCTGACTCTTCTATGGGAATATATACTAATACATACGCTGATGAAAGCCTACTAGATGAGAATTTTAACTTTCAATATATGTTTCATCTAAACCCTAACATAAGCCCTAATGGCCCCTTCTTTTTTAATGTAGGAAAAGGTAGGATTTCAACAGGATATCTAGGCAATAATGAATCTCCTGACCAGCTCAAAGAAAAATTGGTTAGAATTCTAAGAAACTATAAGAAAATTCAACCTTTCATGGATGGATTGAAATGGGATGGAAATTTTATAACTGGAGGGATTTCAAAACATCCAATAAGTGCCATGACTAAAGACCGCGTAATTGTCTTAGGGGAAGCCGCAGGAGTGGTTACCGCATTCTTTTACGAAGGCCTTTTAGGTGGTTTAGCTAGCGCCGATATTGCAGCAAAGCTCATAAAACCCTTATTAGAAAACAATTCAAACTTTTCAAGGCCGGAATTAGTAAAGTACGACCAGGAGATTGCTCGAATTTTGTTAAACGGTTATTTTAGAAATGGAACTGCTTGCGAATTGCTGTTCTACAGTAAAGAGTCGTCCGCAAAAACATTATGGACAACTTATACAAATTTATTAAATACTAATAAAACAGTTAGAAAATACGTATATGAAGCGCATACTATCCAAGATTTATGGAATTACGACACGGATAGAGATAGATATGTCGGAGAGCGCTTATTTGGTGCTCTACCAGGGCTACAAAAATTAACCTTGTGGCCAAAATTTCTAAAAGCGATGTCCAAATAGTATTTTTTTTAAAAATCTTTTTTTAATATTCATAAAATTTGATAAGAAAGTGAATTAGATTAAGATCAGCAAATTAAAATTAAATTTATATGAATAAGAAATTTATTTGTTAGCAAACTTCTCTGATAAGCCTTTTTGAAGTTTTTCTACTGATTTTTTGATATCAGAAATGAAAGGGTTAATCTCGTTTCCTATTTCGGGATTTATCTCGATTGCTTTATCTATGTTTTGGATCGCCGAATGGTTATCATTTTTACTTAAATACGCATATCCCATAAAAAGCCAAGCGAACGCGTAATCCGGGTTGATTTCCGTTGCCTTTTTATAAGCGTCAATTGCGTAATCAAGTTGTTCTTTATGTTTATACGAATTTGCCATATTATAGTATGCTAATGCGTAAGTTGATTCCAATTCAACTGCTTGTTTATAAGATTCGATTGCTTTATCGAATTGATTTAATTTTTCGTAACTAAATCCCATGTGATTAAAGGATTTTGCGTGTTTAGGGTTTAAATTAATAGCTTTCGTAAAATAGTCAATGGCAGTGTTATACTCATATCTATCGTTGTTTGCAATACCGATGTAATAGTAAGCGTCTATAAAAGTACTATCTAGTTCTATTGCTTTATTGCAATCTGCGATGGCATTATCATAGCTTTTTCTTTTAATTTCTAATATAGCTTTTTCAATTAATTTCAGCTTGTATTCGTATTTAATGGCAATTAGGTTTTTAAATTCTGGACTTTTGATGGATTCGTTAATTTTAATTGCTCTTTCAAAGTTTTCAAAGGATTCTTTAAATGTTTCGCTATTTGCTAACTGTACGCCTTGCTCAACTAGTAGTTTGATTTCGGAGTGGTATACTTCGTCAATAGATTTCTTTATTTGTTCCATTTCTTGAAATCTACGGTTGGTGTCGTCGATAGTTTTGGCGTAATCCATTTTTTTGTTAAGTTTTTCGAGTTCTTTTTCGAATTTCTGTATTTCTTCAGATAAATCTCCACGGTCTACTAACTCTTTTAATTCTGCTTGATAGACTAAGCCTTTAATTTTATTAATCTCTTCTTCCATCTCTTGAGTTAAATACATCTTATTCGTCATTTCCAGAGCCCTTTTAAAAATTACTATCGCTTCCTTATAATTTTTAAGAGTTAATTTAACTGTACCTTCTTTAAGAACATCCTCAATTTGGGCGAGATAGACCTTATTTACCGTATTTTTCAAATCTATAAAAAATTCGTTTGTTTCTTCAGGAATAGCCATTCTTTTTGCGACGCTAATTGCGGCATATAGCTCGTTAATTGCTTTTTCGTAATCTCGTTGTCCAATTTTTTGAATCGATTTTTCTTTAATAAAATTAATTCGTTTTTTACAAGTATCGTTAATTAAATTTGATATATCGGTTATCTGTTCGCTTCGTTCTCTTGATTCAGCCATTTTATTTGCAGTATCCAAAGCCATCTGATATAAATCAACTATTTTGTTTACAACGCTAACATTTTCCTCATAATTTTCTTTAATAGTTAACTCTTTTCCCTTATCTAAAATAGGTTTAATTCTTTCCAAATAAATTGGATTCAGCACAACTGAGGCAATAGAATTTATTCGGTTTAATTCCGATTTCTTTTGTTCTGAATCGTACATTTCGTTAGCAATTTTTAATGCTTCTTCGAATTCTTTGGCTGCTTCTTCGAAATTGTTTTGTTCGATTAAGTTTTGTCCATTCTGTACAATAGATGTCACTTTATTTGAATAAATTTGGTTAATAAAAGTAATTAAATTGGTTATTTCAGTATCTTTTAATTGAGACTCGTAATAATTATCTGTCAATTTAAGACCTTCACTAAATGTTTTAAGCGCGCCGTCAAGATTTCCGCTTACTTTTAATTGATTTGCTTTTTCAACTAAAAGATGAACTTTTTTGGAATACGTCTCATTAATAGAATTTTCAATTTTTTTAATCAGTTCACTTTCGAGATCTTCCATATAAAACTCTTTGGCGTCGTTTAAGGTGTCTCTAAGCATATTAATAGCTCGATCGTATTGTTCTTCCTTTCTTACTACTTCTGCTTGGAAGAGGGAATCTTCAATTTTGGTTTTATTTATTATGTAATTAATTTCATTAACTTCATAATCCTTCAAGCCCTCGTCTATAATTTTATCAGCGATCCTTCCTGCTTCGTTTAAAGAATTATAAGCATTGTCGAAATCATTGTTCTTAATTAAATTAGTTGCCGTCTCAATAATGTCGATGATTTCTACAGAATATACTTGGTCAATTTGAGATATGATGTTTGTTGTCTCGTCTTCGCGTTCTTCAGGTTCTTTTACATTATCCTCTACAAACCTTAAAGCTTCTAAATACTTTTCAACCGCTTTATTGTATTCTTTTATGTTTTTGAACTCATTTCCTTCTTGCATAATCGAATTAAGTTTCTTTATGTCGGATTTTTTAACCACTTTCTATACGCCTTCCTTATTAACTGAAGCTATTTATTTTTTTTACAGTTAAATCTAAGAATTAATCAAAATTTTTTAAACTTTTCTTATAAAAAATCCAACTTTTCTTATAAAATACTTACTCAATGGAAAAAATCAATTTTTAATTTGTTTAAACCAATTCTCATAGTATAATAATAATTTATAATTATCAAATATTGGTTTTATGAACATGATAAATTTAGAAAAAAAAATATATTTTGGAGGGTCAATAGTAACTATAAACGAAAATCAACCCTTCGTCGAGGCTGTAGGAAGTGAAGGCGAAAAGATCGTATGTGTTGGTGATTTAGAGGACGTTAAAAAAGCCTTAGGGAACGATTCTGCGTTTATTGATTTAAAAGGTCACTCTTTGCTTCCCGGATTTATCGATTGCCATCTACATCCGATTATTTATATTTTTTATTTATTAAGTCCTGATGTATCAGATGTGAAAAGCATTGAAGAGCTTAAAGAATATTTAGGGAAAGCATCAAAAGAAAGAAATAAAGACGAGCTTATGATGGTTTTTAATCTATGCGAGGAAAAATTCGATGTTCCAAAGTTACCTAATAAGGGAGATTTAGACGAAGCATGCCCCGATCATCCTGTTTTTGTGATGAGATATGACGGACACATAGGCATCGCAAACACTAAAGCGTTAGAGCTAGCAAAAATAGACGAGCATACAATAGTTCCTGAAGGTGGCGAAATACGAAAAGATAGTAATGGTAAACTTACAGGCGTCATATCTGAGCAAGCATTAGACTTCATTTTATCTAAAATGTCATTTCCAAACGTAGATAAAATAAAAGTGGCGGCTGTTAAAGCTTTTAGGAATTTCGCTCAGAAAGGATTGACATCGCTTCACGGTATACTTAGTGCCGATAGCACGGGAGAATTTGGTGATGCCGGAGCAATGGAACTACCATTACGTAAATCAATCCAAAATAGCATTTTACAAAATTGGTACGCTTTAATCAATACTGAGAAACCT
>DAOUUT010000204.1 GCA_030668025.1 Promethearchaeota archaeon
ATAAGTTTTGAAGATATGGATTCGGGTATTGGCGTTTTTATTGAAATAGATATCACGGTCTCTGGAGCCTATAAAATGTTGGCAAAAACCATAAAAAAAGCGACTTCAAAAAGTATTATCGAAAATGCTATAGAAACTCTCAATAAAATTTTAAAAGAAAATGAGTGATTTCTTTTTTTTTAATTCTTTTCTCGTTTGACAAAATGTACTTTATCTATAGTAAAAACAATAAGAAATTAAAAAAAATTATCAATGTATCTATGTGCTTTATGGAATTTTAGCAAAATTGCAAAACTTACAGTTTAGCGAGACCGATTTGTTGTGCGCTAAGCAAGAGCTTACTGAAGAGCTATTATTTTTTTAGGAAATAAGCCAACCTTAGTTTTACCCCCCTGAGATAGGGAACGATATGTAAAGTTTATCTCCTTCTTTTAGCTTCGTTTTATAATTTTTCATGTAAGTAATGTTTCTACCGTTGAGTAAAATGATCATTATTGGATTTAATTTCTTTTTATTTTTGGATAGGATGCTATCATCTAATAGGTTTTTGTGCTCTTTAAGAAATTGAGTTATAATATCACCAACGGTGTTTCCTTCGTATATTATTTTATTTTTTTTAACCTTCAATACAAATATGTTCAATAAATTTAGATCAACTTTAACCATAATATTATAACACTACATAATTAAAAATTTAAAAGATTAGATAAAATCCAATCCTAATTTTGATTCAATTTTAATAAATTTAATTTATTTTTAAGCTTAATCATAATGAAAAATAATAGGTTCAAAAATTCAAGACCTTTGGTTTTTGATAATTTAAAAAAGTTTAATTTCTACGATCTTTTCAACGCTTTCTTCAAGAATTTTATCAAGATCTAAATTATCGTATATTGCATTTAATTTTTCAGTATCAAAATCTTGATTTATTGGTTTAAATGGGCAATACTCAATAGGTTTAAACTTTTTTGATATCTTTAAAGCTAGATTTTGAATATTATCACTTCCAAAACCTATTAACGGCGTAAAAATCGGAAATTTAGAAATAAGGTGATTAAGCGCTATGGAATTTAAATCTACTGAATCGGAACAAATGCTTGAGCCGCTCAAACTAACTCCGTCTGTTACAGCCCTAATTTTTTCGTAAAAAGAAAAATTGGAAACCGTGAGAATTCTGGATAATAAATCAAATCTAATTAATCTACATATACCGCAAAAGTACTGAATATCGCTTAATTCTGAGCTGAGTTTGTTTAAAATTTTATATAAATTAACTTTTATTAATCTGAACTGGTTAAAAGGTACGTAATCCGCTACCTCTTTCCAATTCGATATCCAAGTATCATTCAGCGCTTTATCTTCTGTAATATCAAATAACACAGGGTAAATTTCAGAGCCTCTTCTCATTAATAAAAAACCAGCTATTAAATCGTTTAACCTGCCGATATCCATTACTATAATCTTTTTTACAGGTTCAATTGGCAAACCCCCCCATTTGCTTTTAATTATTTGAGAAAATACGTACGAAAAGTCTTCCCTTATTTCAATAAAAATTTGTTTCTTTGGGCGAGTTAGATTTACTTTTAAGTTGTGATTTGAGAGATTGTCAATGACGGCTTTACCCACGATTTTAGCCACATCCATTGAGGTATAGTCATGTTTTCCAGATCTTCTAACTCTGAGCGCAAAAGAATCGCCCTTTTCCAAAATTTCTTTAGCTAATTCTATCGTTCTTTCAGTAATGTTTTTAATAATATTCGAAGTTCTAATTGCTGGACTGAGAGAATGCACTCCAAAAGCGTTTTTTAGTACCTCGATCGCATTCGGAATATCTTTATTGTTAAAAAAGAAAAATACTCTGGAGGAATCCTTGCTTAATTGATACTTATTGAAGTGAATTTCTTTTCTCTTGAGCATATTTTTAATATTATTCATTAAGAATTTGAGCATACGGATTTTTATTTTTTGCGATTTCAACCAAATCTCAGCGTATCTAATTAGTATTAAGTTGTATTGTCCTAAAATAGGGTTTTTTTTCATGATATTCCTAATTCTCTTTTAAATTAAAATAGATAGGTAATAATTTCCAATAACCTTTATCAATCCAGTTCGTAAGTTATGTTCTTTCAATATCACTAATCCTTTCTTATAAATTTCAATTTCAATGAAAACCTCCTCAAAATATTTACCATTAAGGTTTCCACCATTTGAAAATACTGTATTCTCGATTTTAACGTTAAATGAAGTACTCGGCGAGGAATTTAAAACTAAATCAATTTGTGATCTGGCAAATTGAGAAAGAACATCACCAGAATCAGTTAATTCCGTCCTCCACACACTTAAAGGAGTAGGTATTAAGTTGTGAAAACAACAAACTCCAAAAATTTTCTGATGGCTAAGCGACAACACTTTTTCGATGAACCTATTCAATTTTTTTCGACCAATATATCCTTCTTTCGAATCCAAAGTCGTAGAGTTCATACCCTGGAAGTAAATATTGTCATTTTCATACAACGGATCAAATTCTCCAAAGTAATGTTTCCAATATTCCCAAGCAAGAGGTTTTGAATCAGTATATCCCGGAACGACTAAATATGGATGCTTTATTTGATCGAGTTTATCCTTAGCTATTTGAAACTCTTCTTTAAAGCTATTCTTAGTAAGATTACCCGCATGAACAACTAAATCTACTTCGTCAATTTTATTAATTTTTTCTATTACTTTATCAAAATTATTGAAATTACTCTCAAATCGTTCTGAAACTAACGAATTTGATATTTGGATAAATTTAGCGACAGGTTTTTGTTTTTTATCTATCTGTAAAGGAATGTAATAGTTAACTTCGCGTAGGATTTCTCTTTGAGAATTTGAATCTAATATGGGAATCACTTTAAAATTAAGATTGTTGCCATCAATATCAATGATTGAGTAAGTAAATAATTCGCGATATCTCGTTTTGTTACAGCAAAAAGTTCCTGCATTAAAAATAAATAAATCTTTATCACTGCTACTCACGGTATATAAATTAGAAAAATGTCGATGGCCATTTAAAACTAAATCTGCTTTCGCCTCTAAAAGCATTTTAAGCATATCTCCTGAATCGTCTATAGCAGATCGTTCTTTTCCGGTGTTAGGAATTGGTATCAATTGATGGTGAAAACATACAACCTTGAATTTATTTTCTCTTTCAGGTTTCTCTAACTTTTTTCTAACTGATTCGATAATATTATGATGAATTATTCCACCTGGTAAATCGGGTTTTGTACTATCTATCCCATATATATAAATATCGTCATCTTCATACGTGTAATGTCTGGTTCCGACCATTTCTTCAAATAACAAATACCCTACATTCATTGCGTCGTGGTTCCCTATTAAAAATATCATTTTTGAACTTTTGGATAAAGGTTCGAACTTCTTAAATTGGTCTAACGCATACTCATAATCTAGTAACGTTCCCATTTGAGTAATATCTCCTAAATGCAAGTAAACAGACGCATCTTTAATTTTATTTATTTTTTCCATTCCAATATTAAAGGCGTGAAGGTTAAATGCGCCACCCGATCGAGTAATATGTGTATCAGATATGATTACAAGTCTTTTTTTTGACTCCATCTTTTTCTGAGAGTTAATCTTAATGTTATTCTCGTATATCATATTTTTAAGTAGTTTTTAATTTTGCTGGATGACCTAAATAAATTGAATTTTCTCTTAGAACCTGGTCGAAACTTGTATAGGAATGTGCTGAAAGTTTCGAGTTTTGTTCCATAGTCGTACCGGGCAGAAGAACGCATTTGGCTCCGATAAGAACACCACTTTCCACTCTTATTTTTCTTAAAATGAAATTATCTTGTTCAATACCAAAACTCAAGATCGTTGAATTCATTCCTATTATAACATTCGCACCAATTGATACGAATTCCGAAGAGATCCAACTATTATCGCAAATTGATTTTTTTCCGATTTTTACACCAAAAAACCATAAAGTGAACCGATTTTTAAACCATGGAAACGGATTTGAAGCCGTAACGTATAACGGCCATTTTTTAACAATATTCCGTATATTCCAAAAGAAGTAGTCCCGATCTTCTAAAGATCGTTTGAAATTACCTTCCTTTGGAATATGTAGTAGGTTAACTATTTTCAAAATTAAAACTGATATTAAAATCGCACTAAATTGAATTATATAGATCGCGGTTAAAACATTAAACGGTAATAATATAAAAAATAACCAATAACCTGTCTCACTCCAAAAATAAATAACGTACGAATATTCAAAAATAGAAAAGGGAACAAGGCTAAGAATAATTATTCCTATATATAAAATTAGATATTTGCCTCTGATTCTCTCGTCTATGGGTGATGGAGAATCTCCCTTTAAGCTAACGGGTTGAAACAATTTTCATCCCTCCTTTAAATCTAAATCGTTTTCGTTTTGATTCACTTCGGCATTTGAAGGCTCTAGTTTAATTTTTTCCGCTTTTTTTTGAGAATCTTCGACTGATTGAATCGGCAATGTTAAATTCACTGGAGTACCTATGTGAATTAGATTACCTTCTAATTCCTGTTCAATCGATGTATAACTATTTACGCCCAATACGGCGAAATCATGCATGATTGTGCCTGGCGAAACTATTGTGTGAGGTCCTACAACGCATGCCTTTCCAATCTTTACTTTTTTAATTAAGATTTTATCTTGATAGATTAAATGTGAAAAAATGCAAATGTTTAATGAAGTCATCGTAAAATCCCCAATCTCTATAAACAAAGGATCTACATAACCTTCATATAAAACTACGCTTTTTCCAACCCGAGTGCCGAAAAATCGATAAACAACAATATCAACCCAAGGCAATGGTAAAGCTCTTGCCAACCAAATTGGGAAATATGCCACCCAGAACCTTCTATGCATGTACTTCCAATCCTTACTTCCTCTCTCAAAAATTCCCTCTCGAGGTGGAGAAAGTTTGTTCAGTAGCTTAAAAATCCCGGCAGAAAATAATATGATTATAAATGTGAATAGTAAAATATTACCATATATATTTAGAGGAAGCAATAACCAATAATACCACTCGGTCTTTAACCCAAAAGAATAAAATTCGCTTCCGGTTAAAAGATAATACAAACTATTAATAAACCATAAGTTCACAAGAAATAAAACTATACCTCCTATAAACAATTGTACAATTATAATCAATGAAAAAGGTGTTTTATAAACTCCAGATGTAGAAATAAAATCCATTTCAAGTTTGGAATGATTGGCTCTCTCCATTTTGCTCAATTCTAATCTGATAAGTTATTATTATTATAATATAACAATCATAAAATAAATAAATTTTATACAATTATTACTTCAAAATTTAATTTTTTATAAAAATAGATTTTTAAAACAAATCAATTATAATAATTATAATATATAAAAAATTAATAATCAAAAAAATCAAAATTCATACTTGAAGTGAAAAACAATGTCGATAGACTGGGCTAAAGTAGAAGAAAAACCTGATAAGAAACAAGCCATAGAAGGAAGGTTCTTATTAGACTTAAGAGCAAAAGTTAACGATTTAGAAAAACAACTTAGCGAAGCCAAAAATGGTTTGAATGAAACGCAGAGTAACCTTAAAGCTACCGAGGGAAAACTCGAAGCTACTGAGGGGAAACTCGAAGCTACTGAGGGAAAACTCAACGCTTCTACAAATGATCATACTAAATCTAAATCTGCTCTCGATAGCACCAAAACTGAGTTAGACGAAACTAAATCGCAATTAGAACAAGTTAACAGCTTAATCGAAGATAAAACACAAACTGTGGATAATCTGAACTCTGATATTGAAGGCTTGGAATCTAATCTTGAAAACGCAAATATTAAAGTAAGCGAACTTGAAGAGAAATTAGAAAGTAAAGAGCAAGAAATTGAAGAGAAATTAGAAAGTGCAAGGCAAGAACTTGAGAAGAATATAGAACGTAAAAAGCAAGAATTTGAAGCAATAATCTCGAGTTTATCTTCAGAACTAGACTCATCTAAAGCTCAAATAAATGAGTATCAGGGCCAATTAGCCAACATTCAAGGCTCAAGTTCAGAAACTCAAGGAAAAGTTGATAATTTAAACTCTGAAATTCAAGAATTAAGTAGCAAACTTACGAGTACCCAAGAAGAAAACACGAAATTGAACGAACAATTAATAGAATTAAATAACTTAATGCTAAAAAAAGACACCCATATTCAAGAGTTAGATAGTAATTTGGGTGTTAAAGAAAAACTAATTGAAGCTCAAACGGTTCATCTAGATGAAGTTGAAGTCGAATTAGACGAGTTAAAGCCTCCCGAAATGGGTACGGGCGGATTTGCAAGCGAAGAAAGAATAACGTGTCCCATGTGCGGAGCAGTAGGGCGAGAAATCAAGCAAATTGAGGATAAATCAAAAGTTTTGTCTTATGTTGGCCATATACCTATGTATGCTAAAAAGCATGTATGTAAGAAGTGTGGCTACGAATTCTGAATTCCGAATTATTATTTCTTTTATTTTTATTATCTAATTTTTAATACTTATTAATTCTTAAGAATTTATTTAAGAGTTAGAGTAAAGAATATTTCTTTCTTATCAATAATAACCAATTAAATAGAAATAAGAAGAAGAAAAAAGAAACAGTATCAAAGGATTTTAAACTCTGAATCCGATTGATGTGAGTTTCTTTCTATTAAAAATGTTATCTACTCTCTTATTTTGAAATATTCAAACCAGTTTTTTTGCTTTTGTAGTTGATAAACCTAAAGTTTATTAGA
>DAOUUT010000280.1 GCA_030668025.1 Promethearchaeota archaeon
GTTAATTTTACTTTCTTTTTTTAATTTTTGCGTAATAATCGTATAAAAGCCTATAACCTCGAACTGCTCGCTCTATTTCGTTTTCAAAGGCAGGTATTTTCAACTCAGTTGCTGAGTTAATTACTCGTTTCGCTCCCTCGCGTTCTGCTTGAACTAAAATGGTAATAATCGGTTTATTTGGATATTTTTTAACCAGAGGTGCGTAAATGTTGAAATCAAACTCGATTTCAGTAAAGAACTCTAAAGCTAAAATTAATCCATCAACGGCATCGTCTTTTAATAAAGCTTCTGAAGATGTCTTATATATACCACATATTTTAATTCCAACAAATTTTTCTGGAGGCCAATAATCTACTGGATTTCCAAAAGCGCAAGTAGACCCCCCAACTTTATCTATAATGATGTTTCGAGAGATTTCGCTAGGTTTCGCGAGCGATAAATGTTGTTTTCTCATTTCCTTCACGATTAAATGAATTGCGCCAGAACTTGGTCCTATTATACCTAAATTTATTCCCTTAGGTTCGGGACACCATAAAAAGATTTTAGCAATCTCAAATAGATCGATATAATTTAACACCAATATCCCACCAGCTTTTTGTAATTCTCTCTCTTTTATTTCATCCTTTCCCTCGTCATAGAAGAGTATTGGTTTGGTAGGGCTAACTTTTCTAACCGCTCCAATTAATTCCTCCGAAATTTCTCTTAGAAATAGGGAAATGACCTTGGTTGTATCGTCATTTAAAAAGTATTCGAGTACATCGGCTTCATTAATGTGAAAACCTCTACCTAAATGTATCACCTTTGAAATGGGTAATTTTTGTGATGGCGTCCACCATCCTAATGCTCCCGCTAGGCCTCCAGATTGAGCAATAAAGCTCATTCCTTCTTTTACATTTTTATATTCTCGCATTATATGTTGGCGAACTGGGATTATGGATGTCGTAAAGTTATCGTTAAAATTTATAATGCCAAGCATAGATGGTCCTAAATAAGTGATGTTATATTTTTTGCAAACTTGATGTAAATGTATAGTTAAATCGTTAATCTTTGTTCCTGGTTTTAATTCTGTCTGGATTGCTATGTATTTGACACCAAGTTTTCCTAAACGTTCTACAAGTTCGAGAATGCCTTTTCCTAAAACGATTACGGCCAATTCGGGAATTTCAGGCAATTCCTCAAAAGAATGGTAAGATTTGACGCCTAAAATTTCGTTTGCGTTAGGGTTCAGAATATAAAGATTTCCTTGGTAAAAAATTTCCAACAAATTTTTCAATACCGTATAACTAAAAGATAGTGCTTGTCTTGAAACTCCGATAATTAAAACACTTTTTGGGCTAAAAAACGGTTGTAAATCTTTCAAAGTATTTCATTCACACTTCATTTACTTTATATAATAAATATGAGATAATAATCGTTAAAAATTTGATGTTTATTTTTTAATCACTAGCTTTATTCTTTTAGAGAATACGCTTCTAATACGAATTCAACGGCTCTTTTTCCATCTTCAAAATTAGGACTTTCTTGTTTGTTCTTAGCGATGCAATTAATAAAATGATCAATTAGGCGATATTGAGCTATGTCTCCAGACTTTTTATAGTCAATAATATTCTTAATCAATTCGTTTCTTTTTATAGTTCTTGGTCCATAAGAAACGGAGTATTTCTTTCCTAAGTCGATTTTGAGGTACCCTTTCGAACCAAAAACTTCGAGCGTTTCTGAAGGTTCGTTACACCAAGAAACGCTGATAAGTCCTAACGCGTCGTTTTTAAATCGAAAAAGAACGTTACAATTATCCTCATCATTCATATTTATACAAGATGTATTGTAATTTATTCCATTAACTTTATCATATTCACCTATTAAAAATCGAAGGATATCAATACAATGTACGCCAAGGTCTAATAAAACGCCTCCACCTGCTTTTTCAGAATCAAAAAACCATTTTTCTTTGGAGAGTGCTTTCCAAGATTTATAAGGTCCATAGTGACTAAAATAATATCTAACCAAAATGATTTTACCAAGAATCATTTCATCTATTGCTTTTTTTATTAACGGATAAATTGGATTGTATCGCTTTTGAAACGATGTAAAAAAGATAAGCTTCTTATTTTTTAGTTTCGATTCGATTTCATTTATCTCTTTGTGAGAAATTGCAATTGGTTTTTCGCATAAAATATGAAAATTCTTATCAATTGCTTTCAAAACTATTAGAGCGTGCAAATAATTTGGTGTACAAATGCTAATAACATCTAATTCTTCATTATCGATCATCCTTTCCCAGCTATCGACGCCACAGTAGATTTTTGGGATACTAAACCTCTCAGCTGCGCTTCTCGCATGTTCTTCAGTTCTGGAAGCTATCGCTACCAATTCGCAATTAGGATTTCTAGCATAACCTAATAAATGAATAGTCCCAAAGCCGCCCGCCCCGATTAATCCAACTTTTAAAGTCATTATCTTATTAATTAATAATTAAAGGATTAAATAATATCTTTGGATATAAATAATAAGATAAAATAAGATAATGAAAAACGCTAATTATGCAAAATCACTGAGTTATGCAACAGCAAACTCGAACATTGGGATTTCTCGCCGTTTTTTATCGTTATAGAGAGGTAACCCTGATTGCTTGAATAATTCAGGGGTTTTATATTTAAGGACAACTACAGTACAATTACACGAGACTTTCATAGATGCAATTCTTAATCTTTCTCTGATTTCTGGCAAATTTTTCAAGCTAGTTCCGACATCGAGTATAATAGCACCTGCTCGTACCCGCGCACAAACTCCCGTGGACCGCCCGAATGAATTTCTCATGCCGCTTTGTACTCGATCAGCCCCCGCGAAAGCTAACATTCTATTTTCTCGAATTTTTTGGAACGGTTTAGGTCTTATTCGAAGACGAAAGTACGATCTTCCTATTTTATTTGTTAATGAACTGTTTATGGTAATACGGATTGCTTCAAGAGCATTTGAAGATATTTGAATCTGCCGGCTAACTTTAAGGCCAACCACAAGCTCCCAATCTTCCCAAGGGACATCTTTATTGCCTCCCCAAAACCGGACTATCTTTGACTGTGCACCTCCACGCGCGTATTCTCTCCTATGATTAGCGCTACGCTTGTGTTGGTAAGGCCTTCGACTCCAACTTGAGTAGCAACGCCAAGGTCTACGACTTGCCATTTTATACTTCCTCTTCAGTTAAATTTTTTAGAGTTAAATTAACAGATTACAATTAATAAGAAATAAAATTATAAAAGGTTATTATATTCATTCCATGAAGAATAGTTAAAAAATTTTATCAAATTTACATATTTAGCACGATTATTTGAAACTATGCTCGATGATTACACTTCTTTTGTAAAGAAGACTGAAATATTGTGTAAAGGGTTGTATTTAGACGACAAATTAATTGATCATTATAAAAATCAAGGAATCGAAATTTCTTTTGGCCGAAAGGGTGGTGCAGGGCCGTTAGGTGGGAGGTATTTTCTATTTGAAAATCGAACACTTGTGAACGCCGCACTTTGGAACGACCCTCAAAAATCTAATTTGGTGCTAAGAGAAAACCGAGATGATTATTTTGAAGTATACGATGTTAGGAATAAAATTGAGCACAGTAAGTTGAAATTAATTCAAAACCCGAGTTATTACAATTCAGAGTATACGACTTCCGATGGAATACCAATGAAAAAAATTGCGTTGGTCCACGGCGTAGATTGTTTATCTAGTACTATATATCAAAAATGCGTTTATTGGGCGTGTGGTGAAGCGTGTAAATTTTGTGGTATCGAGTTAAGCTTAAAGAGCGACGCAACCATAGAGGAGAAAAATGCTCAACAAATGTCTGAAGTTATTGCGGTTGCGAAAAAAGAAGGAAGATGCAATCATATGACTTTAACAAGTGGCACTGACGAGAACATTGATAAAGGGGCTAAGCGATATATTGAGCTTTTAAAAGGTATAAAAAAGAACTATCCTAATCTTCCTTTACATGTTCAAATTGAACCTTTAGAAGACTTATCGTATATAAGCGAGTTAAAAGAAGCCGGCGCAGATACGATTGGAATCCATCTTGAGGTACTTAATCAGAATATCAGGGATAGTGTAACTCCAGGTAAGTCTCGTATTTCCTATGGGTCATA
>DAOUUT010000187.1 GCA_030668025.1 Promethearchaeota archaeon
TGCAAAGCAGCTAGCATAGACGGTGTAAGCATTACAGTTATAGTTGACGATATAAAACAGATTAATTTGTTAGAAAAATTTGCAGTTAAAAATAATGTTAAATTTGATACATTGATTGAAATAGATATTGCAGACAAATTATTTGGAAGAAATGTTGGCGTTTATAGAAGTCCAATAAGGGCCCCCGAAGCAGCAGTGAAACTAGCACAAATAATAAGTAAAGCAAACAACTTGCACTTTAGGGGAATCATGGGTTACGAAGCTCAAAATGCGAGTATAGGAGATGATAAAGCATTATTTAGATTTGCAAAAAAAAGATCTAGGAAACACGTAAATATTTGGCGCCAAGACTTTGTAGACGCCCTTACTAAGGCCGGGTTTCAACCTGAAGTTGTTAACGGTGGTGGATCGGGATGTTTTCAAGAAACTGCTGCCGAAACCTCTATAACGGAAATTGGAATAGGGTCTTTGCTTTTTAAATCGCATATTTTCGATACAATTAATTCTTTGAACGAGTTTTTACCATCTCTTTTTTTCGTTATTCAAATTGTTAGAAAACCAGAAGAAAATATTGCAACTGCTTTTTCAGGAGGTTATGTAAGTTCTGGAAGCGTAAGAGCATTACCCATTCCTGTTATTCCAAAGAATTTAAAAACATCTAAAGACGAAGAATTCGGAGAAGTGCAAACGCCCTTTACTTTTAATCCAAAACAGTTAGATTTAAATCTTGGAGACCCGATATTTTGTAGGTTTGGTAAAGCAGGGGAACCTTTAGAGCATTTTAATGAAGTACTAATTTACAGCAATGGTGAAATTATAGACACTTATAAAACCTATAGAGGTTATGGAAAAAGATTTTCTTGAGAAATCTTTAAGATTTTAAGAAAAAAAAGAAAAAAAACTGAAATTGACTTAAAATAAATCCTTAACGACAAAATCTAAATTTAGATCTGTTAATGTTTCTTTGAGAGGATAACCAGTTTCAGGATTCCAGCCCATTTTTTCACAATATCCTTTGTAATCCTCTAAATAATCTACCGTCACTATTCTTTCAGGTAATTTATTCTTAATGATATCTATACCTTCTCGTAGTGTGAATGCTTGTCTCAAAGTTTGAATTCTTTGACCTGTTTTAATCGCTTCGGCGATGTCTAAGTCCCATCCAACAACTGCTTTAACTATTTCTAATAGAGGATATTTCTGAAAAACATATGCAAATTCGCATAGTCCAAGACTATTAGTATATTGCATTATCGCAGTAAAAAGCTTTTCAGCTTCACTTCTATCGTCACCAGGACGTTTAAACTTTCTTGGTAATGTTAAACCTTCGAATAATCCATTTGGTTTAACAATCGGCCCCATTACAAAAAAATCCAAACTTGCTGTAGTATGTCTACCTGGCGTTGGATCGTAAGCGAAAGTAGTTCCCATGTTTTTATAATATTTTGGTGAATGCATACCTAATTCTTGGCCTAAGGAGTGCATAGCGTATTCCGATCCTCTCCCTAATTTTTCTGCTGCTATTTTAGAGCCATCTGCCAGTAAATCACCAATTCCTTCCCGATTAATCATTTTATTTAATAATGTAATAATAGATTCTGAATTTCCCCAAGTCAATTCGAGTCCGTCAGTATCATCCTTAGAAATTAATTTATTTTCGTAACATTCGATTGCAAATGCAATGGTCGCCCCAGCAGAAATAGTATCTATTCCAGCTCGATTACATATGTCGTTAGCTTTAAAAATTGACATTAAATCGTCGTTAAGCAATAAATGTCCAAAACTGGAACAAGTTTCATATTCAGGACGATGAGTCTCTTCTAAATCCACTTCCGGAACTTTCATGATCGCACCACAGTGCACTGGGCATGAAAAGCATCCGTAGGGTTTTTCTTTATATTTATCTATTTCATTACCAGAAATTTTAGACAAGCTATCATCTGGAAAATCTTCTTTAGTACCTCCCCAATTTTTGCAAGGAGTATCTCCTATTTTAAATAAAATTTCATTTCCCATTGTAGTTCCTAACGTTTTATACCCTAAAATTCCAGGTGCAGTAGAAGTATTAATTCCATCATTGTAATCTTTTGTAAGTTGAATAAGAGCATCTTTATCGGAGAGAGTAATTTTTTTTCCTCCCTTAAGAACAATTGCTTTAAGTTTTTTGGAACCCATAATAGCTCCAAATCCAGATCTCCCTGCAACCCTAGCTTTATCATTAACAATTCCAGATATTAAACTTAAATTTTCTCCTGCCTGACCAATACTAGCAATTTGAACATTTCCATGCTTTTCTTTTAGTTTATCTTCGGTTTGCACAACATCTAAACCCCATAAATCTGAAGCATCTAAAATTTGCTTATCATCTTCCAAAATTGTTATGTATTTTGGATTGTTAGCCATACCTTTAATTAAAATTGCATCATACCCACATTTCTTAATTTCTGGACCAAAATAACCTCCACAATTTGAGTCGCCCCAGGTTTTTGTTAGCGGTGATTTACCCGCAACCATGAAACGTCCTGTTAAAGGCGCTACTGTTCCAGTTAATAGTCCCGGAAAAAATCCAAATACTGATTCTGGACTGAGAGCATCTGTTTTTGGAGGTACATTTTCATAAATTAGTTTGGCTGCCAACCCAATACCGCCTAAATATTGTCGATATATCTCTTCTGGCAAATCCTCCTCTGTAAAAGTCCCATCAGTAAGATTTACCCATAATATTTTTCCCATATAACCATTTGGCATTCTTATAAACTCTTTTTAAAATTTTGTAATAAATTCATATATAATTATTAAATACAATAAATGCTAAGAAAGTTTAAAAACATTATAAAACAGAATTTAAAAATAATTATAATCTAAAATGTCTGATTTAAAAAATAAATTCATTATTATGCATTTGGATGATAATTGCGCTACGGCTTTAATAGATATTTCTAAAGACACTGAATTAAGATCAAACGATTTTTTCATAAGAATAAATCAAAATATTCCGATGGGGCATAAATTCTCACTGAAAGATATTAACAAAGGAGAATTAATAAAAAAATACGGTCAAATTATTGGTATAACTACTCAAGATATAAAAACGGGTGATTGGATTCATACACACAATCTAAAAAGTTACTATTTGGAGGTGGCTAAAAAATAACCGAAGAATTCTACGGATACCAAAGACCTAAAGGAAAGGTAGGCATTCGTAATAAAGTAGCTGTTATATCTTCAGTAATATGCGTTAATCACGTCACACAACAAATTGCTAAGCAACTTGAAAATGCGGTTGCTATAACGCATCCGCTAGGTTGCGGTCAATTTGGTCCAGACTTTAACTACACAGTTCGAACTTTATCTGGTTTAGGAATAAATCCAAATATTTATGGGGTTATTGTAGTCGGTTTAGGTTGTGAGAATATCACCAGTAAATTATTGGCAAGAAAAATTAAACAATCAAAAAAACCAGTAGAATTCTTTGATGTCCAAGACATCCAAGGAGGAACTACCGCAGCAATAGATAAAGGCATCAAAATAGGAAAAAAAATGTCGGAAGCTGCAAAAGAATTAAAACGTGAACCGTTCGACTTCTCTCATCTAGTGTTAGGTTTAGAATGTGGGGGTTCTGACTCAATATCGGGAATTTCTGCAAATCCTTCACTGGGAATAGTCTCAGATAAAGTTGTAAAATTAGGAGGCACATCTATTCTTCCTGAATTTACAGAATGGATAGGTACAGAACATTTGCTAATTGAAAGAGCAGTGAATAAAAACGTAGCTGAAAAAATACATTCCACTTTAAATCGATTTCTAGAAGGATCTATAAGACTCGGAATAGATTTCCGAGGAATTCAACCAACACCCGGAAATATAAAGGGTGGTTTAACTACAATCGAGGAGAAATCATTAGGCACCATCGCCAAAGCAGGAAAGGCACCTATCCAAGGATTATTAGAGTATTCGGAGAGCCCAAAAGGAAGGGGTTTGTGGTTAATGATTGAACCCGGATTAGATATAGAATCAATGACGGGGCTTGCAGCTGCGGGAGCACAGATAATTATTATGACAACAGGTCGAGGAAGTCCATGTGGTAATCCAGTTGCCCCTGTAATCAAAGTTTGTGGGAATAAGCGAAGTTGTGAATGGATGGTAGGTAATATCGATGTTGACGCAAGTAAAATTTTTACTGAAAATAAAACAGTTGAGGATATTGCAGAAGGTCTGTGGGATAAACTAAAATCAACATGCAATGGGGAAAGAACTTTCGCTGAAATTCTAGGTTTTGAAGATTTGGCAATCTTGAGAGCAAATACAATCCTTTCAAGTATGTATCAGCTATAGGTTTTACATAGAACTAATAATCCTTTTTGAACTTAACATAAAATGCATTTAGATTTTTATGAGCTACGATTTTCCAGTGGAAAATAAGTAAGTTTTTTTTTGTAAAGAAAATTTTCCAAAAAAGTTTATAACAATATCTTTTTTCTGATTATTTGGTGATTATGATAATACTAAATAAATATCTCTCAGAAAAAGAACTTTCACAAATTTTTAACTTATTAAAACATCCATTGCGGAGAGGAATTCTTAAACAATTATCTAAAAGTCCACAAGCTTACTCACAGATTTTGAAAAATCTTAATATTCCGGAAAGTAGTATTTTAAACTATCATTTAAGAGAAATGGACGATTTACTGATTAAAAAAGATGTTAATGGAAAATATATATTAAATGAAATCGGTGAAATTTGTTTGCAACTTATACTTAGAGTTAAGGAAAAGGAGGATATTCATAGTTTCAATAAATTTCAGCTAGTGATAGAAAATTTAAAATCAACAATATTTTTGTTTCAAATAGTATTCTTACCACTCGTAGTTTTTTTAGCATTAGAACTTTACTTGTTAAATATTATTGATTTTGGATCTATTCTTGGAATGTTTACTTACGGTGCAATTTTTAGTATAGTAATATCAACTGGTGCTTTCAAAGTCAGGAAAGAATCTGGGAGCAGATGGGTGGGTAAATTTGGAAAGAAAGAGAAATTTGGGACATTTTCCATGCTATTTACTATTTGCTTACTTACTCAAACAATAGTTAGTTTATTATTTTAATTAGCTATTGATTATATTACAATATAGGATTATTAAATCAATCCAATTTTATATTACTTTAAATGTTGATATTGAATCACTGAATTTTGCACCAAAACAAAAATAATATTATTCTAAAATTAAATGAATGGGTTCTTATCTCTGAATATTTTTTCTTTATATTCTTTTAACGAAGGAGGACAAAGCTCTTTTTCAGTAGCTTTTTTTTTAAGTGTTTTCATGATTTCTGCTAAATCAACTCCCACAGGACACCAATTCTTACAATTTTCGCAACCTGTGCATAAAAATAAACCATCTTTAACAGCAGCTTCGATTCCATTATGAATATAATCTCGAACGATGTTTATTGCTCCAATACCGTATTTTGATGCATAGATATTACCAAATGCTCGAGAAGCTGTGCATACATAATCACAACTTTTACATGCGATACATTTTAAAATATCTTTATAAAATAGATTTTCTTTTGCTGCTTTAATTCTCCAGTCATCTACAAATATTACAACTACTTCTTTCGCACCATACATCCCAAAAACGCGCTTCCCTTGAATATCGGAAGTATTTGATGCCGCGGATATAAAACTAATGTAAGCTCCATCTACATTATTAATTCTCTCATGTATTTTAGATACAATTAGAGCATCGAAAACATTTGGCACGATTTTTTGTATTCCTACTACAACGATGTGTTTCTCAGTCGCCCTAGTTAAGAGACTTATATTCCCTTCGTTCTCAATTAGAACGATAGAACCATCATTTGCAGAAATTGCATTAGCCGATGTAAGAGAAACTTTAACATCGTTAAGTAATTCGGGTCGATAATTCTTCCTATAGTAGGCCACGATTGCTTCTGCTTTCGCTTCTACATCTATTCCATATTTTTCTTTCATTTTTGCAACGATTTCGGTTTCAGTAAATTGAACTCCAGGAGCTAAAGTGAAACTTGGATGTTTGTAATCAAATAGTTGACATAGGACGTCGCCTAAATCTGTTTCTTTAATTTCTATTTTATTTTTCTTTAAAACATCAATTATTCCTATATCCTTTGCTTCCAAAGATTTTGATTTGTATAATACTTTATTATCTCCTAACTCTTCCATAAAGAATTTTTGGGCTTCTTCGTTTGTTTTGGCGTAATAAACCTTAAATTTATTAGCCTTACGCATCACCTCTATACATTTTTTTACATGTTCCTCAATATTTTCAACGAAATCTTCACGTATTTTGGTAAGATGTTCTTTGTGTGCTTCAACAAATTCTCTACTAGTATCTTCGTAAAGATATCGTAAATCGAAGGATCGATACTTACCTAAGCTTGCTAACTTCCAAATGGCCCCAAACTTGCTGTAGACTGAATCTTTATCGTTTAATTGTTCTATTTTTTCTTTTACTTCTTTATATAACTCTTTTCCTTTCTCACTCATATTATTGGATCCTCTTGATTCATTACTTTAATTATAAAATCCTCAAACTTAATTACAGGTTTTTTTATACTATTTTCTTCTCGTACTCTTTTTAATGCAGTATAACAGAATGGACAAGCTGTCAACAAAGCTTTTCCTTTCCTCATTTGATCAAAAATCGATTTAGCATTATAATCGCTATTTTCTTTATAAGTAGCATAAACACCTCCGCCAGCTCCACAACAAATACTATTAATTTTAGTATTTTCCATTTCAAATAATTCTATATTTTCAATTGAGTTGATAATTTCTCTTGGTTCTTCGATGATAGGTGTAATAGCATTTCTTAGATGGCAAGCATCGTGATAATTGACAGTTATTTTTTTTCCAGAATGCTTTAAATTCAACTTCTTTAAATTTTCAGGTGTAGCTATAAATTGTAAAAGGTGTTTAACTTCGATGTTGAAATCAGAACCCAAATATTGTTTATAATAGCGAGTTAGATAATTATAACAACCTGCGCAAATCGTAACAATTTTAGAAACATCATTTGATTTAAACCAATTATTCACAAATTCTACATGTTTCTTTAATTCTTCGTCGCTTGAAATGTGATAAGATAACGCACCACAACAGGGGACACCATCAAGTATTTCGTAGTCTTCGTCTAGGAATTTAATGATCTTTATTCCATTTTCGCAAGTTTCGTTATATTTTGAGCTTGATAAACACCCTAAATAAATTAACTTTCTCATAATTTAATTAACTTTTTAGTTTTAATTAAGATTTGATGTTATTTTATTTAAGAATAATTGTAGAAAGACTTAAAATAAATTAAATTGAAATATATAACGGTAAAAATATTTAAATAAAATATCAGATAAAAACTGAGTTGGTCTAAAATTCCAAAATTGTTAGAGAACGAAGAAAAGAATTTTTCATTATTCCTAAATAAA
>DAOUUT010000288.1 GCA_030668025.1 Promethearchaeota archaeon
ATATTTTTCAAAATAAAAACGAGAGAGAACTTGAAAAAGGCGTAGGAATTGAAATTTATTCCACACCAGGTTTTAGCGGTATTAGTGCTATTTATAAAAAAAAATATAAAGACTTTATTGTTAAAGAGATAACCCATACAGGACAAATTCTCGAAATCAGCGGGTATAATAACACTACTAGTTTTTCTGAAGATTCAAAAGATAGGTATACGACATTTAATTTAGTGAAAATCAATAGAGATACCTTTGGAGCGATAAGGATGATTAGTAGAGCATTGAATATACATCCTAATTTAAT
Source organism: Promethearchaeota archaeon (assembly GCA_030668025.1). Next base: position 299 of record DAOUUT010000288.1, read on the forward strand.
AGAAGTTGCGGGGTTAAAAGATAAGCGTTCTATTAGCGTCCAAATGGCCTCGATTAAAGGAAATCACGTCGAAAAACTAAAAAAATTAAAGTTAAAAGATATCTTTTTTAGAGGCATAACGCCTACAAGGAAGCCCGTTAAATTGGGAAGTAATAGGGGTAATCATTTTATAATTACTCTTAGAAATATCGAAAAAAAAGTAAATGAAGAAAAAAGAATTAAGGAGTTGTTAAACGAGTTACACACTCGTGGTTTTCCTAATTACTACGGACTTCAAAGATTTGGTACTTTTAGGCCTAATTCACATATAATAGGGAGATTTATATTAGAAGGCGAATATCAAAAGGCTTATGACGAGTTTGTCTTAGCAACTTATTCAACAGAATTACCTCAATCCAAACTAGTACGTGAGAAATTAAAAAAATCTGGTGACCTTGAAAAAGCTTACAATTCATTCCCTGAAAGTTTAAATTATGAAAGGGCTATGATTAAATACTTATTAGATAATCCAAGAGATTACGAGGGAGCGATTAATCATTTACCTAAATATCTTATTAAAATATTGATTAGCTCTTTTCAGTCTTATCTGTTTAATAATATTCTATCGTTAAGATATAAATATGGAAAATCTTTATATACACCAATTAAGGGTGATGTTTTTGTTATCTTAGATGATGATAATGGAAACATTACTCAAATAAAATATACATACGGTGGGTTGTACGATAAATTTTTACAAGAAGCATATAAATTAAATCGAGCAAGAATTGTAATACCATTAATAGGGTATAACACAAACTTAGACGATTTCCCTTTAATGAAATCTCTATATTTAGAAATTCTCGATAAGGAGCAAATTTCTGCAGAATTATTTAATAATGAATTACTGTACACTTATAAATTTAAAGGTTCTTTTAGGCCGATGATCGTTAAACCGCTTGGTTTAAAATTATTGGAATATACTGAAGACGACTACTTCCAAAATAAGAATAAATTAAAAATCGAATTTTCTCTCCAGAAAGGCTCTTACGCAACAATGTTATTACGTGAGATAATAAAATAAAGAATTAATTAATGCTTATTTCATATTCTTGAGAGGTCTCATTTCCAAGAATATCAATTACCTTTACTGATATTTGATATTTACCTGATTTTTCATAATAATATTGATATGAGGTTAAATCTAGTTTACGGTTTTTTGGTGTTCTGTATGAAATCCACATCACGCTAAAATAATTGTTTTGACTATTAAAATCAATAGTCCAACTATCTATCCAATCAGAAAAAGATTCTATCTTTTTTTTAAGTTTATTCTCAATTAAATCTAAATTTGGAATAAAATAGTCTACTAATTCTATTGATACCGTATTATTATCTTGTAGTATCTTAATTTCAAATTTCGCATCTTGAAATAGAGTTCTTTTTTTTGTCTTTTGAAGGTTATTCACAAAAAATTCATCATAAGTGCTAATATCTTGGAGATTTTTGTTAACACTTAAAATTTTGAATGGATAAGGATTTTTTTTATATTTTTTTTTCCAATTAATAAGATCGTTACTATTATAAATGTCAAGGATTCTCTTGCGACTTATGTTTATCGCGTGTTTTGCCATATCTGAACCAATCCATCGCCTCCCAAGTTTTTCTGCTACTGCTAATGTTGTGCCAGAGCCACAGAAAAAATCTGCTATTATGTCTGTTTCGTTAGAAGATGCAAGGATAATTCTTTTCAATAATCTTTCTGGCTTTTGAGTTGAAAAAGCTTGATATTCTAAAGTATTTGCTCTAATGTATGGAACATCGTTCCATAAATCTCGAGGAAAAATTCCACTTTCTCGGACATATACTTTTCGCGATAATTTTTTACCATTATGACTTCCTCCTCTGTAGTAATATGTTCCCTTTTCGTCTTTTTTAAGATTATTTTTAACTCGGTTTGAATATTCCATGTAGATCTTTGGGTCGTTGTTAAATACATAATCATCCGATTTTGTATAAAATAATATCACATCATAAGAACGAATAAAAAAACGTCTCGTTTTCGCCGATGCGGCTGGATAAGCCCATATTATTTCATTTTTAAAATTTTCTATACCAAAGATTTCGTCCATAATTATTTTTATGTAATGAGAAACGTGCCAATCTAAATGCACGTAAATGCTTCCGTCTTCAGCAAGTAACTCTTTCATTAATACTAATCTTTCGTATAAAAAATCGATATATGCATCTATTCCTCCCTTCCATGTGTCTGAGTATGCCTTAGTGGCCTCAAAAGCGTCGTTTTCACCTATTAGCGTTTTGAATTTGAAATTACCTCCAGTTGCGAAAGGAGGATCGATGTATATTATTCTTATCTTCTTTGAAAATTTTTTTATAAGCGTATTGATAACATCTCTATTATCGCCCCAAATTAAGAGATTATCCCAATCATTGACTTCAAGTCGGTTTTTTTGGTTACTCTCAGTATTTTTTTGAATTAATTCATTATTAGAAATGAATTTATTGATTGTGGGGCTTCTTATTGATTCCAATATTTGAAAAGGATAAGTAATTTGAGTTTCACGTGTTTTAGACTTTTCAAATTTATCTTTATTTTTCCAATATAGATTTGGCATTTTTAATTAATTATAATTATAAGATAACAAAAAATTTATTGTTAATTTCCTTTTCAAATTTAATTTAAATAAAACTTGAGATTTAAAGGTTAATATGTCTATTGATGAAATGAATGGTTGGAGGAAAACTCACTATACAAGGGATGTTACGCCTGAATTAGCCGGTCAAGAGGTAATTCTTGCTGGATGGGTAAGAAATTATCGAGATCTTGGAGGTCTAAAGTTTATAAACTTACAAGATAAATATGGCGAACGACAGATCACTTTAAAAAAAGGAGTCGTTTCCGATGAGATATTTGAAAAAGCAAAAGTTGGTTATCAATATTGTCTTATGATTAAAGGAAAAGTGAAAAAATTTGAAAAAGCACCAGGTGGGATTGAAATTATTCCAATTGAAATTAAAATTTTAAATAGGACTCCTGATAAACTTCCTATTGATATGACTGGAGAAACAATTTCAGAACTTGATCTTAGACTTAATAATAGAGCGTTAGATTTGAGATCCTTAAGAAACCAAGCAATTTTTGAAATTCGTGGGCAAGTTTTAATGTCAATTAGGAACTTTCTACTTAAACAAGATTTTACAGAAATAACTACCCCTAAAATAATAGGTTCCGCGACTGAGGGGGGTACTGAGTTATTCCCAATTATGTATTTCGATAAAGAGGCGTTTTTAATACAATCTGCTCAACTATATAAAGAACAATTAGGTGGAGTGTATGAAAGGGTATTTGAAATTAGCCCCGCCTTTAGGGCTGAGAAAAGCCATACGAAAAGGCATTTATGCGAGATTTTCACGTTAGATGTTGAGATGTCTTTTGCCGACATGAATGATGTTAAAAAAATTTTAGAAGAATTGGTTTACAATGTCATAGAAGATGTTCGAGAAAATAGAATGCCTGCTTTGAAAGTTTTAAACATGGAAGATAAAACATTAGCTCCAAATTTACCTTTTCCTCGCTACAAATACGATGAAATCATTGAA
>DAOUUT010000194.1 GCA_030668025.1 Promethearchaeota archaeon
AAATAAGACTTCTGAGAAAAAACAATAATTTTCACCAAGTTGATAAACTTTTCCTGAATTATCTTCAGCGTTTATGATTTTTTTAATATCTTTTTCATTAATTGCCATAGGTACTTCCGAGAATACATGTAATCCCGCTTCTAGTGCCGCAACAGCTTGATCTGCGTGATATTGTGGGGGGCTACTAATTATTACTGCATCAAGATCGGCTGTATCTAAAAGATCTTCAAAAGATTTAGCTACTTTTATATTTCTAATTTTATTGAGCATTTGATTCGCTCTAGGATCTGGATCGAACCCAACTATCCATCTTGTACGCCCTATTAATCTTGAATGATTTTTTAGCTCTGATGTATGACCTAACGCATTGAGGCCATAACCTACTAAGCCATACCGTAATGCTTCTACCATATTCTATTATATTATAAGGTAAGTGACATTTATCTAATTTGCGATATTTTCTTATCAAAATTAATGCAGGTAGAATCATGGAAAAAAGGATAGTCTTAATTGGAGCAGGGAGTGCTTCATTTGGTCCTGCTACATTGATGGATCTTAATCTTAGTTCCGTATTATCGGGATCAACTGTTGTTCTTCATGATATTGACGAAGAAAAGCTAGAAATGGTTTATCAAATTGTTGTAGAAGACAATAAGAAGCTTGAAAGTAAGTTCAATATCGAGCAAACAACAATTAGATCGAAAGCATTAAAGGATGCAGATTTTGTTATTTCTTCCATTGAAAAGGGAGATCGATTCGAATTACGTTGGCAAGATAATACGATACCAAGAAAACATGGTTCTACGGAAATGATGGCTGAGAATGGAGGTCCTGGTGGGTTTTTCCATAGCGCACGACAAATCCCTGAAATTATAAGAATTGCAGAAGATGTTGTAAAAATTTGCCCTAATGCATTCTTTATAAATTACTCAAACCCCATGTCCCGAATATGTTTAGCAATTAAAAGAGCTGTTCCTAAAATAAAGTTCGTTGGACTTTGCCATCAAATAGAGTTATTAACAAATCACCATTTACCTAATATGTTAAATAAGGATATAAGCGAAATGCAATTAACTACTGGTGGTTTGAATCATTTTGCTTTCCTACTTGGGTTAAAGGATATAGCCACTGGAAAGGATCTAATGCCAGAATTTAACTCAAAATGCTTGGAATATTTTAAAGACAAAAGGGATAGGTTTCATTATGCTGATTTAACTTTTGAAGTATACAAAAGATTTGGCTATTTTCCTTACGTGGGTGACAATCACATATGCGAATATATACAAATTGGGTCTCATTATACAACAATCCAGGATTTAAAGGATTGGATTACAAGAATGGAACAAGTAAATAAAGGAAGTTATGCTAAGCTTTCTAGATATTATAAAAGGCTTAAGAAAGGAACATATCCCCGAAAAGGAATGTTTATGAGGGACCCATCTGGAGAACGGGCGATACCAATTATCGAAGCTTTAATTGAGGATAAAAATTCATATGAAATTGCAGTTAATATACCAAATGATGGAATTATAGAAAATCTTCCTCAAGATTTGGTGATTGAATGTTCTGCAATTGTAAATAAAGAGGGTATACATGGAGTCAAACTAGGTGAAATTCCAAAACATATTGCCGCATTACTCCGCATAGAAGCTTCGATCCAAGATTTATGCGTTGAAGCTATCTTACAGGAGTCTAAGGATCTTGCTATAGCATGTATAGCTATAGATGTTAATTGCGGTAGTTTTAAAATGGCAGAGGCAATATATAACGAAATGACTGAGCTTCAGAAAGAATACTTACCAAATTTTAAATAATAATAGCGTTTTTAACACAATTTAGAATGGTTTTGTAAGATTTGGTAAAAATAATAACACTTGTCAAATGATCTTCTTTAATCATTAGAACTTACTTTATACTGTTTGAAAATTAAACATGAAAAATCTTACACTTATAGAAAAATTAGGGTTTGAAGCTTCAGACAAAGTTGTTATTTTTCATATAGATGATATAGGTTTCTCTCATGCCTCAAATTTAGCTTCTTTTAAATGTTTAGACTTTGGAGTAGCTAGTTGTGGCTCTATTATTACGCCTGCACCTTGGTTTTTAGAAGCCGTATCTATTTGTAAAAATAATTCTAAATATGATGTTGGTGTGCATTTAACTCTTACATGTGAATACGAATTATATCGTTGGCGGGCATTGAGTAGCGTTGATCCTAAATCTGGCTTATTGGATTCAGAAAATTCGCTCTGGCGTACATCGGAGGAGGCAATTGCAAATGTAAGTGTTAAAGCAGCAGAAATTGAAATGCGCTCACAGATTCAAATGGCTATTGATAATGGTATCGATGTTACGCATATAGATTCACATATGGGGACTGTAATGAATCCCAAATTCCTTCCGTCTTATTTAAAGTTAGCGCGAGAATTCAATATTGTCGCTTTTTTACCAAAATTAACTAGAGAAGAATTAATCGCCTTGGGACTAGGAGAACATGCCGATATTTACTTAAAAATGTTTGCAAATTTAGAGGAAAATGGCACTCCTCTTTTAGACCATATTATTATTGACACATTGGGAGCGCATCCTAACAAAGTAGAATATTATTGCAAAATGTTTGCAGAAATAGAACCTGGTCTAACGCATTTTTTATTCCACCCAGCTAAAATGAGCCCTGAATTGAAAGCTATAACCCCAGATTCAGCAAGTTGGCGAGACCTAGATTTTGGAGCATTCACTAATCCGTATATTAAAGAATGTGTTGAGAAGTACGATTTAAAAATAATTGGATATAAAGAAATTCGTGATTTAATTAATTCTTAAACATCAATATTTTTCTAAAATCAAAACATCATGCGGTTTTCCTAACATAAAGATCTTCTTTTTGGTTCTTTTAACATAGTAAAAAATCCAAATATCTTTTTGATTAAGTGCGGTTCGTATTCATCTTTCTGGGCATAGGAAACTCCGAGCATATCTAACCGTTTAAGAATAATTCCAAGGCATTTTTTAAAATTTTTGAAGTTTTTCTGTTCTATCAATGTCCAACCAGTTTCCGCAAATGCTATTAGGCGAGGAAAGGTTTGCCAATCTAATTCATTTACATTTCTAACCCATTCTGTCCACATAGGAGCTTCTATTCCCAAGATATTGCAATGATATTCCTTTATTAATTTTTTAGGAATAGGTTCGTATCGATATGCTTTACTTAGAGAAGTAAAAGAATAGGAATAATCAAGGTAAGTGTAACCAAATTTCGACATTACAATATTTCCTCCTCTTTTTAGGTGTTTCGTAACTTCATTTTTACCAAAAATCCAATATTGTCCAATTACATCTTCAGATAGCTTATCACTTAGAATTTGATTCCATCCCATTACTCTACAATCGCGAGAGGTTAGATATGTTATTATCCTATTTGTAAAATAAATTTGGAGCTCCTTTTCATCATTAAGGCTCTCTGATTCTATTCTCGTTTGACATTCAGGACATTCTTTCCATCTTTTTTTAGGAACTTCGTCGCCTCCAATATGAATAATATACGAGGGAAATAATTGAATTATCTCATCTAAGACGTTTTGCATAAATTCAAATACAGCCTCTTTACCAACACAAAAAACATCCTTTTTAATTCCAAATTTAATTGGTACTTCAAATGGACCTCTGGTGCAACTTAATTCAGGATAAGCTGCTAATACTGCTTTTGAATGGCCGGGCATGTCTATCTCTGGAATAATTTTAATAAAAAGTTTATCTGCATAGGCAACTATCTCTTGTACATCTTTTTGAGTGTAAAATCCTTCGTGGGGCGTATTGTCAGTTTTTCTACTTATAAAACCTCCAATTTGGGTTTCTTTCCTTTTTGATCCAATTTCTATTAGGAGGGGATATTTCTTAATTTCAATTCTCCAACCCTGATCATCTGTAAGATGCCAATGAAAAACATTCATCTTAAAGAGTGCCATCATATCTAGGACCCGTTTAACAACTTCTTTACCAAGGAAATGTCTACTTTCGTCAAGCATGTATCCTCGCCAAGAGAATCGAGGATAATCTTTAATTTCTACAGAAGGAACAGACCATTCAATATGGCTCTTAATAGTAACGCGTTCTATTTCAGCTGGAAGTAATTGACGAAGGGTTTGAATGCCATAAAAAACACCCGCAGGACTGGGAGCAGATATTATAATGCGTTCTTGATTAATGTTGAGAAAATACCCTTCTTCACCCAAATTATTAATTTCTTTATCGATTTTTAAAATAACTGTGTTATATTTATTTTTTTCAGATTTAGAATTCCCTATTAACAAATCAAAACCCGTTGCTGGTTTTAATAAACGCTTAAAAAATTTAGCAACATCATTTAATTTCGGATCGGATTCAATAATAGTTTTATTTGTTATAATGAACTTTCCTTTTCCTAGAGCCATATTTACAGGTTTAGGTATGATACAAATTTTATTACTTAACATTAATTTTTTTTCCATGGATAGTAATTAGGCAAAACTGTTATTAAATATTAAATAAAGTTTAAATTTTAATAAGAGTTATTCGTTTTAATTTAATTCTAAAGAGATCGCTTTAATTGAGATTAGCGAATTACAAATCAGTTAAAAAACATAAAGTGCCAGATTGGTTTCATAATGCAAAACTTGGGATTTTCATACATTGGGGACTTTTTTCTGTTCCTTCCTTTGCCGTTACAGGCTTAGATTTAGTAGAATCCATGAAAAGAGATTTGGAAGAACACTTCAAGAATAACCCCTATGCTGAATGGTATCTCAATTCCTTAAGAATAGAGGGAAGTCCTACTCAACTATATCATAAAGATAAGTATGGTGAAGATTTTGTATATGATGATTTTATTCCTATTTTTAATGAAGAAATAAAGAAGTGGAACCCTAAAGAATGGGCAGAGCTATTCAATGAAGCCGGAGCAAAATATGTAGTTTTAGTAACAAAGCATCACGATGGTTTTCTTCTATGGCCTAGTAAATATCCTAATCCAAAAAAAAAAATTATAAGGCAAGTAGAGATATCGTTGGTGAACTTTCTAAAGAAGTTCGGAAAAAGGGTTTGAAAATGGGTTTTTATTATTCTGGCACATTAGATTGGTCTTTTAATTCAGAACCGATTAAAGATGGAAAATCCTTTGTCGAAAATGGAGTTAGAACAGCAGAGTATATTGAGTATGCAAATAATCACTGGTACGAATTAATAGATAGGTATAATGCTATTATTCTCTGGAACGATATTGGCTATGTACCAACAAATGCATATGAAATATTTGAGTATTTTTATACTAAATTTCCTGAAGGAATCATCAATGATCGATGGAAACAAATTCGTAAAAAAGGAGATAATTATCCACGAGTACATCATAATGATTATTTGACGCCCGAATATGAAGTTTTTAATAAAATAATGAAGAAGAAATGGGAAACAAATCGAGGAATTGGCAATTCTTATGGCTATAATAGAATGGAAAATGAAGAAGATTATCTCGATTCAGAAAAAATAATTAGAATGTTCGTAGATATCGTAAGTAAAAACGGGAACCTCCTCTTAAATGTAGGTCCCATGGCAGATGGCACTATCCCAGAAGTTCAAAGGAAATTATTACTTAATTTAGGAAAATGGCTTGAAATCAATGGGGAAGCTATTTATGATACGCGCCCTTGGGTAAAAGCAGAAGGGAAAACCGTAGATGGAATAGAAGTGAGATATACCAAAACTCAAGAGTCCCTTTACGTAACGTTACTTGAAAAGCCTGAGGAAAGGGAGTTAGAGATTAAATCCCTATTAATCGATGAAAATTCAACAGTTCAATTATTGGGGAACAATAATGAAATTGAATGGTCACAAATGGAAGAAAATTTAAAGCTAAAGATTCCAGATGATCTTTTTAATTCACCAGCATATTCTTTTAAAATTACACCTACACCTAATGAAAGGGTGTTTTTAGATTCGATATGGGAAGTGAATTGATGGGGGTGAAATCGGGGAAACCTTTCGTAAAGAGCCTTAGAGATGAAGTTCTTGGTAAACAAAAAAAAACTGGCACTTGGTCGTATTCTATAATGGGAAACAAAGAGGCTTGGGTTTTTTATTACGAGTTTATTAAAATTGCGAAGTATCACCTTACACCCGATGAGAAAGAGATGTATCCTCGAAAAGTCCCTCAAGACTTGTTTAGGGTTTTAATTGAAAGATCTTATAATTTATTAGTAGCTCATGCTAATAAAAAGAAGTCTCGTTTAGCATTTATGGTTCTTGGCTATTTTTTAATGCTGCATAAGGTTGAAATGACAGAAAAAAATAGGCATGAAATTCTTAAGTACTCTGACTGGGAATTCGAAAAGCACCAGTTTAAGAATTCTAAAGATCGTGAAGAGAGAAAGGAATTTTTAGATAATTTTCGCAGTAAAATCGAGGTTTATAACGGGTCTAAGAAAGAAACGGTGCCTATATATTCAGTTATTCGTGGTATTAACGAAAAGAAAGCTAAAGGAGATACTTCTTCGATTTGGCGCCAAAACATCGATTATTCGATTGAAGATTGAGTAAAGATAAACCTCATTAAATCATCGAATAAGGATTTTTATTGATTTTCATACTTGACTTAAGAGAGAAGATATAAAATCCCATTTTTTGTTAATCTTATCGGAAGTTCTTAATCGGTTAAATATTTTATATTCGAAAGCCCCTATAAGATTATACATAGATTTCACTTGTTTATATACTTCAAATTCTTCAAACTTTTTTGTATATTCCTCTATATTTTCAGAGCTCCATATATACTCGTGATATTTATTAGAGTCCATGTTGCTATCAGAAAGTTCTTTCATTTTTTTCGAGATATTTTCAACCCAGAAGTCTGCCATTTCCATTGAATAGTACAAACCTGAAGATCCAAACGGATTAACAAATCCTGCACTATCTCCAATAAGAACAACACCAGGGTATGGAACAAAATTTTCGACCATTTTAGCGTTTGGTATATATGTTAATTCCTCGTAATCAATTTTAGCCTTTTTAAAAAACTCACTAAATCCAGGATGATCTTTCTTCAAATTTTTCCAAACCATCATAATTTCATCATGATCAGGTATTTTAACGGTTTTCATTTGAGGTACTTGTGCCATTCGCAACATTAAACCCACTTCTGCTCTTTTTTTCTCTACTGGAAATACATACGCAATACTTTGAGGAAAGTTAGGGGCGTAATCCAAATCACCGTT
>DAOUUT010000235.1 GCA_030668025.1 Promethearchaeota archaeon
GTATTAATACCAGAGATTAAATTTAACAACGAATTAATTCTAATTTCTAAATATTATATGAGTTAATAGAATAAAAATATTGTCATTATGGATTTTATCCAAAACTAGTACGAGTGGGTTTTTCTTTTGCTTTATTGATAAACTTTTTTTAAAAGAGAAAATTAGAAGGAACTATGTCAAAAGTAAAAATAGGTGCGATTGCCTCTGGTTCTGGGAGTAATTTCGAAGCGATAATTAAAGCATGTGAGGGGGGCATTTTAAAACATAAGGCGAGCGTAAAAGTGCTTATTTGTAACAAAACTGGAGCATTTTGCATGGAACGAGCGAAAAATCATAACATATCATATGAATTAATTGAATCTAATAAGTTTCTTCATCTCCCCAGAGAAGAATTCGATAAAAAGATGATAGCTGTACTAAAAAAATACGATTGTGAATTAGTTGTTTTAGTCGGTTATATGAGATTAGTAAGCCAAAGTTTTATTGATGCTTTCGATGGGAATGTTATGAACATACACCCTGCCCTTTTGCCCTCTTTCAAAGGTATGCACGCTCACAAAGATGTTTTAGAATATGGTGTAAAGATTTCTGGTACTACAATTCATTTTGTGGATCCTCAATCGGATCATGGACCAATCATCATCCAAAAATGCGTTCCTGTGTACGATACCGACACAGAAAAAACTTTAGGACCAAGAGTTTTAGAATTAGAGCACAAAATCTTTCCTAAAGCGATAGAATTATATTGCGATAAACGGTTGCATGTCGACGGAAGAATTGTAAGAATCGATGTTGATGTTGTCTTATAATTGTAATTACTTAAATATGCGGGAAATGATTTCGTTGAAAGCTCTGACCCAACTGAAAGTATTGGTATTTTCCATAACTTAATGAAGAAGATCTTGAGTAATGAGATTACTCATTTCCCGCTCCTATTACATTCAAATAAACCTAAAATTTTAATCAAATCAATCATGGTTTAATTATATATTTATAATAATTAACAAGAGAATAAAGTAAGGATGCCTCGTCGTAAGGAGATTTCTGAGATTCTAAATATGATGGAAAAGACTCAGAAGATTAGAAATATTGGGTTTGTGGGCCATATAGACCATGGTAAAACAACTCTGAGCGATTCTCTTTTAAGTGAAGCGGGTTTGCTTTCACCCGATCTAGCAGGTGAAGCACGTGCGCTAGATTATTTAGAAGAAGAACAAAGACGCGGAATTACCATGAAATCTACTAATATTTCATTATACTATGAAAAATCTCTTAAAGACCACGACCCCTTTCTAATAAATCTTGTTGATACACCAGGTCACTTAGATTTTAGCGGCAAAGTAACTCGTGCATTAAGGTTAATAGATGGAGTTGTTGTAGTTGTTGATGCTGTTGAGGAAGTAATAACTCAATCTGAAACGGTTATTAAACAAGCTCTACAGGAAGGTGTGAAACCAGTACTTTATATTAATAAAGTAGATCGCCTCATACGAGAGCTAAAGCTAACAGATGAACAAATAAGGAAAAAATATACAAGGATTATTAAAGATTTTAATACGCTTATTAAAAGATACGCAGACAAACCCTTCAAAAAAGAGTGGCAAGTATCTCCTGCCGATGGAAACGTCGCTTTCGGCTCAGCGCTCCACAAATGGGGTTTTACGTTAAATATCTTAGAAAACAACGAGCTAAAGTTTTCGGATATTAGAGCGCGGTATCAAAAAGAAACATACACTAAAGAAACCTATGCTGATTTAGCTGTTTATTTTCCAATACACAACGCAATACTAGAAATGGTTGTCGACCACCTCCCTAATCCTATTGAAGCTCAGAAATATAGAATAGGTAAGATTTGGGGCGGAGATTTGACATCTGAAGTTGGAAAAGCTATGACTACTTGCGATCCAAATGGACCTTTAATAATATGTTTGAGTAAAGTACAAGCAGATAAGCACATTTTGGTCGCAACTGGAAGAATATTTTCCGGAAATTGTTTCAATAAAGAGGAAGTATTTTTATTAAAAGAGAATACTTTCGAGACCATTCGAAAAACCGCAATTTTTATGGGTCAAAGAAGAGAGCAAGTTGAAGAAATACCTGTTGGAAACATCGTTGCTATAGAAGGTTTAAAGCAAGTAAAAAGCGGCGAGACAATAATTAATAAAAATTATATTGATAAGATGATTCCATTTGAAAACGTAAAATATGTTTCTAATCCCGTTGTTACTGTCTCTATCGAACCAGAGTATTTAAGAGACTTAGATAAAATGAAAGAAATCATCGAAAACATACTAATTGAAGATCCTAATTTATTATTTGAAATAAATGAAGAAAATGGCGAATTTCTACTTTCAGGCGTGGGACCTTTACACCTTGAAGTTACTGCAAATGAACTTGAAAAACGAGGTATTGAGGTCTCAACATCGGAACCAAGAGCCGTTTTTAAAGAGTCTTGCATGCATAGTTCATCTATTGTTTCAGTAGAATCAGAATTCAATAAAAATTCCCTTAAACTTAAAATTGAGAGATTAGACGATAAAACTTCTAGATTTTTTCAGACTCACGCTTTTAAAGCTATCAAACCAAAAGCAAGATTGAAAGAATTGTTAGAAGAATTAACAGATTTAACAACGGATGAAATCCAAGACTTTTGGATGAATTACGATAATAATAATATTTTAATCTATAATTTAAAAGAAGATTTAAATCAATTTTATAAAGATACTATTGTAGGAATTATTGGTAAAATCCTCTTATATGGACCTCTATGCGGCGAAAAATTAACAAGTCTAAAAATTACAATTGAAGAACTAGTCGTAAATAAACTTGATGAAGAAAACGCGTTTACGGAATTATCTGCAATGTTCTACAATGCAATTAAAGAGGCTTTAAACGAGGCGGAACTCATCCTTCTTGAACCAATCTACCATACCATTATTCAATTACACCCAGATTACATAAAAAATACGCTTTCGTTGCTTTCCAAGTATTCTGCAAAAATTAATGATGTCAACCAAGAAAAGGATTATCAAGCAATCATAGAAGTACTCTTACCAGTAAGAAATTCCATAAAATTTGCTGAGGATATTCGATCTTCAACATCCGGAAAAGCTTTCTGGCAAAATGAATTTTTTGCTTTCATGAAGGTTCCCAATCACGAAGCTAAACTAATTATAAATGACCTGCGGTTTTTGAAAGGAATGTCATGGTAAGAATTGATGCTAATTACATAATAACATGTCAATTTTTGATAATTATGTCAATTTTTTCTAACAAAAATGTGAATTATTGACAAAAAAGATAATTTTTTAATTTTTTTCGTGAATATTTATTCATTTAATAATTTGATAATATAAAAATTGTTAAATATTATAAGTACAATTTATTTTTGTCAAAAAGAGAAAAATAATATTTAATTTTTTCTTTACGAGTTGAGGTTTAATAATGGTTATAAGTAATTTAAATAAGGGAGAAAATCCTTGTTGTAAGCTTGTTGAAAATCTATTAGGAATAGCTTATAGGATCTTACTTGAGGACGACAATCGAATGATATTCTTTAATGACATGGTTCAAACCATGACCGGTTATAGTCCTGAGGAATTAAAGCGAGGGGAGGTTTGTTATATTGACTCGTTAATTTTACCTGAAGATAGATTAAGAGTAGCAAACATTGTTAAAGATGCTATAGAAAATAATGTTCCGTTTGAAGTAGAGTACCGCATAAATAATAAAAGTGGCGAAATAAGATGGTTTTCTGAGCGCGGTAGACCTATCAGAGGAGTTAATGTAAATCCTTCCTACATTGATGGTGTTATTTTAGATATTACAAACCAAAAGGAGGCAGAGAAAAAATTAAAAACATCTGAAGAATCTTTAAAACGATTGAATAAAGAAGTAGAACAGTTAAACAATAGGGTTCACGAGCGAACAAAACAATTAAAGGAATATGAAATTCGATATAAATCTCTTGCTGATGAATTCGAAGATATAATGGATCACATCCCTGCGCTTGTATTTTATAAAAACACGCAAAATCAATTTCTTCGCGTGAATAAACGTGTTGCTAATGCTTACAATCTATCTAAAGAGGAATTAGTGGGGAAAAGTTTATTCGATCTCTACCCTAAAGAGGTTGCTCAAGCATATTGGGACGATGATCTTAAAGTTATTGAAAGCGGTAAACCAAAGTTAAATTTTGAGGAGCTAAGGGAAACCACAGTAGGAAAAAGATGGGTTTCTACAAGTAAAATCCAAAAAATTGATGAAGCAGGCGATATAACTGGAATTATTGGATTCTCCAAGGATATTACTAAACGCAAGAAGGTAGAAAAGGAATTACTAATTGAGAGAGCTAATATAATCAACATTTTAAATTCTATGGTGGATGGGGTGTATATCGTTGATTCAAATTATGATATAGAATATGTAAATCCAATCCTCACTAAGGAATTTGGTCGATACGAAGGAAAGAAATGTTACAGCTATTTTCACGATCGAGAGGAAGTTTGCCCGTGGTGTAAAAATCAAGAAGTAATTAAGGGAAATACCATAAGATGGGAATGGTATTCTCTCAAAAACCAAAAAACTTACAACCTCACTGATACTCCTTTTAAAAATGTAGATGGTAGCATCTCTAAATTAGCGATTTTTCGCGATATAACTGCGCGCAAGGAGAAAGAAGAAGAGATACGATTACAAAATGAAATCATTGAAATTATATCTGAAGGAGTATATCTCATAAAACTTGACGATGGAACAATTATATATACTAATCCCGCATTTGAAGAGCTGTTTGGCTATAATCCCGATGAATTGATTGGTAAAAATGTTACTATTGTAAATGCTCCAACTGATAAGACTCCTGAGGAAACAAAAAATGAAATCGTGGGACTCTTAAAAGAGACGGGGGAATGGCATGGAGAAGTATTAAATATCAAAAAGGATGGAACACCATTTTGGTGTTATGCGAATGTTTCACTTTTCGATCATCCGGAGTATGGAAATGTCATTGTCTCAGTACATTCTGACATCACCGAGCGCAAGAAAGCTGAACAAAAATTAAAGGAATCGGAAGAAAAATTTCGAAAACAAAATGTATTTCTTAACAATGTTTTAGAATCACTTACGCATCCGTTTTATGTGATAAATGTTAAGGATTATACAGTGGCATTAGCTAACTCTACCGCCTCTTCTGAGGGTTTAGAACATGGACAATATTGTTATAGCCTTACTCATGGTAATGATAAACCCTGCGAAGCTCCTTGCATCTGTCCACTTGATGAAGTGATAAAAACTAAAAAAGCTTGCGTAGTAGAACATGTACATTACGGAAAGGGGGGAGATAAGAATATCTATGAAATTTATGGATATCCAATTCTAGATGAGGATGGAAATGTCGTCCAGATGATAGAATATGCATTAAACATTACCGATCGCAAGATTGCACGACAAGAATTAAAAAAGTCCGAAGAAAAATACAGACATTTATTTGAAAATAGCCCTTATTACATAATTTTACTAGATAAGGATGGAATTTTTATTGATTGTAATGATCGTACTGTAGACATTTATGGATATCCTAAAGAAGAATTAATGGGTAAAAATTTCAAAGAAATACCAATAGTTCCTCATGAAGTTTTACAATTATTTGAAAATAGAATCGAATCATTATTTAAAGGAGAAATACTGCCACCCATAGAATTTAAACCTAATAGAAAGGATGGAAAAATAATTTGGGTAAATTCACAGGCATCTTTAATTAAATTAGACAATGAGTTTTTTATATATATTATTGGTCAAGATATCACGGAAAGAACAAAAGCAGAGCGAAAATTAAAAAAATCCGAAGAAAACTATAGGGAATTAGCCCTTCAATGGCAAACAACATTCGATGCGATGAGTGAATGCGTCTTACTACTTGATTTAGAAAGCAATATTCTCCAGTGCAATCATATCACATTGGATTTCTTATGGAAGAAGGATTATGACGAAATAATTGGACACTCGTGTTTTGAGATTATACATGGTAATTCAACACTAGAAGATCGGTGTCCA
>DAOUUT010000166.1 GCA_030668025.1 Promethearchaeota archaeon
AGAAAGGTTTGAAAGATTACATAAAATAATAATTAAGCAATTGGGTATAAACGAAAAACGCGTTAGGTTGGAGTGGGTGTCTGCTTCTGAAGGTAAGCTTTTTGCTGAATTAATTACAGAGTTTACGAACGATATAAAAAGATTAGGGCCGTTAAAAGTTTTTTAAGAAAATAAAGATGAATTTCTCTTATAATTATTATATTAGTTTTTTAGTCTTAATCGTTTTGACATTAAATTCAAATTGTTTGAATTAGATCATTTTTTTCTGGTAGAATCTTTAGTCTTGATCATTACAACACCTTTTTTGTCCTAAACAGATCATTTATATACGAATCATTATCAAAACTCGACAAGTTTGGTGCATAATATTTATATAAACATTTTTACTTATTTATTGATTAACCAAAATTTTCTTAACTCATTTGTTAAGAATTATTATTTTAAAAAGAAAAGATTTTAAGGTATTTTTAATATTAAAAGGAGCGTTTTAAATAATGGAAGGTTCTGTGTTGGTTATTGGTGGAGGAATTGCTGGAATTCAAACTTCTTTAGACCTAACTGAGTTAGGGTTTAAAGTTTATTTAGTAGAAAAAGAGCCTACAATAGGAGGTCATATGGCTCAATTCGATAAATTATTTCCAGCACATGATTGTAGTTTATGTGTCCTAGCTCCCAAAATGGTTGCAGTATATAAAAATCCTAATATTGAGCTATTTACTTTATCTGAGGTAAAAATGGTTTCTGAAAGTTCTGGAACTTTTACAGCAACAATAGTTAAAAAGCCACGATATATTGATGAAACAAAATGCAGAGGATGTGGTGATTGTGCAGCACGTTGCCCAAAAATTGAGTCCCCAAATCTATTTGATATGAATTTAGGGAAAAGAAAATCAGTGTACATTCCATTTCCACAATCTATCCCTCCAGTTTACCTAATTGATCCTGAATTATGCTTATATTTGAACCGGGATGTATGTGGGGTTTGTAGTAAGGTTTGCAAAGCTGAAGCAATAGATTTCAATCAGGAACCTCAGGAGATTAAATTGAAAGTTGGAGCAATTGTAATAGCTACTGGTTTTGATATGTATGGTGAAGAACTATCTGAACATTGGGGATATCAATATAAAAACGTTGTTAACGCCTTAGAGTACGAAAGAATCTTATGTCCTACTGGACCATTTGGTGGTAATGTATTACGTCCTAGTGATGAAAAAGTACCTGATACGATTGTATTCATACAATGCGTTGGTGCTGGTTATAAAGAAAAAAGCGTTTCGTATTGTTCGCGAGTATGTTGTATGTATACTGCTAAAAATGCAATACTGACAAAAGAATATTCGGAAAACATAAATGTTACTGTTTTTAGGCATAATATCAGAGTTTTTGGTAAAAACTTTTATGAATATACAAAAGAAGCCCAAGATGATTATAACATTAAATATTATCGCCAAAAAATTAAAGAAATTGAAGAAGATTCAGAAACTAATGATTTGATAATTCATTATCAAAATTTAAAGACAGGTGAGGAAGAAGAATATAGAACAAATATGGTAGTTTTAGCGGCACCATTAGTTCCCTCAAAAGGAACAAATGAATTAGCAAAAGTTTTAAATGTCGGTCTAGATAATTATAATTTCTTTAAATCAAGATCTTTCATTGATACTTCTTTATCTACGAGAGATGGAATCTTTTTATGTGGATTCTGTCAAAGCCCAATGAATGTATCAGAAACAGTAAGTCATGCGAGTGGCATAGCGGGACAAGTAGCGGTATTATTGAATGATGCAAAATATTCACAGATTACAGAAAGAGAAATTGGCATACTTCCAAACGAAAAAGTCATAAAGATTACTCCAAAAGCGTTGATAATAGGCGGTGGAATTTCAGGAATGACCGCAGCATTAAACATTGGATCTCAAGGATTTCAAACAATTATTATCGAAAGAGAGAAAATTTTAGGGGGAAATTTAAATCAGATTAATATTATCTATCCTGGTCAACACGCAGCTAATGAATTTGTCAAAAGTATTAAAGAGAAAGTTAACAAGCACCCTAATGTCAGCGTGTACTTAGAATCTAAAATTAAGAGTATTGATGGTTCAATTGGTAATTATGAAATTAATTTTGTAGATAAAAATGAAAAAACTCATATCGATAAAGTAGGAATAATAATAGTGGCTACAGGAAGTCAAGAGTTAAAACCGCATGGATATTTTCAATATAGTAAAGAAAATGAGAATATAATTACTTTGTTAGAATTGGAAGTGAGACTAAAAAAGCAAGATATGACTTGTCTTGATGAAATAAACCATATTACAATCATTTTATGCGTAGAATCAAGGCAAAAAGAGGGGTTTTCTTATTGTTCTAATGTATGTTGTAGTAATGCTATTAAAAACATTAAAATCTTAAAAGAACTTAAGCCAAACCTTGAGATTCTAGTGCTCTTTAGAGATCTTCATATGGCTAAGAAAGAATTCGAAGATATTATGAGTGAGAGAAAAAAAATAGCTACTTATATGAGATATAATCTTGAAAATTTACCAGAGATAATTCAAATAAACCCAAATCCTGAAAAGTATAAAATAAACTTACATGATGACACTAATCCTAGAAATATTCTCGATTTTAATACTGATCTTATTATATTATCTACTCCTATGGTTCCACCTGAGGCTATAGAAGATTTAGCAAATATGCTGAATGTTCCTTTAGATAAAAATGGTTTTTTTATTGAAGCTCATAATAAATTACGACCTTTAGATTTTTCAGGACATGGAATTTTCATATGTGGTTGTGCTCAATGGCCAAAAAACATTCAAGATTCAATATCACAGGCAAATGGAGCTGCAGGTCGTGCAAGTAGATTTTTAAGTATAAAAGAAATATCAACAACAAAATTAGAATACCTTTCATTTATGCTAGCAATTGAGTGTTTCTTCAAAGATATGATTGTAAACCCAGAGAAATGTAATGGATGCGGTCAATGTGTTGAAGTATGTCAATTTAAAGCGATTTCAGTTATAGATTCAAAAACGGAGTATGAAGATGTAAGTTTAATTGTCAATAAAGCCTTTATTAACCCTGCTATATGTAAAGGTTGCGGAAGATGCGCTGCAATTTGTCGATTAAAGGCGATTGACGCCAGACACTATGATTTTAAACAAATCTCCTCAGTTATGGATCCCTATTTCTTAAAAAAAGTAAAAAGTGAAGAAAGCTTGGAAGATAAAGAAGGAATTATCGCTATGAATTAATTAATAAAAAATTAAACAAGAAAATTAGAGAGTAAATTAAATTTTTTTCAACTTTTCTTTTTGTTATCAATTTTTTTTAGTAATGTTAATAATTTTTAAATAAAGCTTTAAAAGGTTATATTTAAATTACCAAATTAATGAATGTTACGATATATACCGCTTCCCCTGGAAAATAGACTAATGAAACGAACGGAAGCTTTACAAAGGTTTTAGGTACATCCTTAAGTGGTACCATTTCACCTAAATAGTAATATAATTCATCTGGTCCTCCTAATTTTTCCATTACGAGATTATACGCTTGTGCCTCCGTAATCCAAGGAGCCCATCCAATAATGCCAATGGCGATTATTCCAACAGTGCTAAGAACAATAAGGGTAATAATTTTTTTCTTTTCCATATTTCATATTTTTCTCCTTGGGCGTATTAATTCTATCTTAAAAGATCATTTTTTCATTTATAATATTTTTGACAATTAATTCAAATTGGTGTGATTAAGAAAAAAAGGCGTTTTAGAAATGATTAAATATCTCTACCGTATTTAGCGTTCCTTATTTGCAAATTTATATAACAAGATTAAAACAATAAGAACTATCGTAGAAATTATAAGAATTATCATATATACTAAGGAAATTCCTCCAGAATTAAAAAAAGGCTCAAAAGTCGTTGGAACGAAAGCAATTCCGATAAATTGAAACGCCGTAGTTAAACCCGCGAGAGCACCACGTCTTTCTATTGATAAAATCTGGCTATAAAACATAACTAATGTCATCAATATTCCTCCGGCGAAACCCATAAAGAGAAGTCCTAAGGAAGTGAACGGAAGCGCTTCGAAACTGTTATTACCGAATAATACTAAAATTATATTAGAGACAAATAATGAAATCAATCCTATAGTTAAAGCAAGTTTTACGCCATTTTTCTTAATAGTGAGTCCCGTTAAAATACCCCCTAAAAAACCCATTACTCCGAATAAAGCAATGACTATTCCTGAAATTGTTTCGGGGATTATGTGCGTAAATGATCGCGAAGTCCAGATTATAGTTGCAATAGAAGTATGTGATAGTAAAAATGCAGATATAACCAATAAGATAACTGGTAAGCGACGAATTTCTTGAGCTAAATCGGTGAAAAATGCTCGAATTCCTGCATCAATTTTAGTTACTGGTTGATTTTTTCTTAATGTAAAAATAATTAGGATTCCTAATACTGAAATACTCAAAAATATTAAATACAAATATCTCCAACCTATATTAATTATTAGTCCCGCAAGCAATGGTCCAAAGCCGACTCCTAAATTAGCAACAGCACTTAACAAGCCTATTTTCTTGGAAATTTTAGGTCCGGGAGTGATATCTGTAAGCAAAGCTATTAAAACAGGATTAACAAAACCGAAACCAATTCCCGCTAAGACATTTGCTATAACAAAAACCGTCAACGAGAAGGATAACGATGATACGATCATTCCTATTCCAAAAATTGATAAACCTAAAAGAATAACCGGAAAACGACCTTTAATATCTGAAATTGCTCCGGAGAAAAGTTGAACTAAGGCAAATGGGAACATAAATGATGGAATAGCAATTAGTAACGCGCTTGGAATTACCGAAAATTCTAAAGAAAGAACACCAAATAAAACTAAAATAACATTTCCTGTAACGGGACCTAACGCAAAAAGTATAAAGACAATTGCTTCGATTCGCTTTGATGATTTTTTCGGTTCCATATTCATGACGCTTATTCTATTCATTTTTTAACAAATATAGAATAAAAAATATGTGTCTAATATTAAACTCTGTGCATTAAAAAATAAAAAAAAGAGAAAAATTATGAGATACAAATAAAATTCATGTTGAATTCTTAATCATAATTAATTTTACTAATTGCAAGTTGAGAATTGGTTATGAAAACAGATGAGTCTTATTCTGATTATATGTACAATTTTATAGATACAATATGTAAAAAGTTTGGACCAAGATATTCTTGTAGTGATGCCGAAAAGAACGCAAATGTTTGGATTAAGGAAGAACTCGATAAATCTTGCGACGAGACTTTTATTGACGAGTTTGAAACGCGACCTGCCATGTACCCCCAAGGGTTTATTAAAATTGCAGGAATTTTTGGAGGATTTTCTCCTATTTTTATGATATTTCAATTTCCCCTACCAATATTATCAGCTGTTTTAGTATTTCTTGGAATATGGGTCTTGTATTCTGAAATGATGCTGATGAAGGGCTGGATATGGCCATTTTTCAAGAAAAAAACTTCAAGCAATGTATTTGGTATTATCAAGCCTACTGGAGAGGTAAAATTTCGAATTATATTTGAAGGCCACACGGATAGTGCCAAGGAGATGAATATAGCAAGTTATCCTCCAAAATTAAGGAAGTGGATTGCCATTATAGGGTTATATTTTTTAGTACATACAATTATCTTTTCTTTATGGAAATTCATCTCGCAAATTATTGGAGAGCCCTCAATTATATTATATGGTTCAGTTATTATCTCTTGGACTATTATTGATCTTATCTACTTTTTATCACTTATTGTAATTTATCCCTTCTTCATTTGGTTATTAAAAGGGTTTTTGGGAAAAACAGTAGTATTAGGAGCGAATGATAATTTAGCTGCTACAGCAGTCGCTTTAGCTATAGGTAAATACTTAAACCAAAATAGACTTAAAAATGTTGAAGTTTGGTTAGGTTCGCAAGGAAGTGAGGAAGTTGGAGATAAAGGAGCAGGTGCTTTTGTTAAAAAATACGGTGAACAGGGTATGTTAGATAATTCTTATACAGTAGTTTTGGAATGTTGTGGGGCTGCAGAGGCAATGGCAATTATTGAAAGAGACATGCATAGAGCAGTTTACGATGAAGAAATAAATCGCTTACTCGATGAGGCCTACAACGCAGCAAAAATAGAGAATCCGGGCATTTTGAAGCTAAAAAAAGTGAAACTCAGAATTGGTGCCTGTGATGCGTGCCAATATATTCACAAGGGATATAAAGCTTCTGCCATATTTGGAGTTGAAGAACATAAAAATAAAGCAGTTAATTGGCATTCGGTCAAAGATGCTCCCGAAAATATTAATAAAAAGGTTCTAAAAGATTTTCTCGAAGTTTCTTTAAAATTCATAGAACTTGTCGACAAAAAATATAATTAGATAAATTAAAAAAAAAGAAAAAACGAAAATTTAGGTCTTAATTATTATTTAAATCCTAATTCTCCTAATTTTACTTGGGTTGCTTGGATTTTTTCAGGTGTAAGGTTATACAATTTCCAAAAGACTAATGCGCCGATAAAGATAAATATAGCCGGGATTAATCCTAAGTGAATTTGGATTCCCACTGCTGCTGATGCTGGCTGATCACTTGGACTTCCACCTTCAATAAATCCGGTTAAAGTATGAACGATAGCGAATGTAAGTGTTTGAGCAATAATTCCTATACGAGCAAAAAACTGGGAAAATCCAACATATATTCCCTCTTCACGTTTTCCTGTAATTACAACAGATTCGTCAATTACATCTGACATGACTGGAAAGATCATAAACCAAAATCCTCCAAGGAAGAGACCCCATACAAACATCGAAGCAACAACACCCCAATAACTTGTTATGAAAAGCAGTGGTAAAGTAGTTATTCCTAAACCAACTGCAGAAATTAACATAATCTTCTTGTTATCATTTGTTTTTTGAGCGTATTTAACCCAAAATGGTGTTGCGACAATCACTCCGACAAGAAAGGCAGCAAATATTAATGTAGCCATTAAATTAACTGATATGCCCGCCGGTTGGACTATCACATACGCAACAGCATAGTGTATAGAATTCTGCATCGTAACAATCTGGGATTGATACAGTGTATATATTACCATGTATATTAGGAAGGATCTTTGCTTTAGTGCTATACCTAAAGACTTAAAAAAGGAATCTCTTTCTGGATTTCTTTCGTAAGTTACCAGATATTTTTCCACAAGATCTTTATCTTCTCGAAAACCAGGGATTGCCAAAAGCATTCCAAGTAGACATATTAAAGCAACTACGACTCCTTGTACAATAAATGATTGCAAAACTACATCTGGAGTTGCATCGCCTGGATATTTAAAAATTAAAGGAGGTATTAATGCTCCTAATGCTACACCAATTACACCGATTGGGATATAGACCCCACTAGCGATTCTTCGTTCTTTAATGGTGATATATTTCTCAGGAAACAGTGACATAAAGTTTACAAAATAGAGTGAATGAAATGTATCAAATAAACACATTGTAAAAAGCAACCATGCAAATATAATCCATGTACCAGATACAGGATCTATAACAGGCGGCATATATACAATTATGTAACTAGCACATAAAGGTATTCCTCCAAGTAACAACCAAGGAAATCGCCTACCAATTTTCTTTGTAAACTTAAACGGACGGTTGGTTAAGTATCCAATTAAAGGATCGTTAACCATATTATATAAGGCAAATAAAAATGTCGCTAAAAATATGATCCATACATCTAGACCGATAACAGCTTCGTAATAAAAGAACACTGTGGCCATAAATGCCATATTAATGAATTCTCTTGCCAAGCTACCAGAACCATAAGATGCCATATTCAATTTGCTATGACGAACTTCTAACTCATTTTCTCCCATTGTTAATACCAATTTCTTATATTTTTTTAATTTAAAATAAGTTTTAATTTAACTATTAGGTTCTAATGTTTATATAATTTTTAGTTTTTAAAAAATATTCAATATTTTCTTACGAATTAATCTATAATTAAGCTTTTTTTCATTGTTTCAGTTCAAAAAGATTTTTTTTTGCATATTTCGTCACTAAAATTAAAGTATTTA
>DAOUUT010000135.1 GCA_030668025.1 Promethearchaeota archaeon
TAAAATTTTATTACCTAATTATCACCATTATATTGAAAGAATGGGGAACTATAAATTATAAGCTATTTATTTCTTGAATCCTCTCGTTAAGATAAGTTTCTCTCCATGTGGGGAAATTTTTACCTTCAATAAGTATTGTAACTTCTACAGAATCATGATTTTCTGAAAGGAGTGAAGATTCTATATCTTGAAGTTCTTTCATTGATTCCGTCCAAACACAAATCAGTTTTAAATGCGGTAAATTACTGAAATACCATGAAAAAACAATTTTGGAACCATAAGTTTTCTTTAAGCTATCAATAAAGTCTCTATCATCTATTAATGAATCAGATTTTAACTTCAAGATTATCATGCTAAAAATTAAAACAGGATACCAATCTATTTGTAATTCTATTAAAAAGTTCTCAATCAAATTGTCTAATCGTCTTTTAATTGTTTTGGTGGAAGCTCCTACTTCTTCGGCTACATCAGAAATAGTTTTTCTAGAATTATCTTTTAAAGAATTTACTATAAGATAATCTAAATTTTTAAGTTTTTGTTTATCATTTATTGATATTGAAGGCATATTTCGATCAATACCAACTGTGAGTTCACTAATTTTTCCAGTTTTTCGTATAAAGGTTACTAATGTATCTAACTCATTCATGTTTCGAATATAAGCATGAATATAAAATAAATTTCCGCTGGCTCGTGAAATATTATATATAAACTCATTGTCCCCTAATTTTTCTATAAGATGTTTCTTATCTTTTACAGTTGGAGTGCCAAACATTACGATATTTGAGATATTAGGAAAATTCGCGAAACCTAATCTTGCTTTAAAATTTTGAATGATATCGTGTTCTACTAACGATTTAACACGTTTATGGATTGAATTGACACTAATATGAAATACATCAGCTAATTGTTTGTACGGTGTTCTCGAATTAGCCATTAACAGCATTGAAATTTTAAGGTCAATTTCGTCCAAATATCAACACGTTCTCAAATTTAATAATTTAATACTATCGATACATTTAATATAACAATCTATTATAAATCTAATTTATTTAAAATATAAAATTAATTCCATGACTTTAATTTTTTTCATAAAATCAACCACGGTTAACATTAGCAATTATTATATTAAAGATATTCAAGGGACATCTGGAAGATTGGATGTAATCTCACGATGTGTTTTAGCAGCTCTTACAAATGATAATAAACTCGAAATTAATATTCAAATTTGGGCTTTTCTAGATAAGTATGGAACGTTTATTTTTGATTCCAATACATTTAATAACGATACTTTTCCTAAAAACGAAATACTGTTGACGGATTATTTTGTAGATTTCATTAAGAAAGGAAATAAAAAATATACCGTAAATCCATTGGATTCAATAAAGTGTTCAAATTTAGATATTTTTGAAGCAATTAAAAAATATATTAAGAAAAAATTTCAAATATTTGTATTAAATGAAAGTGGAATGGGTTTTAGCAAAATTTTTATGGACAAGGATTCAAAAAGGAATATGTTATTTATAGTTGGAGACCAAAGCGGTGAATTAATAAATTCAAAAGAATTAAAGGAGTTAAATCTTACAAATATAAGTCTTGGAAATCAATCTTACTTAGCAAGTAGCACGATTCGATTAATCAAATTGAACTTGAGCTTATTAATATGAAAACTTTTTTATTTTAAAATACATTTAAAACAAAATCAAATCAAAAAAAAAATCAATTAAGTAAAATTTTAAATTGAGCAAAACAGAACATACCAATAATAAAAGAACTAATCAAAGAAGAATTATAAGCAGGTTTCTTGATCTTCCAGTTAATTTTTTAATCAAACATAAGTTCTCGCCAACCATCTTGTCCTATATAGGGTTTTTATGTTCTTTAAGTGTTGCTTTTTTACTTTCAATGGGAGGGTTACACTTTCCATATTATACAGCTTGGATGGTACCTTTTATATTGTTTTGGGCGGGCGCATTTGATGTGTTCGATGGAGAAGTAGCCAGAAGAACGAATTCAAATTCTAAAGCTGGAGCTTTTTTAGATTCAAATTTAGATAGACTTTCAGATGCAGTGTTAATAATAGGGTTGAGTCTTGGAAATTTTCTGCATTACATTTTTGGATATATCCTTTTATTTTTAGTAGTTATGATTTCCTACATTCGCGCCAGAGCGGAAAACGAGGGCATTGACATGATGGGCGTAGGATTTATGGAGAGAGCTGAGCGTTTAGTTATTTTATGGCTCGCTTTTATGGCTGAATGGTGGATTTATACTTTATCAAAACTAATACTTGGAACGCCTTTCACCTTGTTTTTTCCAATATTTATTCTAGTTTTTACAGGACTACTAATTTTAACCATAGTCCAAAGATTAATATTTTCTTTTAAAGCTCTAAATAAGTTAGACGAGTAAAATAATAAGCAAAAATATCTCTTAAAAAGGATGTCTTAATAGAACGTAAGTTTAGCATCTTTCTAAGAGAAAAAATAAAATTTTTAAGGTTTGCCTTATTCAAATACAAAGAAATAAGAGTTTAATTTCGAAATATAAAAAAAAAAGCTGATTTTTATTCCTAAAAAAAGAAAGAGCGGTGGAAAAACGGGATCAAGAAAAGGACACTACAGTCAAGTCCAGTGCTCCAAGTGTGGGAGAATGGTACCGAGAAGTAAAGCCAAAGCGGTGACTCAAAGAGTCTCTTTAGTTGATGGAAGAATGTACGCTGAATTAAAAAAAACAGGAACGATTATTCAAACTCCTAGCAAAAAAAAGTATTATTGTATATCCTGTGCGGTCCACAGCCATCAGATTAGCCAAAGAAATAAAAATTTAAGGAAAGGATAAATCATAAATTTAGCGTTTTGAAAAACGACGGCAAAGAGTAGATTATTTCGCACTCATTTTTGGATACAACTTCAATAATAGCCCTGATTAAATAAGTGTCCCTCAATTCTTCGCTAGGGTTATAAATTTTCACTTTAGATGTCGGTTTAAATTTTAATGTGTAATTTTCAGCTATGCCAATCACATTATCATCAGTTTTTACGATGATACCCAACAATCCTAGCTCGTAATGGGATACTATGAAAAGATATCGGTCTACTCCTACTCCTTTCTTATTCTCTATCTTTTCAAAATGCACGACTTCTAAATAGTCTTCTTGCAGTTCTTTAGGAAGTTTAACGTAAGGAATTATTTTTTTCTTCCCTGAAATGTAAGGGAATGGCGTATAGAACAATATGTTAAAGCTAGAAATTTTTTTGATTTGCTCGTTATATTTCTCTACATCTTTAACCGAATACGCTTTATTAAGTAAAACATCTAATTTATCGATCATAATATCTTCGGTAGAATAACCATTTAGAACGGTCGCGATATACGCGCGTTTTAATTTTTCTATTAGAATATCGCTTCTAATTTTTAGTTTATAATCGATACTAATCTCTAATGCTTCGTTGTAAAGGTTTGCTGCCAATTGCGAATGACCTAAAGCTAAAAAATAATCTCCGAGTTCACTAAAAACAATTATTGCATCTAAAAAGTTTTCCTCCATATTTATGGAAGAAATTTCTTCCATAATAGCCATAGCTGTCGCGGTATCATCTCCTTGGATATAAAGAGCTATAGACTTCCCAATCGCACACTTTAACTTAAGTTTTTCGTCGTTATAAATTTCTGCGAGCTCTTCAGTAAAATTGTATGCCATTATTGCGTTTTTATAAAGCCCATGAAATAGAAGTATTAATGCCTTTACATAGTTTAATGTCAAACAGGTTTGATGATTATGAATTATCGTTGCAAATAATGCTGCTCTTTCTAAGGAATCAATAGCCGTATTTACTCTTCCCAAAGAAACTAGAAGAAATGCTCTTAGAAATTCCATCTTTGAAATTTCACTACAGATTAACTGTTCCACAATTTCGTAATCCTTTAACTGACCGGAAGCAATTTGTAGCTGACCGGAAGCAATTTGTAATAATGAAATTAGGAAACCGTTGCCTTTCTTTAAAAATTTTACAGCATCTTTCGAATCGTGCTTCACGATGGCTTGTCTTGCTTGCTTAACGTATTCGCGAGATATTTTTAAATTTTCAAGGAAATTAATAATTCCAGATACAAGTTCTTCTTCGCTATTAGCTAATTTCTGGTTTTCAATATATTTTTCACAGATATTAATCTCTTTTTCATATTTATTCGCTCCTATCTCAAATTTAACAGGTTCCTTTTGAACTATAGATTCTTGTGTTACGCTGATCGCCTTTTCAATTAACCATGTTATCTTTTCTTCGGCAGGATAAATTTTAGAGCGCTCAATCATATACGAAAGAGTATAATTCAATGATTTTTTCCAAATATTTTTGAAATAGTACCGCAACTGCTTATTGGAGATTGTTCTGTGAATTTTTAGCAAAAAGCTTGAAAGAGATAAAATATTGATCTTCCCGCGAAAATATAAATTTGCGTTTTTTACGAGTTTAAAGTCGTCAGAAACTAAACTAACAGAAATTTCATCGTTACCAGCTAATAATTTCTGTGACAAGGATAACAAAGACAAATCTGGATCTTGAGCAGGAAAACGAATACCTTGTTTACTTAAGTCGTTTTTTATTGCTTCAATTTCCAAACTCTCAATTTCTTCTACATTTACTAATCTTTGAAATTTTTCCTTGAATGCGTTAGACGATTTAATTTCGTTAAAAACAACTAAAGTAATGTAATAATCAAAACCCAAATCTGAACCCACTCGACTTAGATTTTCAAGAATATCTCTGGCTCTGATAGAATTCATGCAAATAAAGAAATTAGCATCGAACACTATTATTTCGTTTTTCTTACTCATAATTGCATAAAACTTCTTCTTCAGTTATAAAGTAATGTTAATTACTTTAATGTTAATTAATGTTAATTATATTAAATCTTGAGTATTTTTATATATTTAAGAAACTGTGATTCTGAATGATAATCTGTCAGATTATTGGGTATTCTGGAAGTGGAAAAACGCATTTCATACAAAAAGCGATAAGGAAATTAAAGACCGAACTAAATTTTGAAGTGGCGGTAATAAAAAATATTCATCAGCATCAAATCGACGAAGAAGGAAAGGATTCAAATAAATTTACCAAAGCTGGAGCAGTATATTCGATAATAAAAAACAAATTTGACGAAAACGCGATATTTCTTAAAAAGAAAATCAATATCGAAGAGCTAATAAGTTGGATTATAAAAGGTCCATTTAAAGTAGACTTATTATTTACAGAAGGATTCAGGGATTTGTCTTATCCAACGATTTTATGCGTAAAAGAAATAAGCGAGATAAAAGTCCAGTTAAACGAAAATGTTAAAGTAATCTCTGGCTTAATTGCAACAAGTAAACTTAATCAAAAAAGTGAAATTAAGCTCCCAATTATCGATATAGAAGAAAATTTCGAGAGTTTTTTAAATATCTTTGAAATTAAATAATTAAATTTGTGGTTATAACTTTCTACTTGGATTTTTCCCAAAACATTGCGAGTTGCTGGCACACAAATTCAATATCTTGAAGGATTTCATCGTCTTTTTTACCCTTATCAAAAAATTCTTTCAATTTTTCGTAAATCTCAGTATTATTAGTAAGATCTTTTATTGAACCACGAATTTTTAAAATGAAGTTGTTTAATGGAATAATAATCTCGGTGATTAACCATTCTTCGAAAAAGATTTGATCCTTTGATGATTGAAAGTTATAAGTTACAACAAACCTAACTATATCCTCATAACTATAAAAGAACTTCTCAGGGATGACTACCTTATCTTTTAAATCCTTTAATAGAGCATCCTTATTCATGCTAATAATGTAGTCTGGCCAAACATCATCTGATACGTTAAGATCGCTAAAAATAAATAATTCTAATACCCTCAAAGCAATGTTTCTGCCCACATATCTGCTTCGTGGGTCTATAAAATTCTTGGAGGCTTGACCAGGAATCTTTCTAATAAAGATTTTATCGATGAGGGTGTAGAGCATCCGACATATGTGATCTACAACTATTTTAAAAGTTAAAGGCTCGTTATTTGGGGTTTCAGATAAAACCTTGTTTTCTCGGGCTATTAAACGAGTAATACTTATATTCAAGCTGCGCAAAAATGATCTTAAAAAGTCGTAATTAATCTGTGAAATATTTTTATTAAAGATTTTTTCAAAAAATAGATTTGGATGTTCTACATTTGTTAATATTGAAAAAATGTCCATAAAATCTTGGATCTCGTTAATATTTTTAGCACTAATTTCATTATCCAATGTTTTATTAAGTTTATTTAATCTGTTCCTAAACTCTCCTGGTAAAAATAATAAATCGCTTACTTCCAAAGCTTCCAAACTTCCACTTCCAAAGTAATATTTCATATACAATAGAAATAAATTCAACTGAGACTTTTGAGACGGTAAATTATTGGCTTGAAATGTGGCATATAGCGTCGCTTTCTTGTCAATGTAATCGAAAATTGTAATAAAAGAGTTCTTTTTCTCATTTGTATAGTCAAAATTCTGTAGGAACTCTTTTCTTATTATATCTAGTTTAGGAAATATTGAGTCTTCTACTCTAGAATTGACGAAATTCAAGAAATCTAAAATGGGTGAAAAATTTTGAAGAAGGTTACATTTCTTATAGAAATAATATAATAAATCAACGAGTTTTTCTCTCGCAAAAGAGTATTCCTCTAAAGCAATTTCATATACCCTATCCCTACCTTTTAATAGTTTGTCTGAATACGCTTCTGGAACGTTTTCAAAGTATTTCAGAAAGTAGTAAAGATACATAGAATAGTAATTATCAAAAAGTTCATCGTGACTATTTTTAATAACAATCAAAAAATTTAGAGTATTATTATTTTCGCCGTTTTTTATAACAGCTGCGTCTAAAACAATATAAAACTTTTCTCCAGTTAGTTTTCTCAGGATTACTCCTAATATTGCGACCACTAAATATAAATAACCAAAAGGGGAGGTAATACCATTTGAAGTGTCTTTAAAACTTTCAGCAAATTCGTTAAAAAACTCCATCTCTTCGGGGGATAAGTAATAAGAATACTCCAAAAATAAGTCATCGTCAGAAATCTTCTCCTTAGCAATTAGTTTTAAAGAATCTGAATCAAATCCACAGAAGTTTGGCAAATAAAATTTTAAATAGTTGTCAAAATATTGAAAAAAAAATGAACTATAAGTTTTTTGAATTATTCTTTTTTGATTTTTTAATTTGAACTGTTCCCATTCTTTTCTAACCCCTTCTTTAAAATCACTAAACAAAGCTCCTTTACTTTTTAAAATATCAAAAAAAACGTGGGAATTCATCTTAAGAGTTAATTCTTTCCCTTTCGCTTTTTCTCCTATGGATTTCAGAATGGTTCTTAGTTCGTTATTCGTAATTCTTTAACCACTTTAAACAAATATTAATTTAATAATATAATTTTAGTAAATTTAGTAAACAACCCTTAATTATATAAATATAATGAAAATTCAAAAATAAAAATCTTAGCTAATTGAACAATAACGACTTTATTTTCAAAATAATTTTTTAATCCTATAGTAAAAATTAAACAATTGAACTATTTTTTGATACACTCGTGATAATATAATGTATCTTAATTATATTTCAACTTTTCGTTGAATCTATCGCCATATATAGAAGATTAGGACGTAAAATAAAAAAAATAAAGATTAAAAAATAATGATTAATTATGCCAGAAAACAATTTTTGTGCTAAAAACCAGCAGAATTCTGATAATTCTCTTGAGGAGAATAAAGGTAAAAAAACGCTAGTTGAAAAAATTAATGAGGGAAATTATTGTGGATTAGCATCGAACATGAAATATAAACAGTTCTTACATCAGAGAGAGGAATTAACTCCAAAAGAAAAACAGTCCTCAATGGTTGAAGTAGATAATAATATAGATGTTAAAAGCAAAATAAAATGGTTTGAAAAGAAGGAACAAATCAATGGTACTATTCAATATTATATATCAAATTTTTTACAAGAAAATTTTGAAAAAATTTCTCATATTACATTTGAAATGTGGGTTAGTTATGTTAATCAAGAACCATCAATCAATCTTGATTCTCAAAAATTAAACACAATTACATTTGAGCAATACAGAAAATTATGGTTTTTAAGCAAATTCAAAATGACATATCGCGAATATTTTTAAGAAATTCTAAATGTGAAAAAAAAAGTTAATTTAAGGAAATTTATTAACCATTTCCTCTATTTTGTTCAAATCAAATTGATCCATTTTTTCTATTTCAGTTATAATAGAATCCAGATAGGATTTTGTCTTCTCCAACTTTTCCATTCGATTTTGCAATCTATTGTACATTTTTTTAAATTTCGATCGATATCCCCTAAAAATGTCTATGGCATCTTCAGTGTTTTCAATATTCTCTAAATTTCTCAATAAACGATTTTTAAAGCGTCCACTTTCAAATGGATTGCCATATTTTTCCGGAGGTGCAATATCAGTCATTCTTAAGAATTTATATGCCCATATCTCTTTAAGTTCCTCCAAGTTTTCTTTCCCCTTATCTGTAATGGTATAAATTTTCTGAGAGCGTCCTTTA
The DNA here is from genome assembly GCA_030668025.1 of Promethearchaeota archaeon. Next base: position 8,585 of record DAOUUT010000135.1, read on the forward strand.
ACAACGTCTTGAATCGTGGATAACGATTTATTCTCTTCTAATTCATTTAAACCTCTCATCATGCTTCCACGAGGTAACTTATATTGCTCCTGTAATTGATATCCCGTAATACCTTCATTAATTTCAGATAATAGTGTTAAGATCATTAAATGCTTGATCTCCTTGAATTCATCTCTTGACATTGGCAAAGGTGGACCAAATGGATGAAAGTGAGGGGGTTGGGGGTGTCTGTGCTTATTCCTTGGTGATCTTGGAATTGGAGGACCTCGAAACGAATTAACAAAATTGGGATTATCCTCACATCTTTCTGGATCTTTATCTCTAAATTCTTTCATAAATTTTCTCCATATGATTATTGATCATATGATCATATATCAATCATCCTATTTAAATGTGATCATTGATCATATCATGAGGTATTTTTTTATGAAATAATAGTAATAAAAAAATTCTCTATTAAATGACTAATTACATTATAAACAAATCGCTTTAAGACTTTACTAAGGTTTTATATGAAATTCACAATTAATTAAAACGATGGAAAAAAAGAAGAATTTGACATGTTCTACGATTTTAGAGCTTAAAAAAGAATTAGCAAATGGACATAATTCAGCGCTTAAGAATTTCTGGTTTAAAATAGAAAAAACCGGTACTCCTTTAATTGAACCAGTAGGCGAGGACAAAAGCCACAAACTTGTAACTTTTATCGTTCAAGCAGATAAAGAAACTAAAAATGTTATCGTGATATGTTCGCTTGCCGATCAAGATGACATGATATCGAACAATATTTGTAAGCGAATTGAAAATACCGATATTTTTTATAAGAGTTTTGTAGTTCTAAATGGGACA
>DAOUUT010000144.1 GCA_030668025.1 Promethearchaeota archaeon
AATTCTTTTATATTGGTTTGAATCAATTCGTTGTACATATCTATACTTACAATGGTTTTATTCTTACCATAAATTTTTAAACATTTAGAAATAACTTTTAAATTTTTTATCGTCTCTAATCCTAAAATTAACGTATCTAAGTTATATTTAGAATATATTTTAACATTCTTTATCGACAAGATTCCTGGATCAATAATGATTTTAACATTTGGTATGGTTAAAATTTTTTCTAATAACTTAAAATTAGGTTCTTTTTTGATTATTGCATCTAAATCGGCAATATATATATCACTGATTGCATAATCGTCCTTCAATTTTTTAATTATTTTTATTGGATCATAGTTGTTTATCCAAACCGCCTTTAACGGTTTGTATTTCTCTCGTTCTCCTTTTATGGCATGAACCGCTTCAGAATTTAATATATCAATTACGGGTATGATCTTAAAATTACTCATCTTTTCGACTTAAATTTTTTTTTTTCTAAGATATATAATCAACAAATTACCAATATGAAATACCCTTTTTTTTTTTAAATAGTGATTAATTAATTATTAAATAGTTTTATTTTTTAAGTATTAATTCTAAAATTATCTTTAAATAAAAAAACCTTTTTAAAATAGTGAAATAAATGAAAACGGAAGCATATATTAATAAAATTATTGAGGATACTGGTCTATCTAGAACTGATATTCAAAGTTTAGTAGAAGAAAAAAAAGAAGAACTTAAGGGTTTAATATCAGACGAAGGAGCTTTGTTTGTGATTGCTAAAGAGTTAGGAGTAGATGTGACGAGTGAAAATAAGGACCTCTTGAATGAAATTGAGTTAAATATCTCAGATATTACATTAAATATGAAAAATATAGTGATAGTCGGTAGAATTAAGGAAATTCATCGTGTTAATAGTTTCAATAAAAAAAGTGGAGAAACTGGACATGTAGGATCGTTTTTGTTACATGATAATACAGGTGATATCAGAATTGTTTTATGGGATGAGCAAGTGAGCATTTTTAAAGATGAACGCTTTGAAAAAAATGAAATTGTTAAAATTCTAAATGGAACTGCAAAAAAAGGGAGAGATGGTGGAATTGAAATTCATGTTGGAGGATTTAGCAAAATTAATTTGAGTCCTGAGGATGTTGATTATAAAAAATACCCAAAAATTAAAGAACAAATCGTAAAAATACAAGATATCAATGAAAATTTAGGATCTATATCAACTGAGGGAAAGGTAACGAACCGTTTCCCCGTAAAAGATTTCACTAGAAAAGATGGTCAAAACGGTAGGGTAAGTTCAATAATACTGAGAGATTCAACAGGCAAAGTAAGAATTACTTTTTGGAACGAAGATATCGAAAAAATCGAAAATGTTGAAGTTGGTGATTTTATTTCGCTGACTAACTTAAATCCAAGAAAAAGTAACTATGCCGAAAACAGAATAGATGTGCACGCAAATTCGTGGACAAAAATAACCAAAATAAATAAAGAATTTAAGTTGGATGCAAAATTTATTGATAAAATCGTAAAACTCCAACAGGAGAAGGATTACGCTTCATTTCAAGGAATTATTATTACAATAGAAGACCTAAGGAAGATAACGCTAAAATCAGGAGATGAGGTATCTCTATTAAGTTTTACGATAGGTGACGATACCGATAGTATAAGAGTTACTGCATGGCGGGAAAAAGCAGATGAATTATCGAAGTCTCTAAAGATTGGAGAGGGTATTTTGTTAAAAAATGTTGTATTAAGATTTAGTAATTATTGGGAAAAAAATGAAGCAACAATTACATTTGATTCAAGTTTAGAAAAAATAGATTTAAAAATCTCAAATTTAAAAATTACTGAAACCCCTTCTAAAGAAAAAACTAGTTCTTTTTCGAAAAATTTCACAGAAATAAATTCAATTCAATCATCTGGATTTTTTGAAATAAAAGGTTTTATTTCAAATGAATTGAAGAACATTAGGTTCTATGAAGCATGCGCAAATTGTAGAAAAAAGATTGATAATTGTACTTGTGATAAAAAGGGGGATAGCAAAATGACAATGATCATCAGTCATATCGTCGAGGATGAAAGCGGTAAGATTAGGGTTACTTTTATTGGAGAAGCTGCAGAGAAATTAGTTGGTACTAAAGCGGATTTAATTGTTAAAGTGAAAGATACTCCGGATTACGATAAATTGTTAGAGAATTTCTCCTCAGAACTCGTTGGAAAAGATATTATGGTTAAAGGAAGAGTTAAATTTAATGACTATAGTGATTCCTATGAAATAGTCGCTTCAAATTTCCAAGATATTAATGTAGAGGAAGAGTTAGAAAATAGTATGAAGGAAATCTTGACTTAAATAAAAGTTTATGTAAAAAGTTTTTTTATTAATTTTTGTTTCTATTTCATAAATTATCTTAAAAATTATTAGTTTTTAGATAGGAAACATGAGACATGTTGATATTGTAGGGTTAGGCGAAGTGGTTTTAGATTGGGTTACTGAAATACCACACTTTCCAAAACCGGATGAAAAGATTGATGCATTAAGCGAAAATTATTTTCCTGGCGGCGTTACAGCTAATTATTTAGTAGCAGTAGCTAGACTGGGGGGTTTATGCAGATTTATAGGTGCTGTTGGAGATGACTCGTATGGTAATTTCTTGGTTGATGATTTCGTTAAAGAAAAGGTAGACGCAACTTTTATTGTAAAGAAGCCAAATAAAAAAACGCCTGTTAATTTTATATTTATTGCTAAAGGAGAAAAGTCAATAATTCAATCTCCCCACATGCAAACAACAAAAATAGAAGTTAATGATTTAAATGAATCTTTTATAGCAGAATCTAAACTATTACATACTACTATGATTCATCAGGAAGTTACTGAAAAAGCCATTGAAATTGCTAAAAGATATAATGTTAAAATTAGTATTGATTTAGAATCTCAAATTGCGCAAAAAGGCTGGCAAAATTTAAAAAATCTGCTTTTAAATGCTGATATATTAATTCCAAATAAAGAAGGGGCAAAATCAATAACAAACAGCGATAGTCCTGAAAAAGCAGCGAAGATTTTAGTGAAAAAAGGGATTCCTATTGTAATTATTACATTAGGAAGTAAGGGGGCGTTAATAACCACAAATAACTTTCAAAAAAGGATACCTACTTACACTATTAAACATATTATTGATACTACAGGGGCAGGAGATACATTCAATGGTGCATTCTCTTTAGCTTACTGGATTAAAGGTTGGGATTTAGAAAAGAGTTGTAAATTTGCTAATGCGGCAGCTTCTTTGAAGATCCAAAATTTAGGTGCGAGAACTGGTATGCCTAAAGAAAAGGAGGTACTAGATTTCTTAAAGAAAAATGATGATACATTCTTATAAAGTTTATAGGTTTAATAGTAGCTTTTTTTATGAATAAATTACACTTATATTTTTAAAATTCTCGCTACTGATTAATGCATCTAACTTTTCTAATATCATTTCTGATGTAAGTTGAGCATACTGTTGATTAAATGGCCAAATACCAATTAAAATATCTCCTAGCTTTTTTACATTCCCAATTAAAAAACCTTCCTTTTTTTCATCTGATAAGGATGTGTAGAGAATAACGATATAATAATTAATATTATAATTAATAGCAGCATCTCCACTTTTTATTACTTCTCGAATGTTTTGAAAATTTATTACATTTTGATGTTTTTGACTTAATATTTTTAGAGACGAAAAATATTGAGAAGGAACATTAATCGGTTTATCAGAGATTATGCTTTTAAAAGTTAATGAATGCGAGTCACTTTCATCTTCTTTAATCCCCTTAAAAATTACCTTGTAAAATATCGCACTCATCGAAATCTAATTTATCTCTTTTCTAATATTAAAATTAAAAATAGAATAAAAAAATGCAAATGAACTTATTAATATTTTCTATATGGTTTCTTCATCATCTCTTGTCGAATAATAATATTTTCTTCAGGGAAGCCTATGTCAATTAAAAATTTTTTCAACTTAAACTTGTGATCTCCTTGAAGTTCGATTAAATTTCCTCTAACAGTTCCTCCAGAAGCACATTTCTTTTTGGCTTGCGTAAGGATATCCTTTAAGTTAGCGTCAATATTTCCTTCGAAGGTGATAACTGTAACCACACGCCCCCATTTCCTTCGATCGTTTGAGATAATAATTTGTTGTTCATCTGCGCTTAAACTATCGCATATACATAGGTCTTTCGGAAAACTACATACCGGACAAATGTCTTCTTCTTTAATACTCCTTTTTCACAACCTTTATTATTGAAACTTATTAAAATACAGTACTAAAAAATAATAGAACTAAATCTTATAAAAACCTTTTTTTATTTTGGTTTTGTATAATTTTAAAAATGTTAAGTTTTTATAAAGAATTGATTAATTTGGTTTTTAGGTTTTATTATTAACAATATTATAAAAACAAATTCTTATTTATTATAATTAAAAAAAAATGATTCATGTATTAAAAAATGATGAGTTCATGGATTTTTAAAGTGATCGTAGCAGGAGCAGGTGGTGTGGGAAAAACTGCTATGGTGGCTCGTTATTGTACCGGAAAATTTGAAGAAGGCTACAAGATGACTATAGGTGCGGGATTCCACACAAAGTCAGAAGTCCTTGACACAGGAGAGTCCATAAAAATGCAATTGTGGGACTTTGCAGGAGAAAAACGCTTCCGAGAGCTTTTACCAGACTATTGTAAGGGCGCTAGTGGAGCACTAATTTGCTTTGATATAACGGATTACGACACTTTCAGAGAAATTCCTGGTTGGCTAAAAATTATTCGCAAAAAAGCAGGTTTTGTGCCTATTATTCTTATGGGTATGAAGTGGGATTTGGCGAACCACGAAGTTGATTTCGAAATCGCGAATGAATACGCCCTAAATGCTAAATGCAACCAATGCGTTTTCACTTCTTCAAAAAAAAATATAAACATAAACGAATCGTTTCAAGCCATGGCAAAGTGGCTTATTTTTTATGCAAACCAAACATAATTTGCACTATTTTTAGAAATTGCCATTTTAATCGCAAAAAAGAAACGTATTAAAAATTAATTAGAATTATGGAAATTAAGTAACCTTCTTCTAAATAGATTTCTATCAACTTTAAGCAATATTTTTCTTCTGCTTGTTGACAAATCTTCTATAATATACGAATAAATAGATATTAAGGATAATAGGAGCTTAAGAAAAGACCTAGAAATCACATAGGTAAATTAATCTGTAGAATTTAAATAGGTGATTTTAAATAAAATATAGATGGTCACCTATCTAAAATTTTTAAGTATAATTGATCAATTTTTACCCAACTTTGATGGTCTGTTTATCGAGATTAATTCGTTTATAGAATTGGTATTTGGGTATTTGAAATACGTTTTTTTTGGTATACTTCTCATTATCGGAATCTTAACCTTGTTGAGCTTGAGAGGGAAGTACATCTTAGAGCGATTAAGATACGACAAGGAACAAAAGTTGGCGGACAACCCCATGACGAAACCGCGCATGATTCTGGGGTCATTATATATCGTTTTCGCGTTCGGAATTCTACTCGATTGGTTCACATACTTCTTGCTTGCTGTTTTAGACCCCCTACCAGATCGCCTCGTCTTTAATTATATCTCTCTTTCAGGTATAATCGATCCATTTGCTACGAATAACATTTCGGATATAAGTAGGGCAGTGTATCCTTATGAGAAAACTATATATTACGGAGCGGCTATCTTCTCGTTTCTATCTCTCTTGACGATTACAATAAGCCTATGGCAAATAATTAATAAAGAAGGAAGGATTACAAAAAAATCAATAATCTCTTTAATTACTGGCATCATAGCTGGATTAATTGCGGGATTTACAACATGCCTTCCTTTGTTCCTCTAAATTGGAAAAAATATCTTCTCCACATTTCTAAACTACTAAATGAAGAACAAACGGTTCATACAAAAACACTAGCTGAAAGCGTAGGTGTCAACACTAGAAACACACGAAAATGTATTCAGAAGCTATTAAATAAAGGTTTAATCACAATAAACGGAGTCCACATTAATAGAGCAATATCTTTAACAGAAAAAGGAAAAAATGAAGCATTAGAATTATAAAGAGATATAGCGCCCCGAGCTTTTCCAAACCTTGGAATTCAAGAGTTTTATGGATCGAACATGCGACCATTCGGTTAACTTCCGGAAATTGTGATAAAATTCACAAATTCAAGCCGAGCGCTCTACTTTATCGAGCACACCGAATTGATGCCCCCACTAACTGAGCTATCGAGGCAGATTATATTCCAATGCTTTCCACCAACTATTGGTAGTGCTTCTGCCGGGATTCGAACCCGGGTCACCAGGGTGAAAGCCTAGCATGCGGAGCCCTTTCCTTTTAGGAAAGTTTGGCCGAACTACACTACAGAAGCATTTTTCAAATAACGTTTTTTCATATTCTTTTTGGAAGAGAATGTTAAAAACCATTATTTTGATATAAAAGACTAATTAATGCTTGATTTTAAATTTTTTTATAATAGAATTAGGGATGATAGACCAATTAAAGATATAATATGTTTCTAGATATAATAGGGATGCGGAAAGGGAGATTTGAACTCCCGAACTCCTATGAGACTGGATTCTAAGTCCAGCGCCTTTGACCAGACTTGGCAATTCCCGCTTTAGAATTTAGTAGTTAATTTAGTATTTAAAATGCTAAAAACTAAATAAATTTTTTAGTTATAATTAAAGAAATAATTTTATTTGCGTTTAGATTGATAGTAAAAAATAAAAATAAGAAATATTTAAGAATTAAGATTATTGTTATTAAAGCAGATAGAATTATAAGTTAGGATAAAAAAGTTAGGTTTTTTTATGAGTGTAAGAGATTCGTTAATAAAATATTTGACTTCAATCTTGAGGGCATCTCAAGGCACGATTTTGGTAATCTTGTGTGATTTGAATGGGCTTTCTATCGCTAAAATTGGAAGAAAAAGTGATATTGAGATAAATGCTAATCGTATTACTAGTTTAGCTTCAGCTGCGTTTTCTGCGAGCGAAGAGAGTTGGGAAGATTTGAATATTAAAGATCAAGTTATTTCGTTTTCATTCTTTGATAAGATTTGTTTAATAACAATTAGGATAAATCAAACTCTCTTAACAATTGTTCATGATTATCACAAGGAATGGCCTTTAGATGCAGATAATTTAGCAAGTTCTATGTACTATATAAAACAGAAATTAGGAGATTTTTTTGGTAGTAATAATGAAACTGAAAGTGATCTTGAATATTTTTCCAACAAAGTACGAAGTGCGATTTACCTCTTTGGTATGGGGTCTGAAGTTCCTTTCGTATCTTACTCTCCAGAAAAATATGATTCTACAAATCTATTACCGGCTATAAGTTATGTTTTAGACTCAATACAAAACCCTATATATATAAGGTATAGTCTTGTAAACTCATCAGGTTTAACTTTAGACGCTAGGGAGGTTAGTGGTCGAAATTTACCACTTTCGGTTGAGGCGTTTTCTGCCAGTGCTAATGTTGCTTTTCAAAAAATGAAAGAAGAATCTGAAGACAGTTCAATCGGTGAGTTATTGTGTTATGTTGCAATTTCTGGGCAAGATCCTGAAAATTTTTATGGAATTATTACTTGTCCTTCTGGAAAATTAAAATTTTCTGAAGTGGAAGGAACTTTAAACATGGAAGAGATTTCTTTTATAGGTCTCTTCACATTGACATATGGGGGAATTCCAATTATGTGTGAGTCCCGAAATATCATATTTTCAATAATGAAAATAATTGGGACTGAGCGGACTACTGAAAACTTTATAAAATCGGTAAACGTATTAACTAGTTTTAAATATGATTAAATCTAATTCGGAAGAGGCTATTCCTAAACTTTTTTGTCTCCATTTTAATGAATGCGATAGGAAAAAGTGCACAGCCTTGAAATTAGCGAGGTTCGACTTGCTAAGAATCGTGTCTAAAATTAAAGGGAGAAACTATAATGCTATTTTTTTAAATCCCTTTTCTAAAAAAATAATAAATGATAACGATAGGGAGATTATTTTAAAGTACGGTCTAATTGTCGTGGATTGCTCTTGGAAAAAAATTTTCAATTTGAAAAACTATAACTTAAAAAACAGCAGAAGATTACCCCCACTTATCGCTGCAAACCCTGTAAATTATGGCAAAGGGGAAAAATTGAGCTCTGTTGAGGCATTAGCGGCAGCGCTTTATATTACAAATTTTCATACTTACGCTGATTTAATACTCTCAAAATTTTCATGGGGAGTTGAATTTAAAAGATTGAATAAATTTTAGCAAAAATATAGAAAATCTAATAAAAATAAAAAATTAAAATTAAAAAAAAATTAATCTCCTTTCGAAAGTCCTGAAGCAGCAATTACATCGTCAATTTTTAAAATCATAGAAGAAACTTCGGTTGCTGATTGAATAGCTTGAGTTAATATCATTAAGGGTTCAATAACACCCAGTTCCATCATATTGGCCGGGTTACCAGTATCAATATTAATACCATACGAGTTTCCTTTTTCTGATTCATGTTTTGAACGTAATTCTACAATCAAATCAACAGGATTATGCCCCGCATTTTCAACTAATGTTTTAGGGATTATCTCTAAGGCGTTAGCATAGATTTCAATTGCTAATTGTTCTCTACCACCTATTGAACGAGCATAAGCTCTTAATCGTTTAGCTAACTCCATTTCAGATGCTCCACCCCCCGGTAAAATGTAAGGCATTTCAATTGCTGCTTTTACTACAGATAGGGCATCATCGAACATTCTTTCTGCTTCATCCATAACATGTTCAATCCCAGCCCTTATTAATATACTCACAGCCTTAGGATCAACACACTCTGATACAAAAATCATATTGTCATCCCCAATTTTCTTTTCTTCTACTTTTCCTGCTTTACCTAAGTCCTCAGCTTTAATATCAAAGATATTGTTGACTAATTTTGCATTTGTAGCTCGAGCAAGTTTTTCCATATCAGATCTCTTAACTCTACGAATCGTTAGGATGTTTTCTTGGGCAAGAAAGTTTTGTGCCTTGTCATCAACACCCTTCTGACAAAACACAACATTGGCTCCAACTTCTTTTAATTTGTTAACGCGGGATTTAAGCATTTTCGCTTCTTCTTCAAGGAATTTATTGATTTGATCAGGTGTTTGAATTCTAATCTCGGCATCAAATTCAGTTTTCTGAA
>DAOUUT010000043.1 GCA_030668025.1 Promethearchaeota archaeon
AATTCCATCTTAAAAAATGTTTTCAATTTTAAAAGATATTTATGAGATTATGCAAGAAGCTTGCGAGTTGATGCTAAAAAAAGTTTTAAAAATCAAATATCTCCCTTTTTTTTTATTTATTAAAAAACTAATAATTAGAATTTATTCCAATTAAAAACTAATAATTTTAAACTAAGTTATTTGTTTGTAATAAAATTCACCATAAAATGCCTTTTGAAGATATTAGATTTAAGGAACTCACGCCAATGATGCAACATTGGTATTCCGTTAAAAAGAAATACCCAGATACTATATTGGCTTATCGTATGGGAGATTTTTATGAATTTTTCTACGACGATGCCGTTCGAGTTTCAAATCTTTTAGGAATAACCTTGACAAAAAGAAAAATTGGATCGGATTCATATCCCTTAGCAGGGATACCACATCACGCCGGCTCTTATTTAAATAATTTAATTAATTTAGGAGAAACAGTAGTGCTTGTCGAACAATTAGAGGACCCCGCCACAGTAAAGGGGAGAATAGTTAAACGGGGAGTAGTTAGAATATTATCCCCGGGCACTATTATCGAGCCTGACATGCTTAAATCAAACGAAAACAACTATATTTGTTCTATTGTTAAAGAAAGAAAGGGATTCGGAATCGCTTTCGCTGATCTCTCAACGGGTGAATTCGTTACAACGGAATTTTTGAAGAGTGAACAAGATCCACTAGAAAAAATACTTAGCATCTTCTCCCAATACGATCCAGTTGAAGTTATAGTACCTAGGGAATTAAAAAAGGACGAACATCTCTTTCTATTATTAACCGATTTAAACGATGCTTTAATTAAATCTTACGAAGATTTTGTATTTAATTATGACGAAGCGCGAGATTTAATTAAACGGCATTTCAACATTTCCAACTTAAATAGTTTTGATTTAGAAAATTGTGAAATGGCGGTTCAAGCTGCTGGGGGTTTATTAGCTTTTTTAAAAGACACTCAGAGGGATGTAATTCCTAATCTTTTTAAAATAAATCTCATTCGTGAAGAAAAAGTTTTACACTTAGATTATGTTACTCAAAGAAATTTAGAATTAGTTAGCTCACTTTGGGAAAAGGGGAAGGATACAACATTATATTCAATTTTTAATCAGACTCATACACCTATGGGTGCTCGTTTATTAAAAAAAATTATCCTTCAACCTTTAACAGACATAAATGAGATAAACCAAAGAATTAATATAGTTCAAAAGTTTAAGGACGATGTTTTTTTAAGGTCTGAATTAAGAGAAGAATTAAAAGTTATTGGTGATCTTGAAAGGTTTATAAACCGAATTAATTATTCTCGAAATTCTAACGCTCGAGATTTAATTAACTTAAAAAATTCATTGGAAAAAATACCTAAAATTAAAGAGATATTAGAAAAATCTAAAATTCCGGAAGTCTCAAAATTCATCGATAAAATAGATGATTTTAGAGAAGCTCGAAGTGTAATAGAAGTCTCAATAAAAGACGACCCACCGCTCACAGTAAAAGAGGGTCATTTGATAAAGACAGGATTTAACGAAAAGATTGATGAATTAAGAGATATTCTCCAGAATGGTAAAAGCTATGTTCTTGATTACGAGAAACAGCAAAGAAATAGATGGAAAGTAAATTCAGGTTTTAAAGTGGGACATAATAACATTCTTGGATATTACATACAAATTACTTTGAATACGCTAAAATATATAACAAAAATACCAGAAGAATACATTGAACGACAAACTCTCAAAAATGCGAAAAGATACACCACCAAAAAACTAAAAGAGCTAGAAGAAAAAGTTGTTCAAGCGGAAGAACAGATAAACGATTTGGAATATGAAATATTCTGTACCATTAGAGAAAAAATTGTAGGAGAAACATTAAAAATCTTAGAAACTGCTAAAAAAATAGCATATATTGATGTTCTTGCTTGTTTTGCAGAAGTTGCAGAAAAATACGACTATTGTCGCCCAAAAATCAATAACGAAGGTAAAATTGTGATTAAGGAGGGAAGACATCCCGTTGTTGAGCAATTAAGATTATCTGAAAAATTTATTCCTAACGATTCTTATTTAGATACGGATAATGAGCAAATTTTAATGATTACTGGGCCGAATATGGCTGGGAAATCTACATTTCTTCGACAAGTTGCCCTAATTTGTATTATTGCTCAAATGGGGTGCTTTGTCCCAGCTAAGTCTGCTACTATAGGTGTTATTGATCAGATCTTCACGCGTATAGGCGCGTCTGATGATTTAGCGAGGAAATTAAGCACATTTATGATAGAAATGACTGAAACGGCAAAGATATTAAATTTTGTGACGAAGAAAAGTCTAGTTATAATAGACGAACTTGGAAGGGGCACGAGCACTAGTGACGGTCAAAGTATCGCTTTAGCAACTCTCGAAAAATTACACGAATTGAAGGCAAAGACGCTATTTAGTACTCACTATCACCAATTAACTGAGATAAATCTACCAAGAATAAAAAATTATCATTTAGACATTATCGAAAATGACGATGGAAGTATTAATTTCATTCGTAAATTACAACCAGGAAGCACTGATAAATCGTATGGAATTCACATTGCGAAACTAGCAGGAATCCCAGATGACGTTATTATACGAGCGTTTGAAATTTTAGATCAAATCGAGGAAAAAGATCCATTTAAAGCTACAGTAGAAGAAAACGGTAATGGAAGTTTAACTAATAAATACTATGACAAATTTATTCAAGAGAAAAAGAAAACGCTAGAAAGTTTGAATTTAGACTTAGGTGTAAAACATCAAGAGTTAAACAAGTGCGAAGCCGAACTAATTAAAAAGGAGAGGGAATTAGGACAAAAAAAATTTGAAGTTGAGAAAAAGATAGAACAGCTATCAAACCTAGAGCCTCAGTCAGAGATCACTATCAAACCAGAAATTAGGATTAAAAAGGAAAAAAAATCTGTACAAACTTCTTTTTTTAAACCAATTGTATTGAAAGAAAGAGTGGATAACGAAAATATCAAAGAGCTAATTAGAAAAATCGAGGACATCGATATTAACTCTATGACACCTATTGATGCTATGAAAAAGTTAATTGAGCTTAAAGAAAAGATTCGGAATATCGGCTAAGGCAAAAATATTGAAAATACCCAAACAACTAACGAATTATATATATAATATGCAATAAAGAGAACTATAATTATTATTCTAATCTGCTTTTTTCTTTTTCCTTCTGTTAAGCTTTCGAAAAAAATGATATATAAAAAGCTAATAAACATTAAATGAGAAGGTTGTAAAGCTTTCCAAAGAATGGAGTCTACTATTGTCAGACCTTGAACATTTGTATCACTAGTCAGCCAATTGTTCAACATCTGTGAAAAAAAATCTGGAAATATAAGGTAAGGCAAACAGATAATAAAGAATGGAATAACGTAATATAGTAGGTCCCTTAATTTTATTTTCCTTGCTGCTATAATTACCGGAAGGAACAAAATTGAATTGATCTTAAATGTAGCAAGAGCAAAAAAAATTCCAGCAAGTAATTTTTCATCATCATTCAGAAAAGTATAAGATAGAAACAGAAAAAATAGAATTACAAAGTTGACGTTATTAAACCACCCATCAATTAAATAACCAATTGTTAATAACCCGTAAAAAATAAAAAGATCCCTGCGATTTTCAAATATTTTATAAGATTTTAATATGATATAACTCACAGAAATTAATCTTAAAGCGTCCCATATATAAACTCCAATCTCAAAAGGAATAAACCCCATAGGTAAAAATAAGAAGTACCAAAAATATAGATAGTATGGTGGCCAATCAGGAATTCCAGAAGGCATTTCTGCGATTTTATAAAAATCTATTAAGCCATTTTGGAACCCTCTTAATAAGATATTAAAATCGACATCGCGAGAGATTTCTAATAACAATGGAAAATCATATAAATTGATAAGAATCCTTAAAACAATAAATACAACTGTAATAAAGGAGAAAAAACATATGAAATATTTATGAAAAGGGTACTCTCTCTCGATTCTCATTTTATTAAAATATTAATGGTAACATTATTAATCTAAAGTATTTATAACGATTTAAAAGACTTACTTTAGATTTTAAAGTTCATTAGAAACGATTAAAATATCGAATTTATTTAAACTTTAATGGAGTATTGTTTTAAATTTGATTAAAATGTGAAAGATATTAACTTTAAAAAATTAAATACGATGAAAATCCCAAAAAATTGACAAGAAATAAAATTAAGAAAATAGATGACGCTGAAAAGATCGCAGCCGGAGAGGTAGTAGAAAGACCAGCGAATGTCGTGAAGGAATTAATTGAAAATAGTATAGATGCTGGAGCGAAAGAAATTCGAATTATCGTTAAAAAAGCTGGTAAAAGCTTAATCCATATTATAGACGATGGTATTGGTATTCCTCCTGATGAGATCGTAATAGCGTTTGAACGCCATACAAGTAGTAAAATTAACAAATTTGAAGATTTAGAGGTTTTATCTACTTTAGGATTTAGGGGGGAGGCTTTAGCGAGTATAGCAGCAGTTAGTCAAGTTGAAATAACTTCAAGGATTAAGGAAAAAGAACGAGGAGTAAAATTAATATTAGAGGATAGAAAAATTATTGATAAAAAAGAAATTTTTTGTCCCATTGGAACAGATATCAAGGTTAAAAATCTGTTTTACAATATTCCAGCGCGACAAAAGTTTCTAAAAAAAGACCCTACTGAGCTTGGTCACATCACTGATATCATACAGCGGTATTCTTTAGCTTATCCTCATATTCATTTCATTTATTTGCATAATGATTTGAATATTCTTAATTGCCCCGCTTTAAATGATTTGAAAACGACTATTTTTCATATTTATGGTAAAAATGTAGCAAAATTTATGGAACCTATCAATTTTAAGGAAGGAAATTTAAAACTCCATGGGTTACTTGGTCATAGCGAGATTTCAAAAAATAATAGAACGCATTCAACTATAATCTTAAATAAGCGGTATGTCATAAGCGATCTTTTGTTTAGGGCTATACTAGAAGCATATAAAGGAACTCTAATGACAGGAAAATATCCCTTTTTCGTTTTGCATTTAGAAATAGATCCCTCTGTAATTGATTTTAACGTACACCCAAAAAAGTTACATATAAGGTTTGAAAACGAGAATTACATATATAATAAGGTTTACAACATCGCTCGTAAATTGGTTGAAGAAAAGTTTATTGAAAAAGAAGTTACTTACGATTTTCAAGAAATTAGTAAATTTACATCACCTCAAGCTGAAGTTGATAAAGAAGAAGCGTACGATAAGCCTGAAATTTCAGTAAATGATTCTGAAAAAAGCTCAAAATACCAAATAGATAAATCTGTTCAATTAAATTTGACTGACCACGATGTTGATAAAGGATTGGGAGAAGCAACCTCAGCAGAAACTTTTTTGAGAGAAAAGTATGTCGTAGCAAAAAATTTTCCTAAACTTCGATTAATATCTCGCACTGGCCAATTAAGTAATAATACTTACATTGTTTTAGAAGGAATTAATGAAAATGCCGAGGGCGGTGTATATATCTTAGATCAACACGCAGCATCGGAGCGCGTAAATAAAGAGTATTTTGAAGATCTTTATAAAAAATCCGTAAAAAGTAAGCAAAAATTGATTTCGCCGCTTAAAATTGAGGTAAGTCCGAGCGAGAAATTCTTTTTACAACACAATTTAAAGGAAATTAATAGACTTGGATTTGATTTCGAACATTTTGGAGGTAACACTTTCATTTTAAGATCAATCCCAATAATAATGGGAAAAACCCCGAGTATGCAGATTATTAAAGAAATAATTAGTGATATAACAGAAATAGGGAAAGATAAAAGCTTCTCAGAAAAATTAGAAGAAATTGTTAATTATTTAGCTTGTCACAAAAGCATTAGAGGGGGGGACGATTTGTCTTTAAAAAAGGTTAGATCATTAATTACAGATTTAGCAAATTGTAAGGACTCGTTTCATTGCGCTCATGGAAGACCGACGTTGAAATTTATCTCATTTAAAGAACTAGATAAGCTTTTTAAAAGAATAGTTTAAATAGTGTTTTTTTCCTCATTATGCAATTCTTCAAATAATTAAGATATAAATAGCAAGTTTTCAATTAGATTATTAAGAAGAACAAAACAAATTCTATGTATCTCTCATGAAAAAAAAGGATAAAAAGCAGAAAGATAAAAAAATTAAACTAGAGCAAGAAGAGAGTGATTTTCCTAATAAAAATCCTCAAATAGATACTCTTTCAAAAATAGTAGAATTGAGCGATTTAGCAGAGGGTAGTTTAATGAAAGGGGTTTACGATGACGCTATTTATTATTCAGAACAAGTTATTAGATTGGCAATAGAAAATAATGTGGACCGTCATATTAAAAAACAAGAAAAATTTATGAAAATTGTAGCTGAAAAAGTCCAAAAGGATTTTTTTGTTTCAAAAATTAACGAAGCGGCGAGTAAAATAGAAAAGATTTATAATGTTCTAATAGAAGCTGAAAATTTTAATCAAGCTCACGATGTGTTAGAAGCTTTTAAAACTCATTATAAGGATAAAATAAATTTAGATTCAAATAAGATTATTCAAGACTTGATAAAGAAAGACTTAAGAGAACGGATTAAGTTTAAGATTAGTCAAAAAGATAACGACTGAAACTAAGCTTTGGAAAACGCGATTCCTTCAATTCCTTGGATTCCCTCAACTTGCCCAAATAATTCTTCGAGTTTATCTGTACCGCCCCATTCTTCAGGGTACCTAACACGGACTCTTGCTTTCTTCAAACCAAATGCGACAGGTTTTATATCATAACTTTCGATAAATGCGTTTTCGGTAAGTACACTTTTTAATTTCAAAACGAGTTCTTCAAAATTAACATCTATATCTTCTGGAATAACATCAATTAAAGCTACAAATTCTCCCACTTTAAACAATCTCTTTATTATATTGTCTGATATCGTTGTTCAATCAATTATGGACCCGAAAAACTGCACTTTAGGCAAGTATAAGAATTGCCCATAGCCCTACATCGTTCGCATCTCCAAATAGTTACATCCCCGCATTGGGGACAAGGAAAATGAACTGCACCTTCATAAGGAGCAATCGGTCGTCCACACGAGAAACATATATTTTTTTTTGACATCGTTAATCTTAGTAAACTATAATGGATAGTAAAGTATCCTATAACTTTAATTATTTTCTATTTTAAGAACTAATTTTTGCCTAAATTTCCACGGTATTATTCATAATCTATATTTATATTAATTCACAACATAATAATTATAATATAATTTATTTTATACTAAATTTACATTTTTGGAAAAACGCGATGCCAGAGAATAAAGTAACTAAGTACTTCAGCCTTATAGAAGCCTGGGCTTGGTGTGAAATATGCTCCGAAATGGTCAATATTAGGGTAAATAAGGACGAGATTAAATCCGGATTAAAAATGGGTATTTATACTAAAGAACATAAACACTTAAATCCTTACCCCGATCTGGAAGATACAGATGATTTATCAGGTCAGGAACACACTATATATCTTTATATAAATGACAATTACGATATAACGGGAGTGAAATCGTTTTTTGGAGATTCTCCTAGTATGAGTGATGTTGGAGCTGGATCCGTCGAAGTAGGTGGAGAAATAAGGATTCCGATTGTAGTAAAAGAAGTTTCACCAATGAGCGTTCAATTAGGAATGTTATCATTAGATGAGTTCAAATTGTTAAAAGTGTGCGATGGAATGAATTCAGTACAAGAATGCGCTGATATCTCGCAAAAACCCATAGATAAAATCGAAAAAATGCTAGAGAGACTCAGGAAAAAAGGTTTAGTCAAAGTTATCAAGAGAACGTCTGGATAATAAGACGATAAATATTTCTAATTAGGTAATTTAAATTTAATTGATCTGATCCCTCAATCCATTATTTAAAAAAAGTTAGTCTAAAAACTCTTTAATAGTTTGAACATACTGTTTAAATTGCTCTCTCCGAATGCTATGACCTGCACCTTCAATTTTCACCCATTTTCCGGCTTTACTTACATCCATTACTTTCTGGGCTAACTTGTCTGATGTTATCCCTTTATCCGCGGTGATGAGTAGAATTGGACAAGAGATTTTATCAATTATTTCCTCCCATTTAAATTCATTTTTAAACATTTTAAATATTAAATTAGGATCCTTCTCCCTAAATTGAATTTTTGACTCTGCCCAGGGTTTTAAATCTTCGTCAGACCATGATGGAGTTTGCTTATGCCCTTTTTTTAATAATTCTTCATATGTATTATTTAAAAATCGAGGTAATATTAATTTCATCGCAACTTTAAAGGAAGATCTTTTAATCGATGATATATCCCTCAAACTAAAGGCGGGATCTTCGAAAACAATCTTTTTAACAAGGTCGGGATTTTTCGCTGCTACTAAAGCAGCCGTATCAGCCCCCATAGAGTGACCAACTAACTGTATTTTATCTACATTAAGGTTTTTAATTAGTAGAACAACATCATCTGCCATTGCTTCGTAAGTCCACGTTCCGTCAGATATATGAGTCAATCCATGTCCTCTAGCATCTGGTAAAATCACATCATAATCACTAGCTAACACACGACCAAGAGGTGTCCAACACAATCCGTTATCCATAACGCCATGAAGAAGTATTACAGGAGGTTTGTCCCCACCTGTTCGATAATAATGAATCTTATTTCCGTTATTAGTAACAAATTCAGATTTCCACTTTATAGTTCTACTCAACCCAAAATATTCATTTTAACATAATTAGTTTAAAAGACGAAGGATTGGATTTATTCCCTATTAAAAATAGAGAAATTAAAGCATACCAGCATTTTCCATCATTTTACGCGTGATATATTCGAAGAGATCTTCCACATTAACTCCTGTTTTAGAAGAGCACTCATATATACCTTGTAAATTGTGAGTTTTCGACAACTCAATAGCTTCAGCTGCTTCAACAGATCGTTTATCCTCAAGATCCAACTTTCCTCCAACCATAACTATAGGTATTTTTATTTGTTGGCCTCTCACATTTCTCTCAAAAATTGAGAGCCAATCTTTTAAGTTCTTTATACTTGTGTATCTTGAAATATCATACATAAAGAGCCCCCCATCAGCGCCTTTCGCAAAACTAGGTAAAAGAACTTTGAAGCGTTGCTCTCCAGCAAAATCCCATATTCGAACGACAACTTTTTTCCCTTCAATTTCGAATACCTTAATACTAAAATCTGCTCCAATCGTCATTTTTAAATCTTCATTGAATACTTTAGTAAGGTATCTTTGAACAAGAGTAGTTTTTCCGACACCTCCATCCCCAAATATGCAGAGTTTAAACGCACCATCTCGATCTGTCATAATACCAATCTTCTTTTAATATATTTTTATCCAATTACATACATTATATGATTTTATTTAATATTCGTGTATTTATAATTGTTGTATCGCCGATAGCGTTAATTTTAAAGCGAAATCCTTCTTTTCGTCGCTTCACTTTCACTTATAAAATCACATTAAAGTTTTTACTTCTATAGAATATAAAATAACTATAGTTTTTTATGTTTTTTACTTATATTTCTTTTCACGAAAAGATAAGAGGAATGAATAAAAATGACAGACCAAATACTTGACCAATTTTTCTATAAAGACCAGAAATTAGACCTTGTTGGTATTGAAGGTAGTTCCTTAATAACAATTCAGGATTTTAATATAAAAACCCGTTCTGCCTCCTCGGCTTGCTGGCGTGGTTATGTAATGCGATATGTTATTACTGATGGTCAATTGATCTTAGATGGGATTTGGTTTAAGCCCATTTCTGAAGAGCTCCCTAAAATAAATTGTATAGCCCCAGTACTCATTTCAAAAGAGAATGATCCTGGAATGGGGTGGTTTTTTACACATGCCTATAAAAAACTAAACAAGATAATCACCTTCAATGGAAGTATTTTGATAAAAAAACATTTAACGGATTCACAGTTCGGCCAGATGGGATTTATGAACACCAATGCCCATAGGATTGTACTAAAGTTTGATTTTGAAGATGGGATTATTGTAAATGTTGAAGATAAATCTGAACAAGTTGAAAAAGTGAGGGAAGAAGGGGATCCTAATGGATATCGGCCAGACTCTATGGCTCCAAAAGATTTAGATGATTGGATTATGAAGAGACTCTCTTTAAATCCACCTTCGGGTCAACTTAAAGGAACAACCATGGTAAAATCAGTAGAAGAAGAGATGTTGGATGAGTTAGATAGACTAAAAAAATTATGATTATATATAAATCAAACCTTATAAGATTAAAAATTACAATATTAACATTAGGTTTTGTAATAATTCCTCCCTACTTAAGTATAGTTTTATCTAATATACAGAACAAAAACAATAAATAACATATTATATAAAAGTAAAATTATGTCAGATAAAAAAATTTATTACAAACATTGGCCAGAGGGTGTTCCAAAAAAAGTTGACATCCCAAATAAAACATTAATTGATTTTCTTGAAGATTCTGTGAACACTTACCCAGATAATATTGTAACATATTTCATGGGGTTCGAACTCACATATACTATGTTGCTTGATATTGTTTACCGAGTTGCGACTAAATTAACCGAACGGGGCATTAAGAAAGGTGATTGTGTTGCAATCCAATTTACTAATAACCCCGCATTCATAGCTTACTATTATGGTATTTTAAAAATAGGGGGCGTAGTTACGCCAATCTCACCTTTGTTTAAGAAATTAGAGATTAAACGACAGCTAATCGATAGCGATGCAAAGGTATATATTGGTTGGGAGGGCTTTATGGGGCTGGTAGATCCTATAATTAACGATACTGGAGTAACACACAAGTTTTATAGCAATTTAGGCCCTTATCTAAGTCCAGATCCTATGGCTCCACCTGAATTTTCAATGGAAGGAGAACCCTCTTTTGAAGATTTAATAAGAGAAACTCTACCAAACCCACCTGTAGTTGAAATCACTCGAGACGATTTAGCTCAGCTACAATATACTGGTGGAACAACGGGGTTCCCAAAAGGAGCAATGTTGACACACGGAAGTATTGCTGCAAACATTTTTCAAGCTGAAGCATGGTTTGTTGAAAAAGAATTAGGAAAAGAAGTTTTACTCGCAGCTTTACCATTTTACCATATATATATGGGGTTTATGATGAACATGTGCATCCATAACGGGTGGAAATTAGCGTGCGTATTCAACCCTAGAGAGGCTCACGAAGTTATCGAAGTCATCGAAGCGACTAATGTTACCGTCTTTCCAGGGGTCGCTGCAATTTACAACAATTTAAACATTTACAAAGGAATTCAAAATCATGACTTGTCTAGCATAAAGTATTGCTTGAGCTCAGCAGGACCACTTCCAGAGGATGTAAGAAAAACATTTGAAGAGCTAACAGGATCAAAACTTCGAGAAGCATACGGCTTAACAGAAATGTCTCCAGCCGTTACCGCAAACCCATTTGAAGGCAAATTGAAACTGGGCACAATTGGAATGCCATTTCCAAATACGGAAGTAAAAATTTGTGACACTGAAGGTAACACGCTAGGAATCGGAGAAGTAGGGGAATTAGTAACAAGAGGACCGCAAATGATGAGGGGATATTATAAACATGAAGAGGAAACTAAAAATACGATTAAAGACGGTTGGTTATGGACGGGAGATTTAGCTTTAATGGATGAAGACGGATATTTTGTCATAAAAGATAGGTTAAAGAACTTGATCAAGTATAAAGGACATTCAGTTTATCCCACTGAAGTAGAAGATCTCTTATATTATCACGAAGCCATTCAAGAATGTGGAGTTATTGGAATAATAGATGACAAAGGAAATGAAAACATTAAAGCATATATCGTACTGAAGGAAGAATATAAGGACAAGGGAATCAACGAGCAAGACATCATTAACTGGGCAAAAGAAAATATGGCAGGCGACAAATATCCACGATTCATACAATTTATTGATGAAATTCCAAAAACAATAGTGGGAAAAGTACTTCATCGCGAATTGAAAGATTTAGAAGGTCAAAAAAAGTAATTCTATTAATTAAATTTTCTTTCAAAATTTTTTCTTATATCTATATCTATTTTAAAAATATTTGCGTTTAGTCATCTTTATTTATAAGAAATTATCCAATTGTTTTTTAATAACCTCTTTTTAATCCTAAATATAACTATGGAGAAAGCAACATTTGGAGCAGGCTGTTTTTGGGGCATAGAAGAAAAATTTCGAAAGACTAATGGCATTATTTCGACAAAAGTAGGCTACAGCGGTGGAAGTATGAAAAATCCGACTTATAAAGACGTGTGTTCGAGCGAAACTGGGCACGCCGAAGTAGTTAAAATTGTTTACGATCCTTCTATTGTGTCGTACGAAGAATTGTTAAATTTTTTTTGGAGCATCCACGATCCAACGAGCCTTAATCGACAAGGATGGGATATTGGCTCTCAATATATGTCTGTCATATTTTATCACAACGAAGAACAGAAAAAAATCGCCCTCCTGGCAAAACAAAATCTTGAAAAAGCTGGAACATATAAAAAACCAATAGTTACGGAAATTAAACCAGTCTCAGAATTTTTTATAGCGGAAGAATATCACCAGCGTTATATGGAAAAAAATCAAAGAACTCGTTAAGTCTTTGAAAAAGTGAGTTAATGGAAAATTATTTCAACGCTCTAATATTTGTCATTAATCTATCTCTGTGTCTGTCCCACATCCTATCGACTATTTTCTCTACTGCTTTTCTAGCTATTTTTTTCGCTATGTACCTATTCATCAACGATTTAAGTTTACTCATTACTTTTTCAACTATTAGAGTTTTTATTAACGCCTCTAACGATTGATCTTCTGAAGCTTTTTCGATTAGCCTTATTATTGCTTTTTCGACAACTAAATCAATTTTTTCTCTTAATTCGGGGGAAATTGTATCAGACAATTCGCTACACCTTTAATTTTCTTTATAAATTGAATATAAACGATTCAAATATTAAATCAAATAACTTCTATAAAAAATTAGGCAAATCATAACCAATTAATAATTACGCTTTTTTTATGAATTAACTTTATTTATTTTATGCTAAATCATCGATTAATAAATCCGCCCCGCGGACCCGAAAAGTTTGTTAAGGCTGCAATAACATTTTTACAGAAGTACGCGAAGGATAAAAAAGTTTTTTGCGCCCTTTCTGGAGGGATCGACAGTTCTGCGACTTATCTTTTGCTTAAAGAAGCAAACATCAATACAATTCCGGTCTTTATCGATCATGGACTTATGCGAATAATTAGGGGGGTCGAAGAAAGAGAAAACATTAAAAATCTATTTCCAGAAGTTATGGTGGTAGATATCAGGGATAAATTTCTTCCTAAAATTTTTGGAGAAGAGGATGCCGAAGTAAAAAGAAAATTATTCAAAGAGGGTTACTCAGATACAATTAACAAAGTCATTAAAGAAGAAAAATGCGACCTACTATCTGATGGTACCATTTTACCAGATATTGAAGAAAGCTTTGGTGTTAAAATCTCAGATTTAAAAGAAACTATGTCTTTAAAGGAGGAAATCTCTTTAAAAAACAAAAATATTCGAGGATTTGTTAAAAGTCAACATAATTTAGAAATTGAATACGATGTAGGGGCAACGGTACAACCTGTAGCAAGCCTTACGAAACCTGAAGTTAGAAAAGTTCTCGAGTATTTTAAAATGCCTAGCGAATTGGTTTATCGGAAAGCTTTTCCAGGTCCAGCGCTCTCGGCTCGTATTATTGGTCCGGTCACTTCAGAAAATTTGAAATTTGAAAAAAAAGTCCATGATATTGTTGAATCAACTATTAACGATTATTACACTGAAAAATTTGGCAAACCTATGATAATTAACGATAAGGGAGAGCAGGAACCATTTCAAGCGTTTGCAGCGACAACCACAGATGTGCTATTAAGAAAAGTAACCGGGATTATTAATGGTCAAAGGACCTACGAAGTTCCTTTATCGATTAAAGGTGAATGGGATTTTGAAAAATTAGTACATTTTTCTTCACAAATAAAGGGATATGCCAGAATACTTTACGAGCTTTACGAAAGTCACGAAGGAATTTACGATGTCATTATTCGATCTATCAATTCCATCGACGCAAGAACGGCAAGCGTTACAAATTTACCAATCGATTTAATTGAAGAAATAAAATATAAATTGCTTGAAATCCCTGATACAAAAAATATCTATTTTGACATCACTCCCAAACCCCCGGCAACAATCGAATATGTGTAAATTTTCTTTTTTTTAAGTTTTTTTTTATATTTGTGTTCTAAAAGAGAGAACTATGTAAAGTATTAGATTACTAAAATTGTTCTTTTTAAAAAAATTGATCCCATAAATATCTACTTTTTCTTTATTTTACAGAAAGATTCGATCAAAAAAGTTAATATTGACGAAATTCGTTATCAATTTATTATAATTTTGATTATCACCACACCTAAAGATTGTTTTATTTCCAATTTCGATATTTTTCTTTTTATTATTTCAATATTTTCATTTATGGTATTCGTCAGCGTCATTAGGAAGCTTTACATTTGATGATCGTGAACTGACACGAAATAGTCGAAAATAGTAATCATTTAAATATTCAGATTTATTATTGTATCATAGTGATTAAAAAAATGCCTCAAACAAATTTTACGAATGGTAGTGTAGAAAAAGCCGAGAAGAATTTCCACGATATTAAGGAGTCCATTAAGGGATTGTACGACATCCTAAACATTGGCCTTGCTGATAAAGATGATCAAATTTATTACGAAGCGGGCAAGGAAAACATAGTCGGGTTATATAAAAACATTATTGAACTAGTGTTAAACGATTATGGTTTAAGGAAAGTCGTTAAAAAGATAAGAGATTCCGACATTGAGCTCGATATCGTTTTGAACGAGATTTTAGTAGAGAAAGAATTATAATCTTTTTCTAATCTTAGGTTTTAACTACTTAGTATTTGCATTTCGTTACTTTTAAAAGTACAATCTATACCATGAATGCTTAAATTAAGACTTGGATTTATCTGATTTTTAAAAATTTGATACAATTCTTGGTTTCAGGAGTTTAGATTTTAATTAGTGCAAGATTTTGGTTGAGGATTTTAATCTTTTAAATTTGGAATCGTAATCAGGGCAAAGTTTATAATCCGGAAAATAGCATAAACTTTCACCTTTGGGAAGGTTACACGTGTGTGAAAATGGACACGATATAATGTAGCTTTTTGAGCTAAAATTTACCTCGCTAATCATTATATTATCAACTTTTTAATATTTTTAAATGAAAATATTATTTCTTTATGTCCGATATATCATCCCAAAATAATTAAAAAAAAGTGACTGTGGAAAATTATTAATTTGTTAGGGTTAAGGTTTTAGAATTTTAATGCCTTTACCTTTTTCCCCATTTTTCAAGTAGAAACTAAGTTAATTTTTTCGTTTAGATTTAAAAAAAGAATAGTAAAAAGTATTTTTTTGTTATTTGATAATATCAGTTATAAAACAAGTTTCTACTATTTTTATTCCCGAAACTTGAGAGATCTTGTCTTCTATAAGGGGATTAAATTGCTCGATAGTTGCGATATCTACTTTCATGAGAAGGCCACAATCCCCAGATAACCTCCAAATAGCCGTTATTTCCTCAATTTCCTTTAATTCGCTCAAAATTCGCTTAATATCTTTGAAATCAGGCTCTATTTTTATGGTTGCGGAAGTTTTAGGTTTTGTGTCAATCTCATAATCTATTGTAAACCGCTTGATAATTCCATCGTCTCTCAATTTTTTCACTCTTCTTCTAACAGTTGCTTCTGTTTTCATAATGCGTTTACTGATTTCATTAAACGACATTCTACTATCCATTTTTAATTCTTCTAAAATCTTAATATCTATAACATCCATTTCAATTAACTCACTTGTATTATTACTAAAATCTTTACAAAATTATAATGTTCTTATGATCAATTGGGAAAAATTGTTATTAATTTTTATCGTTTTTCGAAATTTTTTCTGAAACCATATCTTAAATAAGTTCATAAAATGTTGAATCCTTAGATAAATCACTTGAATTCCTTGCTCTTATCGATCATTGATGTGATAAAAATAATTCCTTCCTAAACTCGAACATGTTATTTTTTAGGTTCAAATTATTTTAACTTTTGAAAACTATCAAAACACGCCTTCTACTCGTTATATTCAACATTGGTAGGTTCATTGGTTACATCCGTGTACAAGGGAATTCATGATTATTACCATTTTATGGCGATTATTTTTTCGAAAAGCATCATATATTTGACTTTTATTGAACTTTTTTTACATTTTGAAACTTTGAATAATAATATTCCATATTAATCAGTGTTTTGGATCAATCAAATTTAGTTTGTTACCGAATGCATGAATTCTGATCGTAATCAATGTACATTTCAATCAAAATCATGAATATCGATAAAAAGTCTAGATGAAAAGTTCGAAAAAGTCACATTTAAATACTAATTTATCTAATTATGATCATAGTAAAAAAAAATTGTGGGAATTAATTCACAATAAAAAAAAATAAAAGTGAATAAAAAATGTGTAATAGTTGCGATTGTGAAAACTATGAAAAATGTTCCATTGTCGGGTATTTTCCATTAGGTTTTTGTTGTCCTAAATGTGCTTTTTACGAAGACCGGGAAAAATGCTTTCAAACACTAAAGGAAGTTGAATTTAGCAGGAATAGACTGCCAACACAGACAATTATTCACTAAAAAACAAGAGGGAAATAAAAATGTGTAATAGCTGTAATTGTAGTCAAGATGCTTACGATCGATGTTCGATTGTTGGGTACCAACCAATTGCGTTTTGTTGCGAACTTTGCGTAGGATACGAAAATAGACTTTCGTGCGAAAACTATATTAGAATGAAAGCAAAGGTTTTTGACTCAAGTTCTCAACATATTCGAGTTGAAACTCAGGTAGAAGCCAAAAAGGAAAAGATAACTCCTATCATAGGAAAATAGAGGTAAACGCTTATGTGTAACAACTGTAATTGCGACAATTACGATAAGTGTTCAATAGTGGGATATATGCCTGAAGGCTTTTGTTGTTCGCACTGTCTTCTCTATAACGAGCAACATACGTGTTTAAAGACTAAA
>DAOUUT010000130.1 GCA_030668025.1 Promethearchaeota archaeon
TGATAGTAACTAAGAGCCAAAAGATCTTCTAACTCCTTTATACCTGCTTTTCCTAAAAGTTGAGCGTGCTTTTCTTCTAAACCAATAATTTCAATTAATTTCATATTAATCTCATCTGATTTTTACTAAAATAATAATTAATTAGAAATCATGCTGTTATTAATTTTATTCTATCCTATTATCAAAAATCTTAGATTTCATCAAACTTGCTTATTTTTTATGTAATTAACAGATTAGAAAGCAAATGTTCAAAGAATACTTTTTTATTAAAAAAAAATATTTAATATATAGTCCATAAAATACATTACTATGCAAACAATAATATTTGTATTACTTGTAATAGTAGTTTCCATTATTCTCTTGACAATTGGTTTTAAGAGGTGGAAAAAATCCGCAATTAGAGTAATGGATGGTGGAGAAGTAATGGAGACAGCGACGGGGAAAATACATTACAACCTAACTGGAGAGGGACCAGTGTTATTTTTTATGCATGGTGGACCCGGAGGGATTGACCAAGCGTACCTCCTTGATGGTTTAGTTCAGGAAGGATATTCATTACTCGCTGTTTCAAGGCCCGGATATCTAAGAACACCTTTTGTACCTCTATCTTATGTGGAACAAGTTGATCAGTATGTGGAATTATTAGACAAGTTAGCAATTGATAAAGTTGTTGCCATGGGATATTCAGCTGGTGGTCCTCTTGCACTCAACTTTGCTAATAAATACCCCGAGAGAACTTATGCTCTGGTGATGGAAGCTGGTGTTAGTACAGTATACGAGAGTGAGGAAGGGATGGATTCATTTTGGGCGAAAATATTTTTGAGTAATAGAATACAAGATTTCTTGAGCTGGATTACTGTAATAGCTATTAAAATAGCTTTCAAAACGGTATTCAAGAGTATAATCGGCATGGAAACTTTACTTGACAAGGAAGGAATTAAGAGATTTACTGATCTGGTTTCAAATGATAAGGAGAGAAGGATGTGGTTAATGAGATTTATGGATACAACCTTTCCAATGAGTTTAAGAAAACTTGGGCTTAATCATGATATAGAACTCTTAACATCAATCGAGAAGATTCCAGTTGATAATATTAATGTAAAATCCTTATTAGTCTATAGTAAAGAAGATAATGATGTTAAATGGTTAAATGCTGAATATCTCGAAACCAATCTCAAAGATTTTGAGCTATTGGTGACACATGGAGGCCATTTCATGTGGGTAGGAGAAGATAGGGATAAAATAAAATCAAAAAGAATTGAATTTTTAAAATCAATAAATTTTGAGTAAAGCTCTATCCGATAATTTCTTTATTCAACTATTCCAATAAGGAATATGATTACTAATCAGTTCAGCACATTGATGTACCAAGTGGTTTAAAATTTGGCATTGATCACGAGAATAACTCTAGAGAGAAAAGAAGATGAATATGGCGGGAGGGAGATTTGAACTCCCGAAGGCCTTTGCCACTGGATCTTAAGTCCAGCACCTATAATCGGTCTTGACCCTTCTAAACCATAAGACCTTTGACCAGACTCGGTAATCCCGCCAAAATTTTATGCTACGATACTAGATGTTTTATAATAGTAAGATGTTTTTTATTAAACCAATTAGGTTTTAAGTGTAATATTGAAAAGTTATAGTTTTAATTTAAATTTTTACTTTAGAGATTAGCCTTCTAATTGTTATTCAATATAACCAGAAAAATAAGTAGTAAAAAAATAAAAATAAATAAATATTAACAAGATATTAAAATTATAACAATTGAAATAAAATAATTTTTTAATTCTTCACGAGGTATTAATTTTGCCAGTTGGAATTCTTATAATTCGTTGGGATAATGAAATAGGGCCCATAAATGAAGGTTTTTACCCTGAAAACCTAAAGATTACAAATAACTTGCTCACACAGGTCTATTCGAGTCACAGATATCAATCGCTTAAACCTGGTTTTGCCAGCATTTCGTTAAAGAACAACAAAGTGGTTTCTTTCTTTTCTGGCGTAGGAGCTGACTTCATTAGTGTGGAAAATTATGTAGTTGCGTTGTTATTACGTAGAGATGAGAAACCAAATAAATATCGAGAAATTTTAAAAACGATAGCTGCAGATATACTCGATCAAGTACAAAATGGAGATTTTATGAAACGTTTACCCGAATTATATAAAGATTTGGCCAAGGTTTGAATCTCAAATTAATTTTTATAAAAACCAACTAACTTATATGTTTAATAAAGTTTTATTAAACTTTAATTCAATAATTCTTAAATAATAAGGATAAAATTCTGATAGATTAGGGTGATTCTTTATCTTTAACAGAAATCAAACTCAAGATGGTAAATTTTTAAAGCTTCTACCTAAACTTTATAAAGATTTAGCTAAAATTTAGGACATAAAAAAGTTGGTAAGAAGAAGACAAAAATTATTTCAAGTTTCTTCTGGTTTTATTACAGTAATTTTTCCTGATTCGTTAATTTCAACAAGTTTAACGTTCTGTAAATTTTGGACGAACTTCTTTACCAATACTATGGGGGAACCAAGTGCGCCCCTCAATTCTTCCAAAGTCAGAGCGCCAACTTGTTCCACTATTAAGAACGCTTTAAATTGAGCCTCGTGTTCCATTAAATCGGTTAATTTTTCATAGTAAGTAATCTTTTTCTCGTTTTTTTCCTTAAACTCCACGAGATAATTCATCTCTTTTTTCGCTATTCTTAGCTCTTCTTCTGCTAGTCGTTTTTTATCTAAAGCGTCTTCTAATTTATTGATCATATTTTGCTGTTGGTCCCGGATCTCGGCAAACCGTGACTTCAAATCTTTAGCTTCTGATGAAGCCTCTGTGGATGTCAGTTTACTATCTAGTAGAAACGTATCTAAATCAGTAATTTGACCTGCTAATTCTTTCTTTGCTTCGATATGGTCTAATCTTAATTGTTCGAGTTCTTTTTTCCATTTTTGATCCACATCTGATATTAAACCTATTTGTTCTTCTTGCAGTTTATCGGCAAATGCTTTAATTTCTCGTACTTTATTTTGTAAAGATTCAATACTTTCTTCTTTCAATAAAAGTTCTGATTGTTTTTCCGTTATTTCTGTTTTTAAATTTTCAATTAATTCAAGACTTTCCTCTAATTTTCGTTGAGTGGGGCGGTTTTGTTTCTTAGTATATTCTAATTCATTTTGAACCTCAAGAACTTTGCCTTTTCCTAGTTCAATCTCATTTTCTCTTTGAGTAAGCATTTCTCTTTGAGATCCAACTAATTCTTTTAGTTCTAAGACATCTGTAGGAATGTTATACAATCTATCTATTTTGTATTTTTGGTCTTCAATAATATTTTCATGCTGCGTTATAGCCCTCTTCTGTTTTTCTATCATTTCTTTTAACCTATCCATTTGCGATAGGAGAACAGCGCTTTCTTTTTCGCTCGATTCGATATTATCTAATAAATTTTTTAAATCTTTAGGCATCTTTTATTTACTCGATTCTTTAATTATAAGCATAGTTCAATGTTTTTGATAATTAAAAACTATATTTATTATTTATCTATTAAAACCATTAAATGTTAATATTGAGATAATAGATCCAATTTATATATTTATCGAATTGATCTATATATGTGTCTAATACTGAAATTATTACATTTAAGGATTTGGAGGTAAGTTGAAATTCCCGTTTATTATTTTAAACCAGAAGTTATTGATCCATATCTATTTGTTCTTTACGACTATAAGAAGACTCAAAATATTATAAAACTGAGAGAAATCGATTTTTTTAAAGACGAATCGGATATTTTAAAGCATGTAAAGGATGAAAAACTAAAATTGGCTGATAAAAATGATCAAAAAGTATTATCCATTTTACTAGAAATGCAAAATAATATCAACGCATACTTGAAGGATGGTAAAACAGATTTATTCAAAGCATTAAAAGAAATGGGTATATCTTTTGATCTCAAGGATAAATTCAATACTCCATTTTCTGAAAGTGTTTTAAAAGCTCTTCTTAAAATTAAACCAGGTGAGATAACTACTTATTCAAACTTAGCAAAAAGTATTAATTCAAAAGCTTACCGCGCTGTAGGGGGCGTTCTAAGAAATAACCCTCTACCTTTAATTATACCTTGTCATCGAGTAATAAAGCAAGACGGAAAGCTTGGCGGATTTATGGGAAAAATGGATGAAGTTTGGCAAACCCATCTAAAAAGAAGTCTTCTTCGAATTGAAGGTTTTATGATTTAATCTCTACAAAATAATGTTTTTAAAGTTTTAAAACTTTTAAATCATATTATGGTTAAAGTCTCAGCTTTACGACCCTATAATCCAAATAACCCAAAGGAATTTACTACGAATCCGTATGATGTTATTGGAAAAGAAGAAGAATACCAATTGAAACAAAACCCCAATTCCTTAATTCAACTTATACTACCTGACGGTGAAGGCGAAGAAATTTATAACAATGCCTCGCTCGCTTATGAAAAATTTAAAACTACTAACCTTATTGTGCAAGAGGACACTCCAAGTATATATGTTTATCGTCAAGAGTCCGCTCAGTTTAGTCAACAAGGGTTAATTATGGGAATCGCACTTCAAGATTATGAAGATGGCAATATAATAAAGCATGAACATACTCGCGAAAAACCTCTTCAAGATCGAACTAAACACATAGTAGCGACTAATGTCGCAGCTGGGCTCGTATGGTCAGTTTTTAACGCCGATCGTGAGATAAATAATTTAATAGAGCAAATCAAACAAAAAGAACCCAAATTTGACTTTGAAAAATACAGTTATCGGCACTTAATCTGGCAAGAAACAGACCCGAATATTATTAATCAATTATCAAATCTCTTTAAAGATAAAAAAGTCTACATAGCAGATGGGCATCATAGAGCAGCGAGCGCAGCAGAGTATCGAAAACATCAATTAAAAATTGAAAATAACAAAGAAAAAACTGATGCGCCATGGCAATATTTACTTTCTTATGTATCTTCAGACGATCAAATACGGATTTTGCCTTATAATCGCGTAATCAGGAAATTAAGGGATGAAGAAGATACCTTCATAGAGAAATTAGAAAAAATCTTTGAAGTTAGAAAAGTTGATAGCGCTTTCAATCCGGATATGAAAAATACACTTGCTATTTGCATTAGGGGAAAATGGTATGAGTTGATTGCTAAAGATAAAACTTTCAACTCAAAGAGAGATAGTTTAGATGTAACTATCCTTCAAGATAAGGTTCTGGAGCCAATTTTAGGGATTTTAAATGTTCGGGCTGATGAAAACATCTTTTTTGTGGGGGGTATTCAAAATCCAACTATTATGGAAAAATATGTTACAGATAAGGGAAACGACATTTTCTTCAACCTATTCCCTGTTGATATAAGAGACCTAGAATTGATTGCTGATTCTGGAGGAGTGATGCCTCCGAAATCAACCTGGTTTGACCCTAAGCTTTTATCCGGCTTAGTGCTACACGATTTAAGAGAAGAGTGACCAAAAATCTATAAATTAGGCGCTTAAAAGTTTGAGTAATAATTTTGAACTAAAAAAAAGGTATGGGACTTGCACTAAAGATTGCTACGGGTCATGTGTATTTATGGGGGAGTGGAACGATCAAGCTCCCGAGAAAAAATTAATAACTGCCAAACCCCTAAAGGAACATCCCTTTACTAATGGCTTTTTTTGTCCGAAATTAAATAACAGAGAAAAACTACTTTATCATCCTCATCGAATAAAAACAGCATTGATACGGTCAGGCTCTAAAGGTTCAAATTGCTTTACTTCTATAAATCTTGAAGAAGCGTTAAATCTTATCTCAACTCAGCTTACCGCTGTTAAAGAAAAATATAAATCATCTTCTATTATGGCAGCTTACTATTCTGGAAATAGTGGTTTGATTTCTATGTATTCTCCTTTTCGATTCTTTCGTAAACTTGGAGCAACAATAACAAGCGAAGGTACCTGCAATGAAGCAGGATGTTTTGCGTTAGGAAGAATGTTCGGGAACTATTCTACAACAAATCCACTTCAAATAACTAATCCTAATAATCGATTAATTGTAGTATGGGGTTGTAATCTAGCCGATCGAAATAATCACACTCATTTTCTAGTTAAGAAAGCAGTTAGGAATGGTTCGAAACTAATCGTTGTGAACCCCGTAAGAACTAAATTAACTGAAAATGCTGATTTGGTCCTCCAACCTTTCCCTGGTACTGATTTTCTAATTGCTAAGTATGTTTTAAATAAATTAGTTAATTCAAGAGCATATGATGAAAATTTTTTAAGTCAACACGTGGATAATTACACTTGCCTAGTCGATGAAGTAGAAAAAATCGATGAAGATAAAATTTTCCATCAAACCGGTCTTAATCGCGAAAACTTGCTCGAATTTTCAAATCTTCTTATCGATAACAAACAAAAAACTCTTTTTATTGTAGGTTTTGGGCCTCAAAAGTATTTTTATGGGGGAAGAAACCTAAATTCGATCGCTTTAATTCAAATATTCCTTGGAAATTTTGGACTTCAAGGATCTGGATTCCTTTTTTCTCAAAGTGGCTTTAACCGAGATTTTAAGGGACCACTTATCGATTATATAACAAATTCAAACGAAACTTCAAAAACTAGAAGGATTCCACTTATTAATCTCGGGTCATATTTAAGTTCCAGTCAATATAAAATGTTGTTCGTATATAATGTTAATCCCGTGAGTTCTCTCCCAAATCAAAACATTCTTAAAAATTCTTTATTGAGAGAAGATTTGTATACCGTTGTGCTAGACATGTTTTTGAACGAGACAACTAAATTCGCAGATATTGTCATACCTGTAAAATTCGACCTAGAAACCGATGATTTAATTACGCCATATTTTATCCCTGGTATATCTATAAACCAAGGAGGGCCTTGCCCATATCCTGCTTGTAGTTCCAATTACGAATTTTTTCATAAATTAGCTGAAAAAATAGGATGGCATGAAGATTCCATTTTTCAAGAAACTCAAGAAGACATTTTTAAGAAATGTTGTGGATTATTGCCTAAATTCATTCAAGAACATCTTAGAGCTAAAGGATATTATATTTCTTTCGACATTAACGACGTTCCTTTTGATAACTTAATATTTCCAACATCAAACGGTAAAATTCAAATTCATCAAACCGATATCGAAATATTTGACCAAAATTTAGATTTAGTCCTCAAGCGAAAGGATGACGAATTCTATTTGCTTTCACATTCACATAAATCTTTCATACACTCTCAAATGGGCGAAATTCATGGAGAATTCGAAAATGTTTTCGGCAAAGTTTTTTTAAACCCCTATGATATTAAATCAATCGAGCTAAAACCGCACGAAAACGTACTAGTTTCTAACAAAATTGGTAAAGCAAAATATATTTTAGGGGAAAATTCTGATTTAAAACCTGGTACAGCCTTGATTTTTTCAGGACTTCCTTTCGTTCACTCAGATTACGAGAATGTCAATATTTTCACACCAGAAAAACCCGAAGAATCAGAACTTTCGGGAGCTTATTTCTCTGCTATCGTTAAGATTACTAAAATTTAATGAGATTCAACTTTAGAATATTGATATTGATAAACAAAAAAAAAAATAAAATTCCTTTAGAGACTTTTTAAGAAGTTTGACATTTTTGCAGCAATTTTTGTGGCGGCATCTACCTGTGTTTCCTTAGTCTGCGCTCCAATATGGGGGGTTAGAATTAAATTTCCTTTACACTGACTTAGCCCCTTATCTTTCAGAGGTTCTTCTCTATAAACATCTAACGCCGCTCCACCTATATCTTTGTTTTCTAGCGCTTTTATTAGAGCTTTTTCTTCAATAAGCTTTCCTCTGGCAGTATTAATTAGAATGGCTTCTTTTTTCATCAATTTTATATTATTTTCATTGATAGTATTCTCCGTTTGTGGTGTTGCAGGTAAATGTAATGAAATCACTTGAGCATCTTGCAATAATTCTTCAAGGGACGAATAAATTTTACAACCGATCTTTTTTGCTTCTTCTACAGCCTCTGGTCCTTTACTGAATCTTGAAAATACGCCCACTTCCATGCCTAGGGCTACTGCTCTCTTGGCCAATTCTTTCGCTATGTTTCCGAATCCGATCAACCCCAGTTTCTTTCCTTTTAATGTATATCCTAAGTATTGTTTTTTATTCCATTCATCAAGATGCATGGTTCGATCAGCATTCGAGATGTGTCGTGCCAAAGTGAACATTAGACCTAGCGCTAACTCTGCAACAGAAACAGAAGGCGCATCTGGTGTGTTCAAGACTTCTATGTTTAATTCTGCAGCTTTTTTTCTATCCACATTGTCTAACCCTACTCCCGCTCTGCCAATGACTTTAAGATTTTTTGCGTTTTCTAAAACATCTGCAGTTAATTTGGTACGGGAGCGGACTACTATTCCATCGTAATTAATAATTTCTTTCTTTAACTGGTCGTTAGTTATCTCGAAATCCTTGACGACCTCAAATCCATAATCTTGAAATATTTTCACTCCGGAGGAGTCAAGCTTATCACTAATTAATATTTTCATACAATTCACTTCTTTTGATTTTAGTTAATAGAATAATATTTTTAATCAACTAATATTTAAAAGAATTTTTGCTGATCTAAATAAATTACATTAAATTTCTAAAATAAAAAATTAGATTTAATAATTTCATTGTTTCAATCTTAAATCAGAAACGATATCTGTTAAGACCTTTAACATGCCTTCGAGATCCTTTACTGTTATTTCACCCATATGGCCAATCCTGAATGTTTTATTCTTCAAATCTCCATAGCCGTTAACAATGCGATAACCCTTTTCTAGTAATGTTGAGACCATCTTCCCAATGTCTATATCCAACGAGTTTTTCATAGTAGAAACTGTATTTGACTCATATCCTTTCTCTGGAAACATCTCAAAATTAATATCTCTTGCCCACATTCTAGTTCGTTTTCCCAATCGTTCGTGTCTTTCAAACCTTTTTTCTAATCCTTCGTGATTCAGGATATAATCCAACTGAGCAGCTAAAGCTCTAATTTGCGGTATTGGTGGCGTTGTTGGCGTTTGATGTTTTTCAGATCTCTTGACTAAATCAAGAAAATCAAAGTAAAAACCTCTGTTTTTAACCTGAGACGTCTTTTCGATTGCTGCTTTGGATATTGAACATAAAGCTAGTCCTGGGGGTATAGTAAAAGATTTTTGAACTGAGGCTAAACACACATCGATTCCTAATTTGTCAACCTCAACTTTAATTCCGGCCATTGATGAAGTTGCATCAACGCATACTAAAGCGCCAAAATCTTTAATAACTGGAATTATTTCATTAATTGGGTTATAAACTCCTGTGGAAGTTTCATTTGATTGGATAAAAACTACGGCATATTTATCTTTATTCAATGCTTCTTGGGCAAATTCGGGAGTTATTGGTTTACCCCATTCTACGCCTGCTTTTACTGCAACCTTCCCATTTGAAACTCCAATTTTATACCAACGATCTCCAAATGCTCCAATCGAAAAAAATAGAGCCTTTTCGTCTTTTTTAACTAAATTTCTTACGCAAGCTTCCATTAGTCCAGTAGCGCTCGATGTAGAGATTAAGCAATTATTGGATGTATATAAAAGCTTTTTAAGCCCTTCTTCTACAAGTTGATGCATTTCTGCATATGGTTTAGACCTATGCGTGTCGTTTGGTTTTGCCATTTCTTTTAATATTCGTTCTGGGACATGAACGGGCCCGGGGGTGAATAACTTTATTTGACAGCCTTTTTCTTTATTAAAATGAACTCCACTCATATTTATAACCTAATTTTAAAAAAAATTGTCATAATTATATATTAACTATTAAGGAA
>DAOUUT010000165.1 GCA_030668025.1 Promethearchaeota archaeon
ACGGGATACGAAGACGAGTTATTTCAAGTTACTAAGAGGTTAGATAAATGGTTTAATATATTAAAACCTAAAAATTTGCTAGTTTTGTGTACAGCAGGAACTAATGTTTTCAAAAATGTGCTACCTCATTATGGATTAACTTATAAATTTGATTCAATTAAATCTTATATCCAATATTTATGGGAAAAAATTGAGAATGGTACAATTCAAATTACTAATAAATTAGATATGACAGTTTCTATTCAAGATTCTTGTTATTCAAAAATGTTTGGAGATGACTACATGGATTTACCTCGAAAAATTTTAAAGGCAATTGGAGTAAAAGTAATCGAAATCGAAGCATGTCGCGAAGATATGAGGTGCTGTGGAATTGGAGGCGGATTTTCTATGGATTCGGCGTATCACTCAATGAAAACAAGATCAGCAACGGTAAGGAATATAAAAGAATTTAAAAAAGCGAAAGTAGAGGCTGTTTGTGTTTATTGCGCCGGGTGTTTAGCTACTTACGGCACCGTCAAAAAATCCTATTTCGGGAAATTCAAAATATATCATATTATCGAGCTGCTCCAGATGGCAATGGGAGAAAAACCTATGTCCGACAAAGAGAAAAAAAAGAGAGCCAAACACTTCTTCTGGGGAATTATAAAAATTCAATTCCCGAAATTACCTTCGAAAAAAACATTTAAAATAGCAGATCTACCAGAAAATCCACCACCTTATAGCGAGGCGTATTAAAAATAGTGAAAATTAAAAGAACTCCTGCTTTTAGAGAAGATTTATGTGATTTATGTGGACTTTGTTTTCATATGTGTCCCGTTCTACAATTATCTTTGGATGATGCAAAAGAAGAAATGCAAAATTTAATCAAAGGTAAAAAGTCAAAATATGTACTTGAAAAATGCAATACTTGTTTATCATGCAATCTATACTGCCCACAAAACGCTAATCCATACCAATTAATACTCGAGAGATGGAATGATTTGTATAAAGAGAGAGGTGCGCCTCCCCTTTACTATTTTGTTTGTCCCACTGAAGATCGTAACATTTGGCAACTTCTAAATTTGTTTTTATCTAATCGAGAAAGAAGATGGATATATAAATGGATGCACTACGCCCCTAAGAGCGAGGATACTGTTTTGTTAATTGGAAACTATACACATTTATTCCCTTTTATCATTGGAGGTAGTAAACTCCTTGATTACTTCAAACCTATTGATCGGATCGACCAATGGGAAGGAGGTGCTTACTTATACCAAGGAGGATACTTAGATATTGTAAAAAAGATAGCTGAGAGGACAAAAAGAGATTTTGACAATTGGGGCGTCAAAAATGTTGTAGCCACTTTAGATGCTGTTGAGTATATCTTCAA
This sequence comes from Promethearchaeota archaeon, assembly GCA_030668025.1. The sequence continues at coordinate 1,370 of DAOUUT010000165.1, forward strand.
GGAAGTCCATCCAAAGGAAATGGGGGTAAAACACGATCAGAATTTTATAAATTTTCATCGCTGGTTATTAGATAATATTAGCACCGGAGAAATCAACATTCAAAACCAACTTAATCTAACGGTTACCGTTCACGATAACTGCTTTTCTAAAGCACTAGGTGGATATTGGGAAGAACCAAGAATAATATTGGAGAAATGTGGTTGTAAAATACATGAGATGAAACATATTAAAAAAGACTCGTTATGTTGCGGCTTTGGAGCCGGGGCATCGTGGGTTAAGAATATGTCTCTACCTTTTGATATGATCTCTGAAGGAGTAAAAAAATTTAAGGAAGCAGAAGAGACCGGCGCAAAAGCTCTAATAACTTACTGTGGAGGATGTCTTTATTTAATGTGGGCTACTAAGGAATTATTGAGAAGTAAAATAGAGTTATATCATATCATTGAAATTGTTAGAATGGCTATGGGTGAAGAATTGAATTACCCTAAAGACCACATTAAACGAGCTTGGGATGTCGTTGCGATTATAACTTACTCTTTAATACTATCGACTTTTAAGAAAAACTTTTACATAAAAAGTATTACATACGACAAAGATTTTAGCACATATAAACCGAAGAAGTATTTACTATTAAGGTTGATAAGGTATCTGTTTGATTGTAAGTTAATTAGAGTAGTTTACGCTAAATTATTTCGATTAATGATGCCAGTAATGAAGACTCGATAAAATATAATTTTATATTTTATATATTGTTTAATTATTGACCAAATATAACTAAAAAATTATTAAAAGTAATAAAATATGAGTGAAAAAATTTTAATAATTTATATAATTATTAGACATTTTTGTATTAATCTAAGTTATAAGAGAAACAACGATTTGTTAAAGGTTAAAACCTAGTTTTAAATAGACGAGTTTCTAATATAATAATAATTCAATATTTTGGTTTAAAATATTTGAATTACTTTATTTATACAAAAAAGAAATCTAACAAAAAAATGGTGAAAATTATAACAAATAAAAAAAAACTGACGCCGTTAATAGCATTTGTTTCATTCATATTGCTGAGCGCGTTTAACATAAGTTCTGGTATTGCAATTCACATGCATGGAGACGGAGCAACCTTTAACCTTGATAAAGCTGACCCGGTAGAATACGGTGCTTTTATTCCAGCACCAAATATGTATACCACAATGTCGATAAGTGGGTCTAATCAGGGAGAATTTGTCTTAATGGATTGGGACGGAACACCATTTCAAACAGAAACAGTAGATTACCCCGGAAATGATGTTAGTTATGCATATCCGTGGTACTTTGAAAATAATCTAATTGATAGTACGACTAATAATGACTATATTGACCCTTGGGACATTCAATGGCTGAATGTAAGTGCATATGGTGCAGAAAATGATACTTTATCGCCTTATACTTTGAATACCGTTTTTAATTACTATGTTATGGCTGAAGGAAGCGAATTAACTGTTCCATTAAATAATTCTATACCTATACAAATTGATATCACGATTGATAATGCTGGTCCTAAGATATTAAAACTTGATTGGTTATTAGATGACTCTGAACAAAATCCTTTAAAGAATATAAATTTTATATCACCATCAGGAAAAATAGTAGATTTCGTGGGTCCCATTCCAGCTATGGCGGCACCAAGTGGTGACACAATATTCCGTTATACAACTTTTGTTGCAGATATCTCAGGAACATATAGATTATTATTAAACGCCTCATATACTCTAAATCCTGGTTATTTAAATTTAGAATTTTTGGATTTTAATATGAGGGATTTAACCGTTAATAAAGTTTCATTTGCTGGAGATGGAGATGATTGGCCGAGTTACCAAGATATGTTTGATAATGAATGGGGTGCTGAATGGTTTAGAATTAAAGGAAATAAAGGAGATAAGTTTAGTTTAGATTATGGATATGATTATGAGCTATCGACCCCCTGGGTAAGTATTTTCTCTCCTGGTGAATATGGATATGATGCAGATTCTGGAATAGTTTCAGGCAATTACGATATATATTTTCCAAAAACAGGATATGTATATATCTCTTTTACAGATACATATGTTGGTAGTCCATATTTAGCTTCTTTATATTTAAAAGAAATCCCTGCCATAGAATATAATATTGGGGATAATGTAACGAATATAAGAGTGTCGAGGGATCAAAAGAAAGCAATAGATTTTACAATAGAACAGGATTCGTTTGTAAGATTCAACTATACTGAATGGGGTGAAGGAGAAGCTTTAGTATCTTCAATGGGAACAGACAATGGTTTTATTTTTAAAGATGCAAAAAATCTAGATGGTTATGACATTTTTAGTCCTCTTGAAACTAAATCTGCAGGTACTATGGAATTCTACTACTATTATTTCCCTGCTGGGGAATATGAAGCGATAATTAAAAATGATGTTATTCTTTATGACAGTGTATTACAAATCAGTTCTGATTATGTTGATTTCGCAAATACGACGATTCCTATGAATATTTTATCTTATCCGGATATTTATCCATCAACTTTTAGGACAATTGAGTTCACGCCTGATGACTATTATTCAAGTCTTAAACAAGCTCAATGGTTTGGAATAAATATAACAGAGACGGGGCAATTATTTTTTAATACCACAATCTTAGCTTCTGATAATTCAGCACAGATTCCAACTTCGGTAAACCCATCGGTTGTTGTTGTTTCTAATGTTTCTTATGGAGAATATTACGATTATACTACAGAATCACATACATATCTTCAATCGTTCCCTGCTTTTAATACTACATCTGATTATCTCTATATTGCATATCAAGGTAAATGGCATGATATGCATTTTAATATATCATCATTTGGAACCGATGGTAGCGTAGATAATGGAGTAGATGTATGGGAGGGTGATGATTGGTATGAAGTATCAAGAACATCCGATACTACTGGTGAATTTCGAAATGCAAATGGATCATGGGTTTTAAATATAGAGGACGGCGATTTTGCAGCTTGGTCGAAAGGCGTAGGAAGTGAGTTTGATCTTGACGGTATTGATGAGGATAAATATTTTTGGCTGAGATTCGATTGTGATGGTCCTTATACAAATAAGCCATATTTTGATCTAATCAGTTTATCAAATATAACAATGGTTGGAGATGTAAACTTTGCTCTGGTAAGGGATAGCGGATATGAATATAGTGATTTCTGGAAACCATTTCCACAACCTACTTCAATGACTAATTCTAGAATTAATCAAGAATCTAGCTATAACTCGGCGACTAATACATATGAATCATTTTTACACAATGCAGCACCTTGGAGTATAGGTGTCGAACCGGGCTATTATAAGTTATTGGTCATTCCTGAAGGATGGAGCCATCCAGGAAATCTGAAAGTTCAATTTGGCTTTTCAGACTATAATGGCTACAGCGTAGAAACAGCGTATAATATCACAAAGGAGCCACTTGTTCATCCATGGCAAATTGGAGATATGGTTAATGTAAACGAAACCTTTCTTTATAACTATACAACGTACCCCTTTGAATTATCGACAACATTCAATAGCACGTTAACCGATTGGGGAGCAAGTTACTTGTTTATGGATTGTTACGGTGATGCTTTTAGTTGGACACAATTAGTCGTAAATACAAAGAATATAACTAGTTATGATCTATATATTATGCAAGACCTTCCTTGGGTTAATAACGGCCCAAATGGGGAAGTTGCTTATATAGGTTCTAGTCCAGGCCCTAATGGAAATAAAACATTTGAATTTGGAGTATTAGTAGATAATTTTACATTAATCTTTGATTTTACTTCATTTGAAGATATGGTCTCATTTAATACTGATTTGAGTCAATATAATACAACCGTATTGTATGGCAGTGAAATCATCGCATCATACACCGCTCCTGTACCCGGTCTAGATCCACTTGTATTAACTTTGATGATCGCAATACCCGCAGCTATAGGCGTCGTTGTCGTAATTGTTTACGTAGTAAAAAAGAGAAAGCCTTAGAACTAATTAAATAAAATTAATTTTTTTTTTTTTTGTTTTATGTATATAAACAATATACACACATTTATTATGTACTTCTTGCCTTTTAGAATAATAAAGAATGCTTATTTACATTATTATTTCAATTAATTTAGTGTATTAAAGCATTTTTTGAATTCTCATGGAAGTTGTAAATTTTGTGGAAGAAATATTTCCAAATGAAACTAAGGATTTTTTAAAAAATTCTTTTATAAAAGTTTTTATGGTTTTTTACTGAAATTCTGAATAGAGATACCATTTATATATGGCCTAAAAATATAATTTAATTACCAAAGTCAGAATATCGGTAAATTTTAGTTGTTTATTTATAACATAATTCTAAAGAAATCTAATAATTAATTAAAAAATTACATCAAATTGCGTAAAAAGGAGGGATAAATTATATCTGATTCTATTTCTAAAAAAAAAATTGAATACATCCAGCAAAAAGACGAATTCGATTATTTAAAAAGCTTAATCGACTCTCTTGAAAAGGGTAATTGTATCGGAATTTTACTACAAGGTCCACCGGGCACAGGGAAGACATTATTAGCAATCTCGCTTGCTAAGGCATATAGGGCTTCTTACTATATTATTGACGGGTCGCCTGACCTTGATAGAAGAGATATCGAAGGTAATTGGGAACTTTTAAAGGGCGAAACTAAATTTAATTATGGTCCTCTTACTTTAGCCATTAAGGATGCAAATAATGAGGGAATAACTTTTATTATTATTAATGAAATTAACGTGATTCGCGAAAATGAACAAATATCGCTAAATTCTCTTTTATCCGAAAATCATATTAATTTAATTTCAAAAGGTTTTGAAAAACACGAATTAAACTCTGAAAGCAAATTAATCATTATAGGAACTATGAATAAAGGAGTTATTGGTATTAATAAATTACAAGAAGCTTTTGAAGACCGCTTTATCATAACCCCTGAAATCTCTTACCCGTTAAAAAACAAAGAAATTGATATTGCGAGCCAAATCTCGGGATGTAAGAAAAAGATTGCAGAAATTGTTGTAGATGCTGCCCGCCAAATTAGGAAACAGGCGATTCAAGATTATTCTATAACAAAAATATTCTCAACTCGCTTAGTAGTAAATTTCTGTATGTTAATTTCTCTGATGCCCCCTAAATACTTAAAACACAACATCGAAAACGTAATCATCAATAAACTCGGAACTACTACTGAAGAAAAGAAAAGCATCGCCATGATTCTTGATGGAAAGATGTTCGAGACTAAGTTAAAGGAAGAATTAATTAGTAAAAAGACAACAGTAAAGAACTGGGAATGTAAGTTAGATAAAGATTCACTCGACCAACTACTTACTACTACTAAAGCATGTTTTACTAATTATATTAGTAAATATGGGCCATCAAATGCCTTTAGACATAACGGAAGCATAATGTGGAAACTGATTCAATGGATGTGGTTAAATAAAAGGGAAACTTTACAAAATTATTTTCAATTGACTGAGATTCTAAGCTTACCTACACAATACAAACAGCAAACAGGAAAAGACTACATTTACAACGGAAATATAACCTTAAATTATATAAAGTGGATATATCGGCAAAAACCCGAAGATTTAAAGAAGTTTATGAAGGAAATTTATCCTGTTTTATAACTTAAAACATATCTAATTTACGTAAAATCAAATTAAAAAGCTGAGTAATCATGTTGACTGAATTAATAGACCTTTTTGAAAGAGATTTTATGTCCGATGTATTAGCCTTAACTAATATCGGAAAACGGATTAGTGGAAACAAGAATATAATGATACAATTTATAGGCAATATCCCTGCAGTTTATACTGATTGCAAATTTATATATTTACCTAATAAATTTAAAAATGATATAAAAGCGGCTCAAGGGCTTGTTGCTCACGAAAGCGGTCACATAGGATACGGTTCATTTGAACTAGGATTGATAAAATTAATTGATATCCTTGCTAAAAAATACAGATTACAACCGCTCTTTATTAAAAATTTAATTAATGTCGTCGAAGATGTAAGAATTAATGGTATTAATGATAAAAAATTCCCTGGTTTTTATAGAAATTTGAGGGAATTAACAATTAAGATGTTACCACTAATTAAATCATCAATTAAATCAAACAATGATATATTATTATATATCAATTTGTATATGGAAGATTTCGACGAGTTCCAAAAAAAACCATCTTTAGGAATATTTAATCTAAGTGAAAAAGATTGGAAAGGGATTTTTAAGGTTAAAAAATTTCTTTTAAAATCATTAAGCCCTAGTGCTTCTATTATTTCGTGTGATGTGTTATGCAACATTCTCAAAAAGTATTTTCCTGAAGAAAATTCGAGTTCGACACAAAAGAGAGGTAATCCTAATCCTAATATGAAACCTAATCCTAACATGAACCCCCATCCTCATATGAATACTATCAACCATATGGAAATAAACGCTCGAAATAAAAATAAAAAAAAAAAAACGGATTTAGATAAAATGAGCGAAAAGCTTATAGAAAAACTAAAAGATATTAAATTAAGTCCCGAGGATTTGGACGATTTAGAGGACCCTACTGAAAGGTTAAATCCTAAAGGGAATAAAAGCCGTAAAGAAAAAGATAGGGCCCAAAAAAAAGGTAAAAACAAAAAGAACAGGAAAGGAGACGGAGAAATAGATAAAGAATGTGATAAAATTAATCAAAGTGAAGATGTAAAGGAATCTGATAAA
>DAOUUT010000149.1 GCA_030668025.1 Promethearchaeota archaeon
AAAAATTAGATAAGAACTATAAAAAACTATTTGATTAAATGAGATACTTTTGCTGTAGAACTACATAATCGTCATAATCTGTAAACTCTTCATCAACAAGCGTAGCAACTATATCATATAATTGTCGAAAAAGCTCTTCAGGGAAAGCTTTGTGCTCAAATACAATGTCACAAACTAACTCTTCTGTTAGTATTTGTGAATTAATAGGTCGATTGTATAGTAAAAATTTCATCATGGAAGCATCTATTTTGGATTTTACAATATTTTTTATAATACTTAAGCTTAAGTCTCGCTTTGGATCGATGAAATAAGGAAAATTCTTGTCGTCTAGAATTTTAATGTAACCAAAAATAGTAATTATTTTTTCAACGCAATATTCTAACGAGCTAATTTGTAAATTAAACTTTTTACAGAAATCTTTTTTACTTTCGTGGGCAGGGAACGCAAAAGGATGCCTCGTAACTATGTAATAAGCTGCAATATAAAATTTATACAAGTTATGGGGTATCTTTCCTTTAATTCTTAGATATCTATAAATTAATGAAACCGTGTCAAGAATGAAATCTTGATTTATATCAAATTTTTTTAAAAATTCCTCTCCATCCTTTATTAAATCAATATTTATTCTGTCTTTCGTGTTTGATATTTCATAATTAGTAGGGTATAATTCTAACATTTCACACACGCAACCTTAACATTTACATTTTTTTTAAGAAAATATCGAAATATTACTTCGATAATATACAAATAACATTTAAATTATTTAAATGTGATGCAACTTGCATCACATCGATGCATTTTCCGCAATATTTAAATATGAAAACTTTTTCTTACAAATTAATAACAAATAATTTTCGACAAAATAAAGATCAAAAGCTATGACTCCCGACAATAGTGAAAGTAAAAAGCGAATAACAGTTAATTTAGAAAATATTGACTATCAAATTATTGATGCATTAGAAGGCGTTATAGCAAATTCTAAAGCCGCAGTCATTAATCAAATGATAAAAGAATGGATAAACCAAAATTCTGATAGGATAATGAGAACATGGGAAATAGATTTAGCCGGTATTAGGCGGCAAGTAATAGCCGAAACTAAAGGTTTATCGATTAAAAAAGATTTAAAAGATTTAGATAAAGAGATAATTAATCAATTACCTGAACTTTTTGAAACAATATCGAGCATTAAAGCAATAGAACTAGCGGAAATCCTCGAGATTAATCAAAAAACGCTTCAAAGGGTTATATTTGGACACAGAAACAAACTTTTGAAGTTAAATCTAAACTTAAAATATGAGGACGGTTTAATAACCAAAAAAGAATCGAACTGAACAAAAGGAGGGATGTATAAATTTGAATTCTGAAAATATGGTCAATGTATATCAAGGATTTAAGAATAATAATCACAAAGTAATGAAAATATCGCTTAATAACATTGATATTTATTCAGGAACCGAACAAATGCGATTTAATAATCGACATCCTATTTACAAGGCTTTATTGAAAATAGAGTTTGAAGATGCTATGCGTCAATATCTTAAAAAAAGTAATCAAAATTAATTCTATTTGAGAATAATTAGGTTAGAGTAAAATGAGCTCTGGAAAAGTTGAACAAATATTTCAAGAAATACAAGAAAATTCTCTTGAGACAAGTTCTGAGTTTCGGTTAAATTTCTCTAAAACTGTTATATCATTTTCTACATTCTTTAAGAAATACCCTTCTAATGACATTTATACTGGAGCCGAAATGATTCCTTTTAGTGAAAGGTATAAAGAATATAGAGCGATTCTAATGCAAGAATTTAGGGAGTAATTAAAGTAAGCTCAATATTATTTATTCTTCTAAAGTTATTTATTGATTTATGAAAAAATTTAAAAAATCGTTCTTTAATTATTATTTAATACGAATTTTAAAATTTTAAGTAATTAATTTTTAGGTAATTTTATGACAGAAAAAGAAGAAGAAGGGCAAGAAAAGGGTTATGCGTTAGATAAAGCAGAATTAGAATTATTTCACGAAGTGCTTTTCAAACGAATAATGGACGTAATGGATAAACCAGAAGTCGATTCAAATCCGTTCGAGGAGATGATAAAGATTTTAAGTAGGTTGAGCGAAATCTTTAGCTTTAAAAGCATGATTTCTATAATTCCTGAATTAGTAGCATATGCCGTAAGATATGGTATGCTGGTAGAACAAGCTTACGATAAAAATCCTACTAGATTGAAGGAAGACGAACAAGGTTATAACGCTGACAAAGAAGAAGAAAAAAAGAGAAAAATTATAAAAAAGGATTTAGATAAGCTTAGCCTATACCTATAATAATTATTATTTTTATAATGGAATAGCTAAAGAATTAATAAAATAATTGGAAATAATAATGAAAGAACTACAATCTGAAGGTCTCACTTTTTATATAGTAGATGTTTTTGCTGAATATAGATATTCGGGAAATCAACTTGCTGTAGTTATTAGTGGAAATAAATTGTCAGATGAGGAGATGCAATTGGTAGCGAAAGAAATGAATTTTTCAGAAACTAGCTTTATCACATCTGTCGAAAATTACGATGTTCGGATATTCACTCCTAAAGTAGAGTTACCATTTGCCGGACATCCCACGATTGGAACGGCGTATGTATTGCAGCAAGAATTTATAAAATCGAAAACGAAAACGCTATCTTTAAACTTAAAGATTGGACAAATTGGCATATTATTTAAATACAAAGGAGATATTACTTCCGAGATTTGGATGGAGCACAAAGAGCCCACATTCAACGGTTTTTTCGCTCCCGATTTATTAGCTGATGTTTTGAACTTAAGTGAAAGCGATATTGACGGCAGATTTAAAATTCAGAGCGTTTCTACTGGTGTCCCTACGATCATTGTGCCTTTAAAATCGTTAGACGCCGTAAAACGCGTAAAAATCGATCACGAAAAGTACTACGCTTTAATCGAAAATAATCAAGCTAAAACCATCTTGGTATTTTGCCCCGAGACTTACAACAAAAACAACCATTTAAATGTTCGCTTTTTTGCCGATTTTTACGGTGTCCCAGAAGATCCCGCAACAGGTTCCGCAAACGGTTGTTTAGCCGCTTATTTAGCAAAGTATGAATATTTTGGTAAAAAGAAAATTGATATACGCGTTGAACAAGGTTATGAAATAGGAAGAGAATCTCTACTTTTTTTAAAGGCAGAAAAAAATGAGGAAAAATTTAATGTTACTATAGGTGGTAAAGCAATAATAGTAGCTAAAGGAAAATTATTGTAAAAACTACCTGTAGGATAGTTAGTAATTCATTCAGCTTCAATAAAAAAAAAATAAGTTAAAAATTCAGATTTAAAATTCTATAAACCAAGTTCTATTAATTTTTCTCGATTTATTTTAACTTTTTCAGGAATCAAATCATACCATTTCCAAAATATTAATATTGCTATACCCATAAATATCATTGGAATTATGCTGAAATGCATTTGAATACCCCATACTGCCAACGCATCTTGTGTAGCAGCCCCCTCTACGAATCCTGTCGCTACATGTACTATTGTAAAAACTATCGCTTGATTTAAAAGTGCTAAACGGCCAAAAAACGCTTGAATCCCCATATAAATTCCTTCATTACGCTTGCCTGTAATCACAATAGATTCGTCTATTACATCTGCTAATACGGGCCATAATAGCGTCCAAAAACCTCCAAAAGCTAAACCCCAAACGAATAATCCTACAAAAGCGAAAATTAAATTATTAATAAATACTAGAGGGAAAGTAACCAGAGTTAATGCAATACCAGCAATTAATAGAATTTTTCTATTGTCGTTCGATTTATGAGCCAGTTTTATCCATATAGGAATAAATACTAAACTCCCAACAAGAAATCCTATAGAAGGAAGCATTTGGGAACTCGCTTCTTCTTGTAAAACGTATCGTACAAGAAAGGCAAGTGAACCGGTTATTAAAATCGTTAAAGATTGGTAGAGAGCATAAGTAATAACAAATGCGAGAAAGTTTTTTTGCTTAAGCGCAATTTTCAACGATTTGAAAAACGATTCTTCTTTTATTCGTTCCTTATGTTTATCGAGATAACGATCAATCGTTACTTGATCTTCACGACAACCAGGGATTGCAAGACCTAAACCAATAAAACAAAATATAACGACTGCTCCCCCTTGAATAATATATGTTTGTGGAACACCATAAGTAACAAGGAGAGGAGGAAAAATAGAACCAAATGCGATACCTATAATTCCTACAACTGTTTGTAATCCAGTACCGGTTCTACGTTCTTCAAGTGAGCGAAATTTTTCAGGAAAAATTGCTGCAAAATTGACCCAATAGAGAGAGGCGAATGTATCAAAGAGACAAGTAGTGAAAACAAACCAAGCAAAGAGAATCCAAGCACCATCTGTGGGATTTATGGCAGGAGGCATAAAAATAAGGATATAACAGGATATATATGGAATTCCCCCTATAATTACCCATGGAAATCGCCTTCCCCACTTTTTTGTGAATTTGAAAGGACGATTAGTTAGATAACCTAATAATGGATCATTGAACATATTCCATAGGGCGAATATTATAAATCCTAAGCCTACAATCCAAGATTCTAAACCGATCTCACTTTCATAAAAGAAATAAGCAAATGTACCAAATGCCATGTTAAGAAATTCAACGATATATTTTCCGAAACCATATGATGCCATGTTTATTTTACTATGTTTTATGTCATCTATTTCATTTGACAAAATGTAATCACTTCTAATTTATAATAAATTATTTTGTTATTCTTAATATTCGTCAGTGTTCTTTTTAAAACTATGGCTTAATTTTTTTAATAAATTTAGTAATTTTTAATTTCAAATGCGAAAATAATTCCAATAAAAAATATGTATGAAATTTATTTGTATTTTAAAATGAACTCAGAAATCGGCTTAAAGTATTTTTCCTTAAAGGAAAGAATCGTATTATGCCCAGCGCCCTCTATTAGTATTAATTTTTTATCTATATTTTCTGGAAGGTTTTTGTATAACAATTCTGCTTCCGTAAAAGGGATTATCCAATCTGATGTTCCGTGAATGATTAATGTAGGTTTTTTAAATTTTCTTACCCTAGTATCATTTGAATATTCTTCTAACGAATCGGACGTCAAATATGGGCTACTAATTCGAAATAAATTTGTCATCATGTTATAAACGCTAGCGAAACCGCTTTCAAATATTATTCCTCGTAAATCAGTAGGATTGAGGGAACCAATCTCTGCCGCACATACGCTTCCAAGAGACCGTCCTAGAATAAAGAGAGCGTTTAACAATCCATTTTGGCTCATCCATTCTCTAAATACGGTGTAAATCGGTATAGCATCGGATATTAAACTAGTATAATAAGGTTCGCCAGAACTAAAACCGTATCCACGAAAATCAACAACCGCTAGATTTACATTAATCTCAAGAAACATTGGAGCTATATACCGATAATCTAAAGCAATCTCACCGTTTCCGTGAAATAACAAAATTGTTGGATTTTTAACATCGTTTTTATAGAAAAAACCTCCAATTTCTACACCATTACCAATATCTAACCTGAGAATATCTGTATTTTGGTCTAAATCGTTAGGTATTGCTATTTTTCGAGGATAAAAAACTATATTTGAAACTGCTGGATTGTCAATTAATAATTTCTTTGTCATGATAACGCTCCATTTTGATTTATTTAAAAAGCAATTGTTCTTTGATTTAAGAATATAATCCTATCTTATTAAATTCTTTTGACAATTTTATAAAAAAACAATGCTTAAACCTAATAAAAAGACTTAATTATGAATTTTATTATTAATTAAACATATAAATTTTGAATAAAACACTAGTGAAAAGTCATTTTAGAAAAAAGTGAGATCTTATTCGAAAAGCTCAATAGGCAACCGCTAATTTTAAGCGCGATATTAATTCCAGTTTTATCCATTTTAATTTCTATCGTCTTATACATTATAAACGATCCCTCTTTCAGCTTTGTTACGCATTACCTAAGCGATTTAGGGGCAGGGCCTAATGGAGTTGGTTTAATATTTAGCGTAGGAATGATGTTAACTAGTGTTGTGACAATATTTTTCTTTCTACATCTAAGCACATATTTGATCAATAAAAAGGGAAACAAATATTTCATCCTAATTGCGTTCGTTTCTGGTTTAATTTCTTCAATTGGAACTTTCTTTGTTGGAATCTTTCCCATAGATATTTACTTAGACTTACATAATTTTTCGGCTAGTTTTTTCTTTTTAGGAGGGGTCGCTTACTGTCTATTTTTTGCGATCTCTGAACTAACCGCACCTGGAATTTCAAAATATCAAGCGTTATCTGGATTTGTTGTTTGTTTCTTTTTCTTTGTGTTTATCTTCTACACTTCTATAAATTATTATAACTCTGAACTCTGCGTGATAGAATCTTACATCTCAGAATGGATACTTTTTTCTGTGTTAATTTCATGGATTATTGAACACGAGATATACATCTTTATAACCGAAAAAAAAAAGTAATAGACTGTATTTATAAAGCTTTACCTTGATTTGCGACGGATTCCATTGCTTCTTTTACTTCTTCCGCATCCCCTAAATAATAATGTTTTATAGGTTTTAATTCGTCGTCTAGTTCGTAAATTAACGGGATTCCGGTAGGAATGTTTAATTTTAATATTTCTTCTTCAGAGACATTATCCAAATACTTGACAAGGGCGCGTAAACTATTCCCGTGTGCCGATATCAAAACTTTCTTTCCTTCTTTAATTATGGGGGCAATTTTTTTGTGCCAATACGGTAAGAATCGCTCGACAGTATCTTTTAAACATTCTGTTAAAGGAATATCGTCAGAATTTAAATCCTTATATTTTGGATCGGTTCCAGGATACCTTGGATCTGATGACTTAAGAGCTGGTGGAGGGACATCGTAGCTTCTTCTCCAAATAAGGACTTGTTCTTCCCCAATTTCTTTCGCCATTTTTGCCTTATAAAAACCTTGTAAAGCTCCATAATGCCGTTCATTCAATCTCCACGATCTGTAAACGGGTATCCACATTAAATCCATTACATCTAATACGATCCACAGAGTTCTTATACCGCGTTTCAGTACAGATGTAAAAGCAACATCAAATGTAAATCCCCCTTCTTTTAATAATTGTCCCGCTTTCTTATCTTCCTCAATTCCTTTTTTTGAAAGATCAACATCTGTCCAACCGGTAAATCTATTTTCTTTGTTCCAGATGCTTTCTCCGTGGCGTAAAAGTACTAATTTCATCATAATAATCACTTTTTTTAGAAATAATTTGAATATTTAAGTTATCTATAACTAGTAAATATTATAAATATTTACCAATTTACTCGTAATTTAAAATAAGAAAACTATACTTTTAGGTGTTTATGTTCGTGAATAAAATAGGAATTTTAAAAGGAGCTAATCGTAAGGAAAAAAATTGGAAAAAAACAAAACTTGGTGAACCTTTTAAAGAAGCTCTAGATCGCTTCAGAGCCGATGTTTTAAATAGAAGCGATTTTGATGCAACTTCTCTTTTGCAATTTGGTTTATTTATGTCTATGGCTGTTATTAACATTTTAAAAGAAAGCGAAAAAAAATTAGGGAAAGAAGGTCAAAAAGTCGTAATTGACGCGTTAATCAAAACAGGTTATAACATGGGCAACCAAATTTTAGAAAATATTCAACTACCAACTGAAATTTCTGATATTGAACTAATGAGTTTTTTAGCAACCATTATCAACACACAAGCTTGGACTTCAATTGAAGATCCAAGTATTGATAAGGAAGATCAGTGCTCTTTTGATATAATTTGGTGTCCGTTGCAAGATGTTTATAAAGCGTTCGATTGCAGAGTACAAAGGTATTTAGTCCAAGGAATAATGAATGCATTTAGAGATTCTGGTGTATTAAAGTCTGATTTTCAAGTAGAATTCAAATCAACGATTCCTGCTGGAGCCAATACTTGCCATTTTGTTATTACTAAGAAGGAACCAAATGAACGAGATAAATGGGAATCCTATTCTAAGGATTTAGAAAAGAAGGCTTTAGAGAAATAATGTTTTAATAAATAATTGAATATTAAAAAAAATTTAAATACAAAAAAATAGTAATAAGTATTATCGATTCAAAAAATAAATAACATAAACGCTACTAAAACGATTTATAAATTCAATGATGAAAATTAAAAACAATAGAAACTATTGGTTGAGCGCATTGTGTTTTTTAATTTTTTTCATTAATTTTCCAATAAACTCGTTTAGCAACACGATATTAGGCGAATCTGTGTTTCCTGCCGAAATAAACGACGAATTCACATGGGAAACTGTAAATGCCACCGATTCGTGGTATACGGAAGTTGATTATATACGATTTACCGTTATAAATATATATAATGAGACTAACAACGATAAAAATTATCTATTCGTAAACTATACCCTTAAATTTTATTATAAAAATTCTTGGCTAAATGAACTAGAACACATTAACTCATTTTACATGGCTTATAATAAAACTTTAAACTTCTTGAATTGCTCAGCACAAGGGTTCCAACATGGAAATCTATTCTTGTTTCCAACTCCCGTTAACCGTTCCCTAATTGGAGAATCAGTAAAAATGGGGGGTTTTTTTGATTATACAATTTCGGGAGAAAAGATCATATTAGATTATAGAAACAGCACTACTATTGAATTAACTATAGCTCCTTCTGGAATCTCTACGATAATAGAAAGAATTACGAACGGCACCACAATATATCGTTGGGAATTAAATACAGATGAAATCATTGTTAAGGTTCCTTTCGGAAACTATTATTTAATCGTTTTGATAATTAGCGTAATATTAGTAGTAATCGTTAAAAAAAAGAAAATGTATATGCCTTTCAAACATTAATTTTTATTTCGATTTAATTATCCTTGAGTATTTTCTTCAATATCTCCTTTATATATATCAAATGGGACT
>DAOUUT010000111.1 GCA_030668025.1 Promethearchaeota archaeon
ACAAATTTTTTTAAAATTTTAAAATCAATTTGAAAGGGTTCAAGCGAACACTGAAAAAACATACGACACATAGTTATTCGTTTAAAAAAATTTTAATTCAAATATCAAAGTTAAGAATCCGCTAAAAAGTAAGCGAATATTGAACCGTTATCATGACAGGCAATTAAGATATTTGAGATCAAATCGTACTTTAGGTCGTTTAAACACGATTTTTTTTGAATTTTCGTAATAATTTTGCCAGAAATTTCGTCAATGATCAACAATTTCCCCTTAGTTGTTCCTAAAACAATATAACTATTCGAACCTATTTTAGTTTGAATCAAGCATTCCGTATTTATATGCGCTATCTCCCATTTTTTTTCTAATTTTTGGTTCAAACACATAAGTTTTGAGCTGAATTCGATATCTTCGATATTAAAAGACTCGTCAAAATAACCAAACGAATAGGTACTTACTAATAAATAATTTTCGTCATTATGAAGAAACGAAAAACATTTCCAGACATAATCGTTAAATTGAATGGATTTAATTTCTTCCTGAGTAAGTTTATCAATTAAGTGAAGTATTTTATCGTCTCCTCCACAAACAACCATTTCTCTATTTTTTGATTTGAAAATCGAAACACAACGAATTTTGTCTTTAAATCGTTTAAACCAAATTAAATCTCCATCTTTTCCCTTAAAAACTCTGATTGAGCCATCGTTTCCACATGCAATTACTTCCTTTGTTCTAAAATCAGCAGAATCTTTATAAATTATAACATCACCTATTCCATCTTCAAAAATTTGCCCCCATATTAAAGAACCATTAATAGGGTTTAAGACTCTTAAGCTTTTATCGATCGAATAGGCGATAATTTCTTCTATGTTATCGTTGTTTATGTCCTCAAATAAGAATCCGCTAATAGATGCACCAAATTGATGTGCCCAAAAAAGTTTTAATTCATATGAGGGACTGCATTTAAACACTCTTAATAAACCATCTAAACCACTAAAAACAACTTCATTTTTATTATCGTGATCTATGTCGTATATCTTTCCAGCCCAAATCGAAGATTCTTTTGCGATTTCTAATTCAGATATTAATTTACCTTTCATAGAAAGTATAAGAATTTTACCCGATTTAGAAAAAGCAACAATTTCATAGCTTCCATTATTATTAATATCTCCTAATTCAACCCCAAGAATTGGTTCATTGGAGTGGAAGTCCCATTGTTCTTTAATATTAACCATTCTTACATCTACTTTACTTTCACTAGTTTATTTAGAGCCAATTATTTGAAACTGAAATTATTTGAAACTGAAATTATTTTTTATAAAATATAATTATAAATAAATTTAAAATAAATTAAGAATAAATTTAAAATAAAATTTTGTTGAGTGAAAAGAAATGTCGGAAGAAAGAAATATAGATCCTTTTTCGTTATTGATTTTGGTCCTTAGTATCATCGCAATTGTAACGGAAATAATAGGTCCCTTCGCAAGTTACTTCTATGGTGGTTATGGCTATAGATATTCGTGTTTGGATTGTGAAAATAGTACGCCCGTTGATTTTATACTTCAATACTTAATTCTAATATTATTCATGATTCAGATAATCATTGCTTTAAACGAATTGCTACCTAATAAATTCATTCCTAAAGATGTTACCAAATACGGCATGTATTTAGCAATTTTAACTTGGATTTTTGCTATTATTGGACTTGCCTCTTTTGGAATAACTTATAGCTCATATGAATGGTGGCCCGAATTAGGTTTTTATGGAACCGTAGTCGGTGGTGTTCTTAATACAATCTTATTCTTTTTACAACAAAGAAATAAATAATTCTTTTTTTTTTTATTTATCAGCAAATTTGTAATAAATCTCCTAAATTTTCTTTATATTATCTTTGATCATTTCCAAAATAAGAAAGAAATTTAAATTTTTTACGCAATTCTCAATATCAAAGATAATTAATTTATCTATATTCAGAAAAAAAAAACTTCGAAAAGAAATAAAAACAACAAAAAGGTATTAAATTATGGGATTCGGAATAAAAATTGAATTGGAAAAATGTACAGGGTGCGGAACATGTTATGAAGTCTGCCCAAGCGAATGCTTTGCAGAACCTGAGGGTGGTAAAGTAAATATAATCGAAGATAATAGAGACGATTGCGTTGGTTGCAGAGCATGTGAAACTCAATGCCCTGAAGAATGCATTGAAATAACTGAGGATTAAAATTCAATAAATTCTTCATAGATTTTTTTAGAAAACTCTTTTTTTTATTTTTATATTTTTAACGGTATCTAACCATTTTTAACAGTTTTATCTTAATCAGATCGTGAAACGCCCCTTTCACGAAAATTTGTATGTATTACCAAAACATGCCAAGATATATTAGTGTAATACAATCCTAACGATAAAAATTTCTATGGAAATTTATTTTAATTCACAATTTACCAAAGCAATATTTTGCCGCAATTCTTACAAGTTCCTTCATTAATCTGCATATTAAGACATTTTTCGTGATAGTTTGTACCACATGCTTGGCACATGTATATTTTACCTTTGTAATCGCCAAAATCATAACCGCAATAACTGCATTTATTTGCAAAAGAAAAACTACTACTATTTACATCCACTTCAACTATTTGCGAAGTCCCTGTTAACCCCGTATTTGCACTAGAAGGGGTTAAAAATGAACTATCTTGAGAGGGTGTAATCATTTGAGGTTGCTGAGAATAAGGTTGAGGTTGTTCCCAGTTTGAAACGTAACCTTGCGCAGGCTTTTTAGATATTCCCATCTTTAAAGAAACTTTCTCATCTAAAATATTTGTTAATATTAAAGCTGATGCGTATTTACCTTTTGCCCCGCCCTTTTGTAGATGTGTATGAGAAATTAAATGAATAACGCGACCTCCTGTTTTACCATGGTCAAAATAACATAACACAGGAGCTTCGCCCCACTTTTGCTGAATCCGCAAAGAAGAGATTAATACTCGTACGGAGGGATTAAGAACTTGAATTGGAAAAGATCTATTTTCAAGCCACCATTTAAATTCGGTTTTTTTTGTGTTTTTTGACGACATTTTTTGCCATTTAGCTTGTTGTATTTCACTTATTACTCCATCTAAGAAAGGGTGATTTGGTTCAAGAATTTGACACGCAACAACAGCGTCAGCGGTTCTTTCTCCGTTCCATCGGATGTAACCCGGGAATATTGGCTCCACAATATGCTTTATGGCCCAGTCTGTTGTTATTATCCACCCCCCCTTTAGCGAAACATATTCTCTAATTTTAGGGAAAGCAGAATGTGGGATTTTATCTCCTGGACACCCTATCAACACGACATCGTAATCACTTAAATTATACTTCATGACATCAGTAGGTTTAATAGTTATATGTTTTGCCGCATACATATGGTCTATTACTTTTTTAGGTTTTTCATAGCGACCCTCAACCGCGAGTATTCTACCGTGCTTCTCGACTGCTTTTACAACATCTTTTTTATCAAGCGCTTCCATTTTACGCTGTTTAACTTCAGAATAGAGATCCTTCCAACTACTCATTAAATTACCTTTTTTATTAACATTATAAGTAATTAAATAATATTTTTATTAAGTAATAAAAAATAATTCATATTTATATTTGCATTGGAAGCGATAATTATGGAAAATTTAAAAGATTTTGGCGAGCCGTTAGAATTTTGGCAGTATTTTTACGAAATTACGAGAATTCCTCGATGTTCGACTCATGAAGATAAGATAAGAGAATATATAAAAAATGAGGCTGAGAAATTGGGGTTTCAAACTGAAGTGGATGCAATAAAAAATTTAGTTGTACGGATTCCTTCAAACAGAGACTCTGAAGGTAATAAAATAGGAGTCGTACTACAAAGTCACATGGATATGGTGTGCGAAAAAAATGAAAATATACTCCACGATTTTTCAAAGGATCCTTTAACATTAAAAACGATCGAAATTGATAACGAAGAATGGTTAACTGCTGAAGGTACGACATTGGGTGCTGATAATGGCGTTGGTATTGCATATCAGCTTGCGATTATGAAAAAAATACATGACGGAAGCCTAGATTTTGATGCTTTTGATATTGATTTATTATTCACAGTTGATGAGGAGAGAGGTCTTTCTGGTGCAAGCGAAATGGATAAAAATTTGATAAGCGGAAAATATTTGTTAAACCTTGATTCAGAAGAAGATGATAGATTCACCATTGGGTGTGCTGGAGGAAGGGTTTTTAAGGCTGAAGTAAGTTACGAAAGAGAGTCATTAAGCACCCCGAATTTGAAAACAATAAAAATTTCCATTTCGGGACTACTCGGTGGGCATTCAGGGACAGATATTAACAAAAACAGAGGGAACGCTTTAAAAATATTAACTGAAATAATTTGGAAAATAAATTCGAAATTTACTATTTCAGTTAATTCTCTAGAGGGAGGAAACTTAACTAATGCTATTCCTAGGGAGGCTCATGCTATTTTCTTTATAGAACAGAGCCAAAAGAATGAACTTGAATCATTTTTGGAAGAGATTATCCCTAATATTAAGAATCTTTATGAAGGAACAGATTCGAACTTAGTTATTTCAATAGAGACATTGAAAGATTTCACGGATAAAACAACATTTTCAAAGGATTTCCAAAATAAATTAGTTGATCTCTTTTATTTAATACCGAATGGACCTATATCTTTACACCCTACAAGTGAAGGATTAGTTCACACATCACTGAATTTTGCAGTGGTGCACACGATAGAAAACATAATCGAATTCAAAATTAGTACAAGAAGTTTAGAAAAATATGATAAAGATACTTTATTTGAGAAGCTAAAGACACTATTAGCAATGTCTGGATTAAACATAAACATTGAGATAATTACATTATATCCAAGTTGGCCACCAGATTTTGACTCTAAGCTAACTGAAATATCTAAGCAAGTATATAAAAATATTTTTGATACAGAAGTAATTATCCAAGCGATTCATGCCGGGTTGGAATGTGCATTTTTTAGTCATTACTATCCAGATATGGAGATGATATCGTTAGGACCAAATGTACTTGGTGGTCATTCTCCCGACGAGAGGTTAAACATAAAAAGCGTATCGAAAATATGGAAATTTCTATTAGTCTTGCTCAAAAATTTAGCTTAATTTAACGAATCATAAATTCTTTTATAACAAAATTTTAATTTAAAAAAAATTTATAAATCAAAGTAAAGAAATTTCGAGATTGCGATGCAAGAGGAAAGAAGAAATAAAACAAAAGTTTGGAAATTTTTAGTAACTTTACTTAAAAATTTAGTTTAAATAACTTGAATAATTATTTCTTTTTTAAAAAAATTTTAATTCAAAAGAAATTTATAAAACAAAGAAAATAAAATTCTAAGATTATAATGCAAAAGGAAAGAAGCACGAAAACAAAGCTTGTTAAAGAAGAAGTTATTGGTTCAGAGACTATTTTTGAAAAAATCAAAGATAAAACTCCTTGGGTTTTTGGTAAAAAACTAAGAAAACCTAAATTATTATTTCCCGATATAAAAAGGCCTAGAATGGATATGCCTCTTCCAGGAAAATCACTCGCTGCGATAGCGGTGTATATTATTTTGTTCCTTTTACAAACTGGAGTTGTATATTTAATAATTAGAGAAACTCCAGCAATGGGATCTAATCCACAAACGGGTGATCCGATGTTTCTTTATCCTGACATTAATGAATCGTTTATAATTGAAGGAATTGTCGCTTCAATTTTTATTTTTTTGTGTTCTTTAGGCTTTATTTTTTTATACTTAGCATCTCAATATGTTTATAACAAGAATATTGCAATAAGGTATTTAGTTGTAGGGATTCTTTTAATTATAGTTGCTTTTGCTACATTACAAGCAATGATTACGATTAAACTTGGTGACAGATTGTTTAATGTGTAATACCATTTTCGCCCTAAATAGAATAAAACTCTTTACATTTATTATTATAAGCTTCAAATAGTTCAACCTCAGATGTCATTGAGGAAAAACACTTATTTTTAGAAAAAAATCCATTAATAATCAAGTTGAACTTACTTAAGTAGTTCAAAAGTTTTCAAGGAAAAATAAAAAAAAGAAAAAATTATAAATTTTCTAAGTAAGACTAAAAACTTGATTTATTTAAGCGAGGCTGTAAACGTATTATAGGCTGCTTCGTCTAATAAATTGCCTTTTTCTGCGTCCCAATTTGAGGCATCGATCTTATATAACCAAGCTGAGAAGCCATCTTCGTTAATTTTCTCAGGCTCGTCCATTAAATCGCCATTTACTTCTTTAACTGTTCCAGAGACAGGGCTATACACATCTCCAACAGCTTTACTTGACTCAACTGTGGCGTCAATTGGATCCGAAGTTGGTTCATCTCCATCCATAGTCAGTTGAGTAAGTTCAGCACCTTCAAGTGCATCAACATCAACAAAAGAGATTTCTCCTAATTGTTCAGCTGCAAAAGGAGTCAGTCCTACTTCACCATTTGCATCATTATACCATTGGTGGGTTTTAGTATACCAAATCGTCATATTATTTTCAACTTTTTGTTTACAATTTTATAAAATTTTATAATATCGAATATAAGTGTATGATAAAACTAATTATATAATAGATTTAAAATTTTTTTATTCAGAAAAATTTTTAAAAACAAAACAACGATATAAATGAAACATTCACTTAAGAAACAGATAGATTCATTTGTTGAATTTAAACAGTGGTATATTAAGATAATACAAGATTTTAATTTTAACTATCAAAAAGATTGTGAAGCAAGAGCGTTTTTATCTAGGATTTTAGAAGAAAAAAGTGAAAATTGGAAACTTGAAAGAGTGCTACATTCTTTTAAATGCTTTATTCAAAAGAAGAAGAGAATTTTCATTTATGGATGTGGACCTTCACTTGAAGAAACTGTTAATTACATTCTAAAAATACGGGATAAAAAGATTTTCAGTAATTGGGTGAATTTAGCTGCGGATGGAGCCGCTCGATTATTAATAGAAAGAAAAATTCAAATAGATGGAATCTTTACTGACTTGGATGGTATTATTAAGGGAGATTTTAACCATTCCGGATTTGTGGTGGTCCATGCTCACGGAGATAATATAATTAACCTAAAACATTTTAAGAGCGAAATAATCGCGTTTCCAAATGTTATAGGAACAACCCAAGTAGAACCAGTTGAAAATCTAGTTAATTCTGGAGGTTTTACTGATGGTGATAGGGTTCTATCTTTTATATCATCTTTACTTTTACCTAAGCACGAATTATATTTAATAGGTATGGACTTTAAAGACATTATAGGCAAATATAGTAAACCAGAATTAGAAAAAAATCATAAAGCTAGCCCAATCAAACTGAAAAAGTTACAATATGCTTTACAAATTGTTGAATGGTTATTGAATAGAATCAAAAACCCTGTGTATATAATTAATTCGGAAATTACCTCAAATAATCTTAAAAATCTAACATTGGAAATGTTTAAAGAAAAAATTCTTGAAAATTAAATTTCAAATTTTGTATTCCTCTATTCCGCTATTCGTAATCATATAACGCGTTTTCTTTTCAGGAAATTGAAGAGAGTTTATTAAATGTAAATAACCCGTACCACTTTCTTTACGATTCAAATATAAAACTTCAGAGAAATAGTGATTCAAATATCGCAATCCTACGGGGAGTTCCCTTATAATTGAATTTTCAATAAAATTTGGAGCAACTTGAGCGGTTAAAATTGTAATTAAATTATATTTACGAGTCAGATTATTAATTTTTTCCAAAATCTTCAAAAATCTTATTTTAGCTTTAAAAAATGATACTTCTTTATCACTAAGCTCAAATCTATAATAATTATTAATAGAGTCAATAATAAGTATTTTTACGTTATTTTGCTTGATTACATCTTCTATCTCGTTTAATTTTAGTAAAAAAGAGGTATTGCTCATAATTTTGGATACTAAAATATTCTTTAGAATCTTTTCGCTTTCAAGTTCTTGGGTTTTTGTCAATATTCTTATCCTTTCTGGGCGAAATGTGTTTTCAGTGTCTAAATAAATCAACTTAAAGGATTTATGATATGCTTGAACAGATAATTGATGACATAATTGAGTTTTTCCGGTTTTGTTCGCCCCAAAAATTATATAGGTTTTTTTTGAATGAAACCCACCACCAATAACATCGTCAATATTTTTTGAACCAGTAGAAATGCTAAATTTTTCTCGTTTAATTTTTTCGATTTCGCTAAGAATCTTTTTTGTACTAATAATCAATGATTTTTTTAAATTTACCGCGTTAGATTTGTTTGATTTCATCTTTTAGCTTAATAAATTGTGTAATTACTATTAATTTCATAAATTCAAAAAAACTTGGTTCTAATAATTATTAATAATTTTAGCAATAAATAAATCGTAAAATTAATTTTTGATTAAACATAAACTATTAAATATATTAACTTTAAGATTTGTTTTAATATAATTTATTATAAATAATTTTAAGTTCTTTTAAAATGGCAAAAAAAAAAGAAGTTTGTCCCTATTGTGGCAACAGCTTTGCATATCTCTCACGTCATAAATGCAAAGTAAAGGAGAGGCTCGAGGGTTCAGAAGAATCCGATAAGTCTGATGTTGAAAGAAGGCTAGAAAGGATCGAAGAAAGAAAAAAAGAAGGAGTTCGCAGTTTAAGAAAAGATGAGAAAATTGTACTTAGAATAATTAATCAAGAAAAAGATATTTTTTTTCATAAGTTATTAGAGCTTACAAACAAAAATCGAATGGAACTCGAAAAAATCTTAGAAACTCTGTTTTTACAAGCGAAAATTAATATAAATCGCGAATTATTGGAAGCCTCTTGGGCAAAACGTATTACTATAATTGAAAAAATCGATGTTAAAGTAAAAGATATTGATGTTAATAAAAATAATAATGATTTCATTTTAGATATTTTTTCACATCAACCATGTTTAACTTGCCCCTTTACGGGTAAATGTAATAACACAAATCTCGACCAATTTAATCCATTACATTGTCCTTGGTTAACTCAATGGGTTAAAACGTCCCTAGAAGGGCAAATATACAAAACAAATTTTGAAGAAATACAAGAAGAATCGCCAGAATAATTATTTTTTATGTAACCCAATTAGATAGATTTCATTACTCTTTTTGTTAGATGATTTTGGTTTTAGGCTTTTAACGATCGAAAAATTTTGCTTCATTTTTGTGTAAAAATCATCAAAGTCAACCCCTTGAAATACCTTTATTACGAAGTTTCCCTTAAATTTTAAAAATTTTGTAAGTTCAAGAATTTTATAACAGAGTTTTATTTGCATGGCTTGATCACTAAATTTATTTCCTGATTTTTTGATACTGGCATCAGATAAGATAAGATCTAGTTTTTCTCCTTCGAAGTATTTTTTAACTTCAATTTGAAACTCAGGTGTAGTAAAATCCATTCGAACTGTATTAATATTTTCAATAGGCGATATTTTTTTTATATCTATACCCATAATTTTATAATGATCTCGGTGATAATATTTATCGGTATATTTCAATAAATTTTCTTCAGCAAATTTCTTCGCAACTTGAAGCCATGAACCCGGAGTGCTACCTAAATCCAATATATAAAAAGTCCTTTTAAAAATGTTGAATCTTTTCTGTAAGTCAAATAATTTAAACGCTGAGCGGGCTCTATATCCTTTACGTTTAGCTTCTTTATATGCGGCGTCTTTCTTATGTTCTTCTGCTGCCTTTGGCATAGTCCACATCCCTATTTAATTTGATATATTTTTAATTATATTTTTTAACTCATTAATTTCCATATTTGTTTTAATTGATATAAAATCGAAATGAGTTCTTGATGCTGAATAACCACTTTCGCTAATTGCTATAATTATTTTTTCTATTTTGGGAATTGATGGGAGCTTTAATTGTTGACATAATTTATGTATGTTATAATAGGAAACGGGCATACTTATTTCATCTAATGCGCATTCAATAATTTTATTTATTCTATTTTTACTCTTAAAATTGAATTTTTCATTCAAATGTTTTAATTCGTCAAGAAAATATCCTTTATGTAATTCTTTTATCCATAGGGGGCCAGAATATGATAAAGGTTCTTCCTTTAAGCATGATGGGCATTTTTGAGGAATGGTTAAAATATCGTTTAAAACAGACGAACGATACCCGCAATTTTTACAATGGATAATATATCCATAACTATTTGATATGTCCTTAAAAATCTTCGACTTACTTTTATACGTAAGAGCAAAAACTCTTATAAAGTGATTTGAATAAAAAGTTAACAACGGAATTATTCCTAAATTGTTAACATTAGCAATTCTTGAAATATAATATATTAGTATCCTTGCCCCAATTTCTTTACAATATTCGGTGTGAAGTGGTTTAGACATGTACTTTCTAATACAAGCCTTTGGTTTTACTCCAAATAATACTGCGGTATCAGTGGCCGTTATACATAATAATCCATTTTCTTTTTTAATCGATTTAAATGCAGAATCAATATATAAGTTTGGAGTGCCAAAAGGATCAATTGAGATTACATTGGGGCTTTCAACCTTTTTTTTTCCAATTAAACCAGATTTTTGCGCGATTTCTATGCATAATAAATTGGCATCTTTACATGAGGTAAAGATTTGAGTATTTTTTTCTAAATCGTTTAGCTTTAAATTTTTTTTAATAAGTTCTACGGCTACCGGGTTAATATCGTTAAGAAATATTTTTTTAAAATTATTGGAAGCTTTTAACAATCTAATAGAGCCTATACCCGAAGCAGCCATACAATCTACCATTACCAACGAATCTTGATTAATCAATTTATTATAGGTTAATATAGCTAAGATTGAAATATCTCGATTTATTTCCATTTTTTCATTATAAAAAACACCCATTGATTTGGAAGGAATACTATCTTTGTCATCCTTATATAAATAGAATTCTAC
>DAOUUT010000186.1 GCA_030668025.1 Promethearchaeota archaeon
AATTACTGTTGATAGTAACTACATAGTTCACGCAGTCTGGGAAGATGATACTGACGGTGTGTGGGGTACAGACTCCGAAATAATGTACGCCAATTTCACGACCGCAACGGGATGGTCCAACGTCGCCGTAATTTCAGACGGTTACGAGGGTACTTACTGGAACGATGGTTATAGTTACCATCCCGCAATTACTGTTGATAGTAGCGACAGAGTGCACGTAGTCTGGCAAGATAATACTGAAGGTGTGTGGGGTACAGACATTGAAATAATGTACGCCAATTTCACGACCGCAACGGGATGGTCCAATGTCACCGTAATTTCAGACGGTTACGATGGTACTTACTGGAACGATGGTCATAATTTCGCTCCCGCAATTACTGTTGATAGTAGCGACAGAGTTCACGTAGTATGGGAAGATTCTACTGACGGCGCGTGGGGTATAGACGGCGAAATAATGTACGCCAATTTCACAATCGCAACGGGATGGTCCAACGTCACCGTAATTTCAGACGGTTACGATGGTTCTTACTGGAACGATGGTGGTGATGGAAGTCCCGCAATTACTGTTGATAGTAGCGACAGAGTTCACGTAGTATGGGAAGGTTATACTGACGGTGCGTGGGGTACAGACGGCGAAATAATGTACGCCAATTTCACAACCGAAACGGGATGGTCCAACGTCACCGTAATTTCAGACGGTTACGATGGTACTTACTGGAACGATGTTGATTGTTACGGTCCCGCAATTACTGTTGATAGTAGCGACAGAGTTCACGTAGTATGGGAAGATGGGACTGACGGCGCGTGGGGTACAGACACCGAAATAATGTATTCAAATTTCTTTATGATATCTCCTCCATTAAATCCGTCCATAATTATAAATAATGGAGATGCGAGTACTAATTCTCCCTTAGTGACTCTCGCGCTCTCGGCGGATGGAGCCGAAGAGATGTGTTTTAGAAACGGAACGACCGGTGCTTGGACCAGTTGGGAACCTTACGCTACAGCAAAACAGCTGCGTTTAGAAGGCTCCGTACATAATACGGAATATTCGATTAACGTGAAATTTCGAAATGCAGCGGGAGAGAGCTCCCTCATCGGTGATAGCATATTATATTTGACCATGATGCCATTGAATCCATCTATAATTATAAATAATGGAGATGCCAGTACTAATTCTACCTTGGTGACTCTCACGCTCTCGGCGGATGGAGCCGAAGAAATGTGCTTTAGAAACGGAACGACC
The DNA here is from genome assembly GCA_030668025.1 of Promethearchaeota archaeon. The sequence goes on from DAOUUT010000186.1 coordinate 1,247, forward strand.
GGCGCTTGGACCAGTTGGGAACCTTATGCTACAGCAAAACAGCTGTATTTAGAAGGCTCCGTAAATAATACGGAATATTCAATCTATGTTAAGTTTCTAAATGCAGCGGGAGAAACTACGCCGGTTTGCGATAGCATTCTATATACTTTAGAAAAAGTTGTTGAAGAAGGACTTCCCGTTGAGATTATCATTGTTATTATCGCAGCAATTGCAGGTGGAGGATTAGCTGTTTCTATAACAATAATATTATTGATTCGAAAACGTCGGGGTAAAGCACAATAATTAAATTTTTCTCTTTTTTTTCTTTAAAGATTTTTTTTCTATATTAAACAAGTAGATTTTAACGATTATGAAAATAAATCTCCGTATAAAGAAAAAAATATGAAGTTGAAATACAAATACAAATTACTCTATATTTACTCTATATTCAATAAACATTTTATATTTAAGTTGAATATTTAAAACTAAATCAAAATCTTAGATATTATTATGTCAGAAAAAAAACCTATGAGTTATGACGAAATTAAAAATTTGCTTGGCGCAGATGCGGATAAACTTCTAAATCACACATGCACTGGAATCCCAAAAGAAATGATTCACAAACCCGGCCCAGATTTTATCGAGAGAGTGTGGGAGCATTCTGATCGAAATAATTTGGTATTAAACAATATGGAAAGAATATTTAACCAACGAGGTAGATTAGCGGGTACGGGATATGTTTCTATTCTCCCTGTAGATCAAGGCATTGAACATACTGCCTCTGCTAGTTTTGCTATAAATCCTAGATATTTTGATCCCGAGAACATTATTAAATTAGCAATAGAGGGCGGTTCTAATGGTGTGGCGTCTACACTTGGAGTTTTAGGCTCAATTAGTAGAAGGTATGCGCACAAAGTTCCATTTATTGTTAAAATAAATCATAACGAATTACTTACAAAACCTAACTTGTCTGATCAAACAATGTTCGCTAGTGTGGATCAAGCATTTGATATGGGTGCAGTGGCAATTGGCTCAACAGTATATTTTGGCTCTCAAAATTCGCGGCGACAAATTCAAGAAACTTCTGAAGCGTTTAAATACGCTCACGAGCTTGGCCTTGTTTGCGTTCTATGGTGCTATCTTAGAAATAAGGAAGAGTTCATTAAAGATGGAAAAGATTACCACACTGCAAACGACTTAGAAAGTCAAGCTAATCATTTAGGCGTAACTATTGAAGCCGATATTATAAAACAGAAAATTTCTACGACTAGTAGAGGGTTTGTTGAGTTAAATTTTGGAAAAACCGATAAACTTGTTTACGATAAATTAGCAACCGACCACCCTCTCGAGTGGAACCGATATCAAGTAGTGAATTGTTATATGGGCAGAGTTGGGCTAATAAATTCTGGCGGAGAAACTGGTGGAAACGATCTTGCCGATGCCGTTAAGGCAGCCGTAATCAACAAAAGATCTGGTGGAACAGGTCTTATTTTAGGAAGAAAAGCCTTTAAAAAGCCAACACCAGAAGGAATTAAGATATTAAACGCTGTGCAAGATGTTTATTTAAACAAGGACATCACAATTGCCTAAATTCTTATTAATTTAAATATTTTTTTTTTAGTTATATTAGTCAAACATTAGGTTTTAATTGTCGTTAATTGGAAATATAAAAACATTAAGGCTTTATATTATCAATATATTCGAAATTGTGCTAAAAGAGCTCATAGACTTCATCAGTCTCAGTTATCATTAATTTGAATGGATTATTTAATTTAGAACTGTATTTTTTTAAAAAATTATATACTATTTTCCTAAGCTTAACTGGATCTCTTGGATGTATTTTAATATAAACTATACGACTTTTTGTTTGAAGATTCTTATTTAAATTTAAAAAGTCAGAATCTAATGTCAGGATAATAGCATTGTTATTCAAAGCAAGTTCAGCAACCTTTCCATTCTGAATACCTAACATATTGAAATCATGCAAAGTAAAGGCTTCAAATCCATTATCTTGAATTACTTTCTTAATTGAAATAGGAACATTCTCATCAAGAAGAAATTTCAATCTCAAACCTCTTTACTAATAATGTCGTCAATGTTTATATTTGAGAGGTTTTCATTCGCCTCCTTTCCAATTTCAAGTAAAGTTAAGATTATCTCTTTATTAAGATGAGGATACTCTTCTAATATCTGATTTATCGAATAATTCAAACCTATTAATTCATAAATTAATGCGACGGGAATTCTTGTTCCTTTAATTATAGGCTTTCCTCCAAGAATCTTGGGATTACTCTCGATAATATCTGACATCTTCTATGTTATATTAAAGTGAATAGGTTATAAATATCTATTGTATAATAAATAAACTTGATTTTTAATATTTAGAAATTTTAGCATCAGAGAAAATTAATTTAGTCTTTTTGTTAAAAAGTAATACTCATAATTAGGAAGCAAAAGGGCTTTAAATCACTTTAATATTCAAATAATATATTTATTATCCTAACATTTACTTTCATAGTAACTGTCTAAGAATTTTATAAAAAGATTAGATTAAATTGGAAGTGTATTATTAATGACAGCTGAAGAAGAATTAAATCCTTACGATAAAATCTTGAATAACATGCGAGATTACCCAAACGATATACCCCTAGTCGATGGGGAGATTTCAGAAGCTTTTAGAGAATTTATTAAATTATTGTTCACTCCAAAAGAAGCTGAAGTAGCTCAATATTTAACAATTAAACCGCAATCTCTTAATAGAATTGCAAGGAAAATAGGTAAAACCAAAGAAGAAACCAAGAAAATTTTAGAAGACATGACTGAAAACGGCATTATTCAAGATATTGGTGGTTTTTCTTATTTCTTAGCGATGGCACATCTTTTAAACATGGGCTTTAAAAACTCGCAAACCTTCAAAAGACTTGGAAAAAAAGGTGCGGAATTATATCAACAGTTTTTTATTATGGAGAAGTTTTATAAACGGTACGAGTCTTCTGATGAGGGTACTCCCATAACAAGGATAGTTCCAATAAATACAACAATAGATCACAAATCAGCAATTTCAAATGCGGAAGAAATACACGGAATAATTGATACGTGCATCGGACCAATAGTAATTACTGATTGTCCATGCCGCAATAGAACAGAAACTTTAGGAATAAGAGAATGTAAAGATAAGTTTCCAATTTCAGAATCTTGTTTTCAAGTAGGTTTGTTTGGTCAATACTTCTTGCGAAGAGGGGAAGGAAGAGAATTATCGCGTGGAGAAGCGCATGAATTAATAAATGAACTAGCAAAAAAAGGATTAGTATTTACGGTAGCAAATTCTAAGAGTCCGGTACATCAAGTAATATGTAGTTGTTGTGCATGTTGTTGCGCTCTGTTAAGAGGATTAACGCGTTTCGAGGATAAAAACGAAAATTGTGTAGCAAAATCAAATTATATTTCAAAAGTTAACCTAGATTTATGTGAAGGATGTGCACTGTGTGCAGAAAGATGTCCCTTTAAAGCTATTAAAATCACAAATGAAAAAGCTATTGTTGATCCTAAAAAATGTTATGGTTGCGGAATTTGTGCGGTAACTTGTCCTGTAGAAGCAATAAAACTACATCGAATAGAACAATCTCATATTTACTCTAACCCTGTTCAATTATTAGAAAAAATCTATCAAGAAAATCGAAGAAAAGAAAAAACAAATTGATTTAGTCATAAGCACATCTCTTTGGTAAGCGTGGTCGGAGGTTAATAATCTCTCTTAACATTCTTTCAATATGTATATTTCTTAATTCTTTATCCTTATCCCATAAGTTATCCATTTCATCAGGATCGTTTTTATAATCGAAGAAATCTCCTGTATTCTCGTATCCATCGTAGAGCGTTAAGCGATGATTTTCTGTGATTAGTGTTCGAAGTCTAAATGTTGTATCATCCGCTATTTCTTCGTCGTGTTCAATTAGCAGTTGCTTTCTGATTTTTTTTTGAGGTTCTTTTAAGATGGGAGTAATCACCTGGTTTGACTAACTTGACAGCAATCGGGTAAGTTAAAAGTTTTAAATTATCAATAAAGTCTTGTCCTATTTTTCGATATTTCTCTAAATCGTCCATAATATCACATAAATATTTTTTATAGGATTTTAAAAAAATTATTCGATACAACCAGAATTTACTATTGCATTATAGTTCTCTTTGGTTTTCTTTGCATTATTCCCTGAACAAACCATTTGACAAAAACCGCAACTAGCGCTAAAATTTTCTGCGGGTTTATCATTACGACCTAAATATGAATTTTCAACTAGTCTGTATATGTTTTCAGCTTCAGCACCACCCTTTTCAACAGCTTTAGCAAACATATTTTGTACGTAACTTGCAACACTATCGTCAAGAGGAAGTCGCTCTATATCGTCGAAGCGAAAAAGTGACCATGTTGACCATTCTTTAAACTTATTTTGTCCAGACATGCCGGTACATATAGCAATACAATAGGCATAATTATTTCGTTTAGCTATAGTTTCTTCAATTCCTGCAATATTTATTGTTTCTTCATCATCTTTTGCAAAAAGACCTCCTTGACACGATTTTTCGCAGAGTCTACAGTTGGAACACGGATTTTCTGCTAAAGGGATATCTGGTTTCAATTTAGCAGTTGTAATAATCGAATTCAATAATATTCTTGCTCCATAATTTTCAGTAATTAAATTTCCGCTCCATCCAATTCTTCCCACTCCTGCAGCCACAGCGACACATCTATGCGATAGCGAAGGCATAAGATTCATAGGCGTTTTTCTTAGGCCACCTAGCATCAGTTTTTTCAATGAAGAAAGTGTCTTATTTTCTTTTTCTGTTAGTTCCACACTCTCATCTTTCTCTTTATTTATTAGATCAATTAACGTTCTTAGAGTTGAAACGATAATTTTACCTTTTGTACCAATGTTTCTATAATCGTAATTACAATCGCAATTATACGCTTCAAAACCTTTTTCGTTGAGAAATAGTTTAATTTTTTCTGCTATTTTTTTAAGCTTCTTAGTAATTTGTCCTTCTTCAAGCAATAAGGGCTTCTGTTCTTCTTTAGAAAGATATTTTTTTACCGCTTCATCGCTAAAACTCAGAGCAATACTTATTACAGATTGAGCTCCAGGTAATAAGTAATTCGGATCTGAAAATTCTTTATCTTTTATACCATCAGCAGAGCAAATACCCACCAAATCCGCACCAGCTTCTAAAGCTAGTTTTTTAATATCGTCTTCAATCATAATAACTCACAATATCTAATTTATGAAACAAAAGAAAAGTAAAAAAATAATTTGATTATTCAATTTTACTAAATCAGCTACTTGCTTGCCTTCTTGGTATTTTTGTTTGAACTTTTAAATTTTCATGTAATATCTTCGTTACGAGTCTTTCTTTTAAATCTCTATCTTTATCCCATAAATTATTTAATTCATCGGGGTCATTTATACGGTCATAAATATCGCCAACATCTTCTAAACCTGCATATACTGTGATTTTATGAGTTTCTGTAATTAAATGCCTTAATCTTACAGTTATTGATCCAAATTCTTCATCTTCCTCTACAAACGCGCAGTCTCTTATTTTCGCCTCGCAATCTTTCAGCACTGGTGTAAGATCAACTCCTTGAATAAATGGGGGATGAAGGCGAGTACGAATTTTTGTTAAGTTTAAGATTGTTTTTGCAAAATCAATAGAGCTAACTAAAGAATTTGAGACACTTCCGGGTTTGGTTATTCCTGGAACTCTCATAATCAAAGGAACATTCAAAACCCCATTAAATGGCGAAGGTCCTTTATAAATCATACCGTGATCTCCCATTAAATCCCCATGATCACTAGTATAAATTACTATTGTGTTTTCTGCATATCCTAATTTTTCTAAACTTGCGAGAATTTTTCCAATAGCATTATCAAATAATGAAATTGAACCATATGTTAAGCGAATGAATTCCCTTACTTCATTTTCATCAGATTCTCGAAGCATAGCTCCACGAAAAAGTGGATTTTTTATTAATGAGCCTAAAAACTTATGGTTATATATATTTTTAATATCAGAAAAGGTAGAAGGGAGATTAATCTCATCAGGTTTGTACATATCCTTATATTCACCTGGAGGACAGACGGGATGATGGGGGTCTGGAATGGAACAACAGAGAAAGAATGGTTTTTCTCCAAATTCTCCTTTTGAATGTTTTTCTAAAAATTTTATGGTTCTCTCTTGGCAATAGGTAGTTGGATAATGTTCG
>DAOUUT010000105.1 GCA_030668025.1 Promethearchaeota archaeon
ATAAATTTCTTTCTCTTGTATGTTAAAAAGAGCTTCCAATTTCGTAGGATCTTGTCTAACTTCGTTAAACCTTTCTTGGATATCCTCTCGAGAATAACCCATATTCATTAAGTAAAATGCAGCGCTTGTTAGTTGGTTTTCTAAAGCTTCCGAAGTATTGTAGTTGCTTGTACCACCAAATTGTTCCCTTAACCCATCGTCCGCAAGCAAACTGATCTTCTCTTCGTTAATTTCTTTTATTTTAAGAGAATTTATTTTAGTAAGAATGTGTTCGATTTGATCGCTAGCTAAGTAGCTTAGGTTGCCTACTGGCCCTACCATATAGGAAATCTTTTCCATTTTTTTTAAAAGCTCGGCGACATTTTGCTGTTTTTTACCGTTTGAAACAATAAAAAAATGTTCCAAGAAGTTTTTGGTAAACCCCGCAACAATTATAAGATTATTCTCATCAAATTTATTAAGATGGTTGTTCAATCCATTACCTTGAAGCTCAGTAGGAAGATTAATGTTATAAACCAATATATTATCTTGTATCATGGAAATATAATCTGACTTCTGAATTCATAAGCACCCTAAATAATCAAGAAATTTACATGTAAATATTTTTATGAACTTATTCAATAAGCTAATAAAATTAATCTAATAAATACTTTACATTATTGGTTTTTTTGATATTTTTTTGCTATTCTCCTCGCAAAATTCATTTGTTCTTTAGTCTCAAGACTACATGGTCTATGTTTTCGTATCCACTTTACGGGATCCATACGTTCGGGTATATATCCATTATTGGCAGCCCATGCTACAATAAATTGTCCGGTTCTCCCACACCCCGCAACGCAATGTACAACGATTGATTCATTATTTTGTCTATGTTTCTCACAAATTACCAGAAAATCCTCTATTTGCTTTTCTGTTGGTAATCCATAATCAGCGACATTAATGTGGTAATATTTAAATCCGTTAGGGATATCTTTTCTGTTATCAAATTCCGAACAATTGATTATAACTGAGATTCTTTCTTTTTTGTAGGTTTCAAAAACCGGCGGATCAGGCCACCAACTTGCTGCCATTTTTTTCTTAACAATCCATGTAAATGGTTGTGTTCTTTCTGGCATCCCACCATTAGGCCAATACCAAGGACGAATATTTAATTACCTCTTACTTTCTATTTTTTATTATTCTTTAAATTCTAACAGTTTAACTCAACGACAATGAAAGATAAAATTTCCTCTAATATTTTTTGTTATTCGAAAAGATGTGTTGTATCTTTATATCCTAATTTTAAATTTCTGACATAAATTAGAAAATAAACAATATAATAATAAGAAAAAAAATAAGAATTTAAGATTTTTTTAGTATTCACTTCTTCTTTTATGCTGCTTTCTAATTATAACCATTACAACTCCTAGTATTATGGGTACAAATATAAAAATATTATATCCCGAAATAATGTCTGGCGTTGGGTCTGGTTCTGGTGGAATTTGAACACTTGTTTCCAAACAATTGGAAAGAGTATTACCAATGGCGTTATATGCGACTGTTATAAAAAAGTATGTTCCATTTGAATAGCCACTTAAAGAAACTGTAAGATTAGTGTTTCCAGCAACTAAAAGAGTTAAACTTCCATTAATTTCAGTTATATAACTAGAATATTCATAGACAGAGTAAGATACAGCTCCCACTGCACTTGTCCAAGATAAATCAAACGCACCATTATTATCGGGAGTTCCCGCATTTGAGGATAGTTCGAAATTACCTGGTGGTGTTGGTTTAGGGATTTGAACAACAACTTCAATACAATTGGAAAGATTACTACCATAAGTATTATTAGCGACTACTATAAAATAATAAGTTCCATTTGAATAACCACTTAAAGGAAGTGTAAGATTCTCCGTTTCATTAATTAAAGAGGTTAAACTTCCATTAATTTCAGTAATATACTCAGAATATCGATAAACAGAGTAATTTTGAGCACCATCTGAACTTTCCCATGTTAAATCAAACGCACCATTATCATCAGGAGTTCCTGCGTTAGATGATAATATAAAATCGCTAGGTGGTCCAAATTCTACAACTACTTCAAGACAATTGGATAGAGTATCACCATAATCGTTATGAGCTACAACTATAAAATAATAAGTTTCCTCTAAATAATCACTTAAAGAAAGTGTAAGATCCTCCGTTCCATCTACTAAAAGGTTTAAACTTTCATTAATTTCAGTAATATACTCAGAATATCGATACACAGAGTAATTTAGAGCCTCCTCTGCTATTTCCCATGTTAAATCAAACGTACCATCCCTATCGGGAGTCCCCGCATTAGACGATAGATCGAAAGGACTGGGTGGAAATCCATAAATAAATTGAATAGCAAAATCATCAGTTGAAACGCTTAAGCCTTGATAAGAATTATAATAGCTTGTATTTATACCTAAATTTAATCCACATGTATATCCACCAGCTACATAATCAATGTAATCATAATTAAAGACAATTTCTCCTGAGTCATATAGGATAACTTCAAAAGATCCAACCACGGAACCCGTCTCATAATGATATATATCTAACCATTCTGCAACCCAATAAGTGCCAAAAGATTGCACATAAATATTTCCACTTCCTCCACCAGAAGCTGGCCGTAGATCATCCCAAAATGGAGCGATTAAATAAAAATTTTCAAGGTCTCCTGATGGAATTGGATCATTAGTCCAACCACTCGGAGGAGTATCTGTGAAACTAAGATACCCGTTTGATCCTAAATAGATTGTTGAAAAGGTTTCATTGTAGAATTGAAAATCAAAAGGCAAAGATTGTGTAGAATAACCATCATCACTTAATGATAATTCTGTTCCACCAGAAGCGTCTACCCAACTATATTCATAATCTGGTATCATGGTATAATTTTGAAGGAAGCTAACAGGTATTAATTCCGTTAGTATATTATTCGATGTAAAGCTTTCACCTGGTACTGGTGGAGCATAAGCAGTAAAATTATATTCTATAGTTTCTGTTGGAGTCCATGTATAATTAATTGTTTCACTCGCATCAACAGGAAGAGTTGAAACTGTCGTTGAATTAACAAGCACACTATCAAGATATAGAAACAAATCTACATCTGTTTCAACATTAATGCCATCATTAATTACTGTCGCATCTATGACGTAAGTCTGATAAAGTTCTGGATAGGCTGGAACTTCTAATGACACACTCAAATCATGTTCAATAATCGGATATGATATAATTGCGTCTCCTTCCCCAGAAATGGCTTTAGCGACTAAATAATACTTTCCTGTTTCTGTTGCCGTATAAAATATTGTTTCATCCGTTCCTAAGCCACTTGAAGTACTTGAAGCGACCATAATAGGTTCCCCTATTGAAGAAGGATTATTTGAGTAAAGATGTAAATCGAAATCTGCCCCAACTGGAACATCTAAGGTAAAAATGTAACTTTCTCCATTAATAAGGTTTACATAACAACCGAGCCCATGCTTATTAAACGGATTATCAAAACTGCTTGCGATCCAAGCATTTTGTGTTGAACCTAGAGCTAATTCTTGGGTATACGCTTCTATTGCTACATCAACATTAAGTCTTCCGTAGCCCTCATGAACGTCTTTTCCACCACGGTCTAAATCGGGAGAGTATGTACCACTATCCGTTTCTCTTAATAATGGATAGGTTTCGGTAGCTGACATTAATAGTAATGCCTTTACTCGTTTGGCTTCTGTACCAGTATAACCCCAACTTTGATGACCACCCATAGCTTCAATTAATAAATTTGCGGCTCCTGCAACAGCTGGTGTAGCCATTGAAGTTCCTTGCATACCGTCCAAATCATTTGAATATCCATCAGTTGGATATCCTCCTCCAGCATCGTTATCGTTAGTATCAGTAGAAAACATTTGCATACCGTAGAAACTTCCACCAGGAGCAGTTATATCGGGTTTAATAGTATTGCCAGTATATGATAATCCTCCTTGACTACTATAATCAGTTGTTTCGTCATAGATATTCATTGCGGCTACAGTTATTACATTGTCAGCATCTCCAGGAGATCCTATATTATTCCCTTCTGGACCATCATTTCCAGCTGCAACCACCGTAACTATTCCTTGCTCAACTGCGTTATTGACGGCATTAATAAATGCTGTGTCACCTGCTCCACCACCAAGACTTAAAGACATAGTAGTAATGTTATAAACATTCTTGTTTGTTATTACCCAATTTATTCCATCAATTATATCTGAAGCCCACCCAGAACCATGTTGATCAAGTACTTTAACTCCTACTAAATGGGCATCAGGGGCTGCTCCTTTCCATGCATCTCCGCTTCCAAAAAGATTAGGACTAAAAGGCCAATGCATTTCATTTCTAAACCTAATATGGAAATCACTTACAACACCGTCACCAGTATTATCTATAGCATCAATAATAAATCTGAAAGAATAGAGTCCAAGATCGCTACTTTCTACTGTGTGTGATAGAGTATGAGTCCAAGAGTCGGAAGTTACTTCATGCGAATCTACTATAGTTTCTCCATAATAAAGATAAGCATAAAAATCAACATCATCAAGACCAAGCGTAAGATCTTCAAATTCGCAGATAAATTCTATCAAACCAGGGTCAGTAACATTAAATCTTGCCCAATTATATAGATATGATCCTGAATATACACCACCGCCAGTATAATTCCATTCATACGCAGCAGTAGCAACAGTTCGCCCAGTTCCGTCATAATTGGGAACACCCTCTCCTGCTGAGATTCCGGAACAATGGGAACCATGGCCATTGTCATCATATGGATCAGTATATTCGTTTACTTCGTCTCTCCAACCAACAATTTTGTAATCAAAATCTGCATCTGAATAACCCGTAGTAAATAAGCTATGTGAATCATCAATTCCAGTATCAATAATTGCAATTGAACTATATTGATCTCCATCATAAGAAAGAGTGTTCCACACATAGGGTCTAAGATTCATATTTCGACCAGCATAATATAGTTGCGCTTCGTAAATTTTATCTTCCTCGATGAAAAACGGTATGTCATTTTGTATGAGTAAATCGCAAAAATCATTTAAAGAATTATAACTGATTCTGCCTGCAAACCCATTTAAAGCTGCTTTATAAGTTGATTTTATTTTTCCTCCTAATGTTTCAAAGAGTAAAGAAATTGAATCATAATCTCCGTTAGGGAAATAGATAATTATGGGTATGTCATCTATAGTGATTTCTTCTGTTTTTTGATTGTCGTTTTTGAAGATATCATCATATAAATAATTCTGGTCTAATTTTTTTTTATCTCTGTCAAAATTTTCCTCGATAAACCCAAATTCAGATAGTTGTTTTAACCTAACTTCAAAGTTATCATCTATTCCATTTTCATTCTTATCTGCTTTTGAAATTTGCTCCCTCCATTTGGGAAGAGATTTTAGATCAAATTGCATGTCATTAAGGTTAAATTCCATCTCATCGCTGGAAGTTAAAGAAACATTACTTTCAGATTTGTAAAAAGTATTTAGAGAACCTAAAGAAGAGAATATTAAGAGTGATATGCCTAATAGCAAAAAGATTATTTTTTTTTTTTTAAAATTCAAATATTTCATTTTAAATTTCGCCTTTTTTCTTTTTTAAGAAATTAGTTTATATAGTTAAGGAAGAAAATCTTTTTCCTAATATATAAATTTATACTAACAAATGATTAAAATTATATTGAGAAGATAGATGTAGATTATATAAAAATAACAATCTATAGATATAAATTTTAAACTAGATTAGATTATCAAAAATATTTAAATTATTATTTAAAAATGGTAGATAAAAAAGATTTTACCCCCTACGATTTAAGGCGTTATCCTATCGTTCCATTAATAGGGGTTGGCGTTTTACTGATACGTAATAATTGTTTATTGCTAGTAAAACGGAAATTCAATCCTGATGAGGGATATTGGGCTATTCCTGGAGGACACTTAGATCTCGGTGAAAGAGTACAATTTGCCGCCGAAAGAGAGGGTTTTGAAGAAACGGGCTTTAAGGTGAAGGTTACAAAATTAGCCGGCATAATAGATAAAATAATGTACGATGATACCGGGAAAATCGAATACCATTATGTTTTGATTAATTATTTCGTAGAACAAACGGAGGGCGATCCAAATCAACCACCTATGCCAGATTCCGATGCGTTAGACGCTAAATTCGTGCCATTTGAAGAATTAAAAACTTATAAATTAACCGAATCTTTAATTGAGCTTTTAAAACAACTAAAATTGGGATACTAACAAGATATTTTTTATAAATATGATCATAAACATTAGAAAAGATTTCTTTTTTTTTGTTTTTTGATAATTAAAGTCTATATTCTTAACGAAATCCTATACTTTGTTTGACAAACAAGTAAAGTCTTAAATATATTTGTATCTTATTATCAAACGCAACGAAATCTAATTTAATTAAAAGAATGATGTGATTAAAATAACAATCCTATTAAATCGAATGTGGTGGCCCGCGGATCAGTCAAGTAAAATAGCAAAAGCGTTTACAGATTTTCTAAAAGAAAACCCTCCGGATAAATCAATTGAAAAAACACTCGTCATTGCTGTTGGTTCAGACGAAGATGGAACTCTTTTAGTTTATGGAATTGGTGAGATAATGAAAGGCATGGAAAAAGAAGCCCTAAAGCGGTCAACTCAACAAAACTTATTCATGGCTTCTAAAGTTGATGGGCTTAAATATAAAGTAGAAATCTTTTTGGACTTTACAGAGGCTTATAAAATCTTAGGTATGACCGCACCAGAAGTAGCATAAAATTCTATTAATAAAATTAATTTTTTTTTATAGTGATTTATCTATTTTGTATTAATATTTTGATAGCATTTTACATTCCTTTACTAACCATACTGCTATAATTAATAGATATAATTACAAAAATATTTCTGAAGTGGTGATATATTTTTTATTAAACAAAACAATTTAATTCAATTATTATTAATTGGTATTAGATATAAGATATTTAATCGTTAGTAGAAGAATAAACACATTACGAGAAGGTCTAAAAATTTGCCCACATTAATGAAAATCGCTCGAGATGGTAAAATCACCAAAGAAATGGCGTTAATTGCGAAAAAAGAACAAGTAGATGTAGAATTCCTCCGAAAAGGAATCGCAAAAGGCCGTATTATAGTTCCAAAATCCAATATACGCGATATCGAACCTATTGGCATCGGTGAAGGTTTGTTAGTAAAAATTAACGCTAACATAGGCTCCAGCAAACGAGTATGTGATATTAACGAAGAATTAGAAAAAGCCAAGATCGCTGTAAAATATGGGGCAGATACCGTCATGGACTTAAGTACCGGAGTAACCGAGGACGATGTGAAAAACATTCGAAAACAAATTTTAAAAGAAGTTAAAGTCCCAATAGGAACGGTCCCTATCTACCAATCAGCTTTAAGAGCGTTAGAAAAAAAAGGGGCTATTATAAACTTTGACGAAGATGACCTCTTTAACGTAGTAGAAGAACAGGCCAAAGAAGGCGTGGACTTTTTTACAATTCATGTTGGAATTACAAAAGAGATAATAAATTACCTAAAAGATCATCCGAGAACTATGGGGGTGGTATCTCGCGGAGGAACTTTTTTAGCCGCATGGATACTTGAGAACGATTTAGAAAACCCCTTTAATCAAAATTACGATTATTTATTAGAAATGGCGAAAGAATACGATTTCACTCTCTCACTTGGAGATGGGATGAGACCGGGTAGTATATTTGATTCCACAGATTATGCACAAATTCAAGAATTAATTGAGATATCAAAATTAGTAAAGCGCGCTTGGTTACAGAATGTCCAAGTAATGGTGGAAGGTCCTGGACACATTCCTGCTAATGAAATAGAGCACAACATAAAGATTATGAAATCCTTATGTGAGGGGGCACCTTTTTACGTTTTAGGTCCATTAGTAACTGATATAGCTCCGGGTTACGATCACATCGTAAGTGCGATAGGAGGTGTAATGGCGGGTATGGCTGGAGCAGATTATCTCTGTTACGTTACTCCCTCTGAGCATTTAGCACTACCTAATAAGGAAGAAGTTAAAAGAGGAACAATTGCTTCTAAAATAGCAGCTCATGCCGTAAATATCGCGAAATATGGTAAGAGGGCATCAGATTGGGATTACAAAATGGATATAGCCCGAAAAAATCTGGATTGGGAAGGGATGATAAAAAACTCAATCGATCCAGAATTGTCTCGCGAGATTCATTTTAGAAATGGCGATGCTGAAGATGATGATGATGTATGTAGTATGTGCGGCGAATTTTGCGCAATAAAAATCTTAAAGGAAGCTTTGGAAAAAAAAGCTTCAAAAAATATATTATAAATAAAATCCTAAGATATTATTTCTATAATTTTCTTGAGTTTTTCTATCATATCTTTCGAATTTTTTCCAAATAATCTAATTATCGGTTCCTTCCCCATTGCTCCTTTATCCCAAATAATATCTGGTATTTTACCTTTACTATCAACACTTTCTTTAATTAACCATTGCATGGTTGAAAATTCTTGTTTTTTAATCTTTTCTGGTTGATCTTCTCTAATTATTTCCTGTAATTCTAAATCAGTGTTTTTCTGAATTAAATCTATCCAGTTAGGATTATATTTAAGATTTATTACGTAATTAATTGATTTATCAAATTCTTTTGCAGAAAGTATCAATCGAGCAGTATGATCTGTAGCTCCAAACTTTATTTCTCCAGAAGCTCGTGGATAACCATTGATAATTGTAATTCTACCTTCAATACCCGCGATGTCCTCTTTTGTAGTAGCGTGAGGTATAGCCCCCGATATATTCATTCTAACTTCAGGAATTAATTTGCTAAATTTTTTCAATCTAGAGATAAAATTGTAAATTTCCTTAATTTGATTTATAACTTCCACTCTTTCTTCTGAAATAGTTAAATCAATTACTTTACCTTTATTTGGTAATTCAACAAACTTCTGAAATTTAGCATCAAAAAAACTTTCTGCTTTTTCGATGGCCCTAGCTAAGGGATTTCCTTTAGCAAGAAAAGCAGTTATGGCCGAAGAAAAAACACATCCCGTTCCGTGGACATTTCCATTAATGGATAGTTTTGGCTTTTGATATAATGTAAATTCGTAATTTTCATTGGAACCAATTCCTTTACTAATACAAACTAGATCGAAAAGTTCTCCTTGTTTAGTTCCAGCACTTTTAATAACAACTGCTTTCTCCGCATTCAATACTGGATTATCGGAATATAACTTTTTTACCAATATTATTGCTGCTTCTTTGAGCTCGGCAATATTATCTGTCGTTATATTTAATAAATCTCGATTCGAATAAAAACCGGCTTAATTTATATTTGGTGTAAGGATTTTTACGTACGGAAACAAACTTCTTTCTATTTCTAATTCGAATCCTTCGCTCGATAGCCTTTTACCCGCACTAGAGATAGAAACAGGGTCCAAAACGGCGATTAATTCGTGTTGTCTTACTACGTCTACGATAATATCTAATGCTTTGATATCTGGAATCATCCCTATCTTTACAAACTTAACAGGATAAGATGTAAAAATAGCATCCAGCTGTTTATTTAAATCGTCTGAAAGCGATTTATATCCATAAAATTCTGTTGCTGATTGGTAAGTAATAGCCGTTATTACAGAAAAAGGGTGTAATCCACACCTATCAAACGTTCTAATATCCGCTTGAATTCCCGCTCCGCAAGTAGGATCTGAACCGGCAATAGTTAAACAAAAAAGTTTCATTTTATATTATTAGTAAAAATCAAATATTAATTAACTCTATCATACGCCCATTTTGCCTGATCTTTTAAACCTATGGCGTCATAGGATTTTCCAAGATATAAAAACCCCTCAGGATAGTCATAATTTTCTTTTACTAATTTATTTAATAAGTTAACTGCCAAATCATAACGACCTCTCAAGTAATTAATCTTTCCCTTTAAAAACCAGATGTTTTGACCTTTTTGATTTGAAATGGTATCGTTGTCATGTAAATCTAACCTCGATAGAGCATACTCATATTCTTTCGCCCCAATTAATACCTCAATAGATTCAACAAATTTCAGAAATTTCATTTTTTCAGCAATTTTCTCCATTTGTTTGATTTTTTCTTTTTTTTGTTCACTTTCTAAAACTTCTTGTTTTTCTTGCTCTTTTTGTTGAATAAAACCTTTAAAAGTTTCAATAACTTGACTCGAGTACGGTTCTCTACATAAAGGGCAGTTTGAAGAGCGGAGTAACCATTCTTTCAAGCAATCGGGGTGAGTAGGGTGTCCGTTAGGGCACTCCTGGATGGGATTAACACCTTCAACAATATTCAAATGACAAATAATACAATTGACCATATCTATCAGAAAATTTTTACTTTTTGTAAGATAAAATGATAAACAATTAAATTTAATAAATTATAAAATTATTACTTTTAAAACTAGGTATTTAAATATAATCGTATTATTTTTGAATTAATTATGTCTTTAAATAAAAAACAACTTTTCAAAGATCTTCTTACTAACTTCCTACTTATTAATGAAGATGTAAAGGCCCTAATTGTTTCTGATCGCGAAGGTTTTATTATAGCTGGTGAAAAAAAAGCAAGCACTGATATGGAATTAGTATCTGTATTAACAGCATTAATAAATCCAATTTTAGAGAGAATTCGGGAAGAATTTGCCTTCAAAAAGTTTGGATCAGCTAGTTTTGACACCGAACAAAATCGATTGTTTTTTATTTCTATAGACGAGAATACCACTCTTAGCGTAGTTTTAGACATTTTAGCTTCTGTTGATAAAATTAGCCCTTATGCTTATTTTCTAGCAGAAAAAACTGCTCAAATCTTATATGCCAAAGAAGGCGATTCAATTCAAGTTACTATACCGAATTTTGAAACAGATTCTGATAGTGTCAGTAGAATAAAAGAACAAATATACCAACTCCGTTTAGATTCGGGAGGAGTATACAAATTTAAATTTATAATAGTCGGCGATAGTTCAGTGGGAAAAACCTCTATTATAAGAAGGTTTGTAGAAAATAAGTTTTCTCTCGATTATCGGGCAACTTTAGGACTTAATGTGTTATCGCACTCAATTAAATTTTATGGGAACGAAGTATCACTTTCACTTTGGGATGTTGGTGCACAGGAATATTTTAAACGCTATAGAAAGACTTATTATATGGGCGCGCAAGCTGCTTTCATCGTGTTCGATGTTTGTAAAAGAGATTCCTTCGTAAATGTGAAAGTATGGTACAAAGAGCTAGAAGATTTTCTCGATAAAATAAATTTACCAATAGTAATTGTAGGTAATAAAATAGATTTAGCAGATCAGAGAAGCGTCTCATACAAAGATGGTATTGAACTATGTGAAGAGCTCGCAAAGGAGAAGATTGAAAGTCACTTCTCTTACATTGAAACTAGCGCATTAACCGGTGAAAATATAGAAGATGCGTTTAGCTTAATAGCTTACCATTATATAATGAAGAGCAAGGAAAGAGAGGAACAAAAATTAAAAAAGAGCCTAATGGACCAAATCACTTCGTTATTAAATAAAAGAGGAAAATTAATC
>DAOUUT010000291.1 GCA_030668025.1 Promethearchaeota archaeon
ATAATTACATTTGGAGTTTTGTTAATAATAAGGTAGTTCATAATTCGTGGAAAGCGTTAGAAGAATTACCATCCAATACAGAGCTTTCTGACAGAATTAGTAAAGATTTGAAGCGAAGAGGTTTCAAATTTGTAGGCTCAACTATAATTTACTCCTTTTTACAAGCAGTTGGAATTGTAAATGACCATACAACCTATTGTTTTCGGTATAGTGAAATAAAAAATAAAGCTTAGTTTATAGTTAAATTCTCTAAACCTATTTCTTTTTCAGCATATTCCTTTAGTGCAATCCATTGAGCATCAGTTGTTCCAAAATATTTAAAAACCGCGATACCCAAACCAAAATCAAATCCTCTCATTTGTTTTAGCATCTCTTGAACATTGCACTCAACTGAATTTGTAACTGCTAATATAGGGCTTTTATATTCTTGGATTCTCTTTTTCATATTCCTCACATAATACCAATAAAAAAATCCACCCACCTTGACCCAATACCATCCGTCGTCTCGTGTTCCCATTAAATATGGATATTCCATTGGAGATGCCACATCCATAATTGAAGATAATTTTGCCCAATCTTGACCTAATCGTTTTTGCGTAAACATTTTCTTAGGACCAGGAAGGCAAAACCATCCCGAAATACAGTTGATATTAACGCTTTTTATTGCGTTCTGGAGCTTTTGTGCGTATTCCGCAATTGTATCTGATTTAAACTCATACCATTCATTACTTGTTAGTAATCTTGTTTTAAGTCCGTAACTAGATCTAAATTTTTCTACACACCGATGGCAAGCGCATAAATCCATGAAAGCTCCATCGTATCTAATGTAATCGGCAAAGAACCCTTTTATAGGATAATTTTTTACGACTTCTTTTGTAAGTTCTAATAAATAATTAACATGCTCGCTATTAGGACACATAAAACTTGTTGTTGGTATATAACCCATTCCTCTTGCTCCCCTTGCCTTCCCTTGCTCCTTATCTATGCTTTCTGTTAGGAAGGGAACTTTTGCTTTATATTCTTTAAATGAAACTTTCTCAGGTAATTCAACTCTCATCTCTCCCTCGTCGTGTGTTGAAATATCGCCTTTTCTATATTTTATGCCGTTCTTTTTTCCATTTTTTCCATGAACGCTAACTCGATCAAGATGTAAATTCCCTTGGTACGCATCGTTCATGCTTGTAAAAGAAACCATTATTTTTATATTTCTATCCTTTCCCGCATCGCAAAACTCCCCTAAAATATCTCTTCCAGTGGGATTCCATCCCACATCTGTGTCCCACACGCATCCTCCATCGGTATCTTTGATAACAAGTCCAAAAACATTGAAGTGGCACTCATCTAATTTATTCATAACTTCAATAATATTTAGTTTTTTTTCAGCAAATTCGTAATCTAACTTCCTAAAACCTTTAGCTCCTCTAACTGGCATTAATCCCATAGCAAATATTCTTTTCACGCCGAATGCTGATGTTATGGTTTTAACCTTCTTAGGATCAAACTCAATATATTCTAACCAATCTAATTTTCTTTTCATGTCTTCTCAATACTGTCAACTTTTACTTTAATAAATTTCATTTAAATTTCTTCAATATCCAAATTAGATAGTTTTTTATTATAGTTTAATTAATAAATTTTTAAGACTATTTGATATTTTAATAACAAATCCATTCAAAGATTTATATATCTAAATACGATTATTTATTATAGAAATCGAATTAAAATATTTGTATAAATATCAAATTATTGAAGTAGACGAAATATTTAAGATTTGAATTTGTGCTTGGGAGGAATACTGAACAAAAATGTACGACGCGACCTTTAAAATTATCATTTTTGGCGACGCAGGATGCGGCAAAACTACTCTAACTCAAAGATTTTTGACTAATTTGTTTGTCTCTGATTCAAAAATGACCATTGGAGTTGATTTTGAGGTTAAGAGCCTAGAAATTGACAAGCAGAAAGTAAAATTACAGATCTGGGATTTTGGTGGAGAGGAGAGGTTTAGGTTTTTACTTCCTACATATGTTAGAGGCGCTCGGGGAGGTCTATTCTTATTTGACATAACAAATTATTCTTCCATCGCTCACATAGACGATTGGCTTAATGTTATTAGGAAAGAGATTCGAGCCGAAGATGCATTTCCCATTATTGTAGTGGGCAGTAAAGCAGATTTAGTAGAGAATAGGGAAGTCTCAGCAGAAGATGGGATAAAAATTGCGAAATCGAGAAATGTTGACGGTTTTATTGAATCTAGCTCTAAGTCGGGAGAAAATGTAGAGAAAACATTCGAAGCCCTGACGAGATTGATGCTTAATAATTCAAAAAGATACTAAGTTGAATTAAGTCTCGTTTTTATATAATACATTTAATCTTTTTTTAAAGTATAGTTTGAATAACTACTATTTATTGAGAAGAATTTGGTTATTTATTATTTACAGGAACCTTTTCAAGTATTCGTGTGTTAATTCTCCTATTTAAAACCATAGTTTGATATTCCATATCCTTCTTGTATTGGTTCGCAAAACTTAGAAGTTGTTCAATCATTTCGATTTCTTTATTTTCATCTCTGAAATAATATCCTCCAAAATTTGGGATTTCCGCGTAATTTTTCTTCAATATTTCTTGTAATTCGCTAGGTAATACATCAGTTCTATCCTTTATTGCCAAACTTAAAGCTTCTAATAGTTCATTATATCTTTCTTGCTTACTAAACTGACACAAAATGCATTTTGAGCATCTATTTTTAAGGATATATAAAATAATTATTCCAGTTAAATACCTAAAGGAATCTACTAACTCGTCGTAATTTCCTTTTTTCATGTGTTTTTTAACTATTATTTCCACAACTGAATACAAACTCGAAAAATAAATCGCTCTAGAAAAGTATGCTGGATCAACACAAAACAATCTAGTAAACCAAAATGGGCTAACTTCATTAGGTGGTTCTTCAAAAAATATGTAGTAAACTAGCCTTCCATCTCTTTCTTTATATAAGGTAGATTCTTTTTTCAACATATTTAAATAGGTTGATATGGTGGAGCGAGCAATTTCTTTAAAAAATTTTTTATATTCTATTTCAACTTCTCTCGTAGTTACCTTTTTTTTTCCCTCGAGATAGAATTTTAGTATTATACCCAATATACGATTCTCGTGAAGTCGTCCAGTTTTAACTTGTGTTTCTTCCGATTCATCTTCTCTAATGTTATAAATATCAATTAGTTCAGGAGCGATTTCGTGAATAACTTTTTCCAAAATATAAATGTTTAATTCAGTAATTTCTAACAATCCTCAAAATTGATATTTATATTTTAATAAAAAAAACGTATACTTTTATTAATTGACTTTCTAATCAAATAGAAGATTTAATCTATTTAATGTAAGCAAATTGAAAATAAAATAAATAATTAGAAATAATTAATCCTTTAAAATTTTAAAAAGAAAATAAAAAAAGAAATTCAAGCTTGATACTAATAAAGCTTTTATTAGTGTTTATTCGCCGTGTTGTTCTTTCCAGATAGGATCGTTGATTTGAAGTATCCTTCGTTGAACTTTACCAAGAATATTTTTAGGAACTTCTTGTATAAACTCGATCAATCGTGGACACTTCCATTTCGTCATGTTTTCTAAAGTCCAAGCTATTAATTCCTCTTCAGTGATCTTCCCAACATATTCGGGTTTTAATTCAACCCAAGCTTTTGTTATTTCGCCAACTTTTCCAGCAGGATCTGGTAGACCAGAAACAGCAGC
>DAOUUT010000137.1 GCA_030668025.1 Promethearchaeota archaeon
TCTTCAGCTCAAAGAAGTAGAAAAACCTACTCCTAAGGACAATGAAGTCCTGATAAGAATATATGCAACAACAGTAACAGCGGGGGACTGTGAACTTCGAGGGCTTAAATTCTCTCTCTTGTTAAGGTTCTTAATGCGCTTAGGATTAGGGCTCAGAAGACCAAGAAAAAGCATACTAGGGACGGAGATAGCTGGGGAAATTGAATCAGTAGGCAAAGATGTTGAACTATTTAGTGAAGGTGACCAAATTTTTGCATCTACCGGGTTCAAGTTTGGTGCTTATGCCGAGTACATATGTCTGCCGAGTAAATATGTGATGGCAAAAAAGCCGATCAATATGACCTATGAGGAAGCCGCCACCGTTATTACTGGAGGATTTAATGCATTGTATTTTCTAAAAAAAGGAAATATCCAGAGCGGACAAAAAGTTCTTATCCGTGGAGCTTCTGGAAGTATAGGCACTTTTGCGATACAGCTTGCCAAGTACTATGGAGCAGAAGTTACCGGGGTAGGTAATCCCAAGAGTTTAGAAATGATGAAATCTCTGGGGGCCGATAAGGTAATTGATTACACTAAAGAGGATTTTACCAAAAGCGGTGAGACCTATAATGTCATTTTTGATGTGATAGGCAAGAGTTCGTTTTCAGATAGTATAAGATCGCTAAAGGAAAATGGAATCTTTCTTTTAGCCAACGCTGGAGGTGGGAAGGTTCGAAAGCTATTGACAAGCGGCCAGAAAGTAATAACTGGGAAAAATTTAATCTACAAGACTGAAGATTTAATTTTTCTTAGAGAGCTTATTGAAGCGGGAAAGCTAAAATCGGCCATAGATAGACGCTATCCATTGGAACAAATTCCCGAGGCTCATAGGTATGTTGAAAAAGGGCAGAAAACGGGAAATGTAGTAATAACTGTGGAACATAATAACAAAACCTAACAAAGCGTCACAGATAATGACGGTGGATATGCTGAATATATCTGACTTCATACTCATTCTCTCCTCAAAGAATATGAGGAGAAACCCAACTTCTAGGGGACGGGATAGAACTATCTCCTAATCTAAGCATGACAATGTTAGAGCAATTTCAACCAATATGTTTAGGTTTAATTAAATTGGTTGAAGAAAAAAATATTGAAATGTTCAAACCCCCTCTACCAATTTAAGATAGAAAGAATTCATGTGTTCAAGTTTCACTTCTTTTGCAGGTTCTGCTTCAGGTTCTGAGCAAACTCTTCCGCATGTTTGAGGTCTTCAGCATTCGGTCTACCCTTATTCATTCCCCCAAAATATTTCAAGAAACTATTAGTGTTAAAACCTTTACAAGCAAATTCATCAACGATTATGTAACCTTTCGATTGCAGTTTTTCCCTAAGTAGCAAGTGATCTTTGGCGACTTTGGCTTCTCCTGTCATTGCACTGGTTGAGAAAATGAATGCTTTCCTGTTGGTGACTTGTGGTAGTTTATCGGCGAGGTCCAGCAGAACTTTATGGTGTTTTGCACTATATATCCCTGAACCAAAGCCTATTAGACGATAGTCTTGAAGCTCTTCCGGTTTTATTTGCTGTGGCGGTTTTATCTGTGCATCAAGAACTTTTGCGAAGACCTTAGCGATTTTCTCAGTGTTATTGTGATGATATGAAAACAAAACCAATAGAGATTTCATTAGTAACGAAACATTTTCTTATATATAAGATTATCAGAATAAAGTTTTGATTACTTTGAATAACTAATTTATTACAAAGGAATTATCATTGAAATCAGGCTGTAAATTTACCTTTCAATTTGTTTTATATAAATAAAACAATAAAATAAAAAGGCGGGAAACTAAGATATAAACTGCTTCAAAACTTTAACTTAACTTCATTTATTAAGAATTTCTGCTCGCTTTTCTTTAGGTAATTTTTCGCTGGCGTATCTAAGGATTAATTTAGACATATTTTCTTTGTTCTTTGATAAATAATCAATAATAACTTCAGGTTTATATTTTGAGCATGTTTTTAAGAGCCATCCTATTCCCTTTTCGATATAATTTGCTTCGGAATACTTTAACATTTTTTCCACTAGATCAAAAACATAATCCTCATCAAAATCTTTTCTTATCATCGTAATTTTAAGTAGAATAACCATTGAGGCTCTTTTAATCCATAAATTGTCAGAATTTGACCACTCATCAATAGTTTTTTTAGCTAATTCTTCATTACCTTGTTTACCGAGAAACGGCCCTATGACTCTGACGCAAGTGCTATCGCAATGACTCCAAGTATGGCAATGTTTAGCGTATTCTTCTCTGAAAAGGTCAATAGTTTTCTCATTAAAATTTTTTTTAAAACGATTTAAGAAAAAGAAAGCTGCGAATTTTTCCTCCTCAACATTTGATTTAGTTAACCTTTTAAAAATTTCAATTGCATCTTGATAAGTACATGCGAACTTATTATAAACATTTTTTACGATGTTCTCAATCTCTGCAACCTTTACACCGTATTTTATATAATTAGAGATGTCGGGGTTTATAATCTTGTACATCATTGATATCTTTTCAGGAGTAAGATGCGGAGTTTTTTCCACCAATAGATTTTTGATTTCAATAATTACATCTTCCGTCATAGAAATTTATCAAGTCCTGTTTTTTGTTCTGATTCTTTACTTTTTTCTAAATACGGTTTAACGAATTCTATTATTTTTTTATTAAAATTATTTAATTTTGATAGTTCCCCTCTATTATACACATTTATAATAGATTCTTCAAGATTATTTAGATTTAAACCGGCCCATTTCATGGTATTGTTTGATTTTCCGGTTTTAACCGCTTCCATATATTCTTTGTTCAATAACAACTCAGAAATCTTATAATTCCACTTTCGGTAATCGTTCGGTATCCATCTTTTTTCTCTTATGGGTAATCCATACTCCTCGCAATAACTTAACAATTTTGGGTGTAATTTCTTTACATAATCAGTAGGTGGGTAGATTTGTCCCTTATATAAATTTAGTAAAGGTTTTACGATATGTTCATATTTACTGTTCTTTAATTTTTTGATAAAAAATTCTGCTTGTTGATCTCGTATTGTCAAACCTGGCGAGAAAAGAATAAAATCGGCTCCCGCTTTTTTAGATTGTTTAATAACATCTTCCAAATTTTCGTCGTTATCTTCTAAAAAAGGTATTATTGGCATAAAATACGTCCCAACTTGAATATTTGGAGCTTTACTTTTAATCTGTTTCAAAGCTTCAAGGCGTTCCTTCGGTGGAGAAGAATAAGGTTCTAAAAATTGGGCCAATTCCTCGTCAGTTGTAGTGATCGAAAAACCAACGGTACACCAAGTATCTTCTGCGATTTTATCTAATAACTCTATATCTCGCGTAATCATTTTATTTTTTGTTGCTATATTCAAGGGAAATTTGTGTTTAGCTATAACTTTCAGAATTTTTAAAGTATTTTCAACCTCTTTTTCAATTGGTTGGTACGCGTCACAAACACCACCAGGTCCAATTACATCGGGAAGTAATTTTCGAGCTCTCTTAATTCTTTGATCTAATTTTTTATCAATATTCGTTTTTACGATAATTTCGTTCTCGAAGTCTTGATCTAAGTAATACCTTTGGCTCCTAGCATCGCAATATATGCAAGTATGGGCGCATCCCGAGTAGGGGTTTATCGTATATCTGCACCAAAACCAAGAATCAGTGTATTTTAACTTATTTAACGCCGTCTTAAATTCTCTATAAGTAATTTTAAAGTTCTTCGTCATCTTAAAGTAAAAATTATTAGTAAAGCTCAATAATACGAGAAAAAATTTAAGATTAGCTACTCCCTAGATATCGTTTATAAAAAGAAAATATGAAAAAACGCCCTTAGTTATTATTTTTTTATTATTATATGTGATTAAAAAATGGAATATGAATTAGAAAAATGGGCGCTTCTTCAATTAATGTATATACGAATTTGATTATATATATCTTTAGGTTATAATAAATTATCCAATAATAATACTCTTAATACTCTGCTATGATTTTTTATTAAAATTTTGAGGTTTTTTTAATAAATATGAATAAATAAGGGAAAAAATAGTTTATCAATAGGATGTTTAAATATTACTCTCAAATAATTAGAAATCTTAACTTCTTCGATGTGAGAAGATTAGTTTTGTCAAATTTTTCTTCGTAAAATGATTGTTCACTTTTGATTATCATTACAAATTAACTAGTTTCCATTTGAATTTTTTCGAAATAAAATTAATTGCATTATTGAAGAAATTCAATAGAAGTATTATGAATTTAGAAGGATCTCTGGGAGAGTATTAGGGTCTACAGGAATTACTTTTGGTTTCTTTTTGTGGCGTACAACTTTAATTAGAACAGCAGCTAGTAGGACTAATAATGAGGGGAAAACGATAAGTAATAAGGGATTTATCGATTGTTCTGGGGTGGGTGAGGGTGAGGGTGAGGGTGAGGGTGAAGGGGATAATCCTATTTCATATGAGTAGATAAAAAATGTATTATTATAAATCGATGTTTCAATACTCGATAAGTTAAAAAGCAGGGTGTTTAACCCCACACCAAAATATTCTATAGTTGATAAATTCAAAATAATTTTTCCTGAAGAATCAGTCATGAGAGTTAAATCGTATTGAACAGAGGAATTAAATAGAATGTTTAAATTAATTAATTTGTGAGATAAGCTCTCTTGAGTCTCACTCACTTTAAATTGAGCTTCAATTAGAATTCTTTCTCCATAGCAAATGTAATCTTTAGAATCATTCAATAAACAATCAATATTGTATTTGCTGGTAGAAATTACAATTGAATCTATATATTCTGTATTATTTACCATCTTTATCTTGTCATACCAATAATGAAAGAGTTTTATAGTCATGTAATTAGTCGGTTTTGAAAAATCTAATTCTAGATTTTGAATTTCTATATTCCAATTCGTTGAAGTATGCCCTGTTTCATTAAGTTTAGAAGATTTCCATAGGAGTATGTCTTGTGATCGAAAGATGTAAATTTGATTGTAACTATCGATTATGGAAGAATTATAGTTTAATTCCCATTCTGTGTTTATCTGGATAGCTTCGTCATTAAAAAATGTGAGTTTATTTGTGGAAAAATCAAGAATATCCATGCCTTCTTTTATTATATATACACTTAAAACATCAATAAAATCATCTGTAGTGGCCATAGTGAAATTATTATAAAGATAAAAGCGTACTTTCATAGTAATATTTGCTATGCCGCTCTCAGGTATTATTAAGTAAAACTCTTGAATGTAAAAAACCCAACTTTCTTCATAAGTTCCATTAAGCGTGTATTGAGTTGAAGCCCACATAATTTGAGTGTTATTATGTAGCTCGAACTGAATGTAGGAGGTTTCTATACTCTCATTATAAAATAGGGCCCAAGAAGAAGAAAAATTAATGTGCTCTTTATCATTATATGTGTTTTTATTGGAGTTAATGGTTAAATAATAAACGCCACTTCTTAAAACTTCGATTTGAATTGATTCTCTATAAGTACTAATTATATTTTGTGTGTTATAGTTGATATAATAAAAATAAAATTTAACAAAAAGTATTAGAGATGTCTCGTTAAAGGTTAAATTTAAGTTTTCTATGTTAATGGTCCAATTCTCTGTCATGAGAACGCAGCAATTATCGTATTCTTGTGACATCCAGAGAATTGAGTCATTGAAATGAATCACATGAACTTGCATGTACGAATATTCATAATCTGGAATATACAATGACTCCCATGTCGCATTAACCTTAATATTTTCGTAATGTTGGTAAGATAATTTATCTGTTTCGAAATTATAAACATCTGAGTAGAATCCCATAACTCTTTGGGAAAAAATAGGTATGCCAAATACAGATAATAGAAGAACTAATATGAATATTTTCTTCTTCATATATTTTTTTTGTAAAAGAATTATAAAAAGTCATAGAAAAACAATCATCCTTTTCATTTTAATAGAAAAGAATTACAAAAAAAATTTATTGATTTTATAAAGAATTTCTTCGTGAAATCATCGTTTCACGATCTGTTAAAGGGTTTTAGTATAATGTAAATGCGCCCTCCAGGACTTAGCCGACAATAATATATGTTGTATATACCGATTTGAATTTTTTACCTTTAGGGTAAAAATCAGCAATAAAAATGGTTGAAAACATCCATAAGATTACTGAAAACCTATATATTATTACATATAATACATAACATACATGGGCGAATCGAAAATAATATGTTGAAAAAAAAAAGTTTTAAGAGATATTATTCTATTATAATAAAATAAATCTCCCTGATAAATTCCTCAATAGTTTTAATGTCTTCCCTTTTACTAAAGGTAAATTTCCAATCTTCACCGTTAATCATAATGTACCCATATTGCTTTAATCCTTTTATAACTAAGATTATGCCTATAACGAGCAGAAGAAGACCGATAATCAAGGTAAAGATAGAAGTAAAAGCTAGGGATAATCCAATAACAAATAAAATAGCCCCAAGAGATAACAATATCAAATTTCTTGCGTGCCACGCGTTTTCTATGTATGAAACTTTAGCAAGCGGTACATCGCGATAAATTCGGTCATAACCCTTTAATTTCTTAAAGTGAAAGACTCTCTTATTTGTGATCCCTAAAACATTTACCTTAATTTTTTTTTCAGATTCTGGACCAATCCCGCCTTTAGATCCAAGCTCCCACTGATATAATATTTTTTCATTTTCATTTAAATAATTATTTAACGACATAATATTCTCCTTTTTTTAAATCGTAATTTTGTCTTTAATTTTGGTATTATATAATTAAGAACTGTAATTTAAACCTTTACAAAAAAGAAAAAAAGAAAAATTATTTTTTAAATTTTCTAAATCTTACGAGTATTGTTGATAGAGATATTAATCCTAATATAGTAAGAGAATATCCAGGAATAATCAGAGAGGTAGTATCTTCCCATAAATTTTCAGAAGTGTCATAGATATGAAATTCAGATGGGATGAATTCATTACTATCATATTGATATGCAATTATTAAATATGTTCCTGTACTATCAGGTTGAAATGAATTCAATTTAGCAACATTAGCCCCTGACCAAGCTTCAGCATTATTACCCCCAATATTTCCATATAAATATCCTCCACTCTCTTTAAAAACGATAATCGATATTCCCACATCCTCTGAACCACTGGTACTTATATCATAACCAATTTCATAAGTATGACTTGCAGTTAATTGAACTTCGAAAAAAGCTCCTATATATTTATCAGAAAAAACATCTCCATGAACGATATACGCATTATATTTTATCTTGCTCGCTGCATCTTCATAAAAAGTATTAAATGAAATCATCTCACTTTTCCTAAAATGCGCTGAATAATCTCCCCTTCCAAAAACAGTTTGACTTTCTCTTGATAAATTTATAAATTTATCCATATTTTCATCGTGATCCCAAAGAACAAAACCTTCCTTCCAATTATCTATAGTAGGGTGCTGAAATTCGGTTGTACTGTAGTCTGATTGAGTTGAAAATTTGAGGCTACCAAGATATTGTGAACTATTAAATCCTAATACATACCAGCCTGAATTAGAAACGTCCACTTGCCAATATTCTGATTTACTTGCGGGAACCCAAGTAGTATAATAATTTGTTGTACCTGTCAATAATGTCGGATTGTTAGGATCAATACTAGCTCCTCTTGTATATATAATATTCACGCTTAAAAATGCTGATGTTATGATTACGATTCCAAAGAAAATTATTAAAATTTTTGTTAGTATGTTAAATTTTATAGTATTTTCCATTTTAAAATCATTTGATTTTTTGTATGATTTTTGTATTTATATAATTCAAGAGCTTTAATTTAAACCTTTACAAAAAAGAAAAAAATAGTATTATATTAGATTGTTTGAAAAACTTCTGGTTTTAATTCTTCATTTCGAATCAGTTCCAATAAATCTAAATTTGATTGTATGCTTCTTAAATCAACATTGTTCAATTCATCTGCTAAAATATCTTTAAGCTTATTTGCTTTAATCGATTTAAAATGTTTGTAAATGTGAATATCTCCTCCTCGATACCCTGATCGATTATTATTGTATTATTCCCTGGTAACCAACAGCATAGTTTTTTACCTATTAATCTATTAACTTTAATATTGGGAAAACGCATTTTTAATCAAAACTTCAATTTAAGTTACTATAAATTTTTAGTAATAATACATATAAGAATTGCGTGAATTAAATAGAAGGTTTTTATGATTTGATTTAAGGATTTCCCTACTGAGAATTCCGTTAGATGAAAACCAATTATTTACCTTTTCAGCCCCAAAGGTAAATAATTATTGCTTTTGTATGGATATCGTATATACTAAATGATTAATTCTTTGAAAATTTTCGTTTCACGAATATTAATGAAGCGTTCCCAATTACTATTAAGAGCTTAGTGTTTAACAAGAACAAAAAACCTTTATAGTATTAAATTCCAAGTTCAGTTTTCTCTTCTTCAACATCTAATTTTTCAAAAAATTTATCATAAGGGCGTATTAAAATCTTTGGCATATTTTTCTTAAAGATAGCCCTCGCTTTCTTAGATTTAAATAGTAAGCGCATTATCCTATAAGTTATTTTATTTTTGGGGAAATCGAACATTTTTCGCTTTTTATAAAACCGATAATCTGCTTGAAATAATACACCAGGCAACCCATAAATCATATCTCGAAAAATTTTATAACCACCTATACTTTTAAAAGTTGGAGTCTGGATATAACCAGTTTTTGAAAATTCTAATGCTTTCTTTGCCATGTTATAGATTAAATTATTGATTTCTTCTGATTCTCCAAATTCATCTGTGATAATGTCGACAAGATTACCCCTTCCAAGTTCTGATAGTGCTGTTATGATTTGTCTTAGATTTTCAACTTGGCTCAAGGCTCCAGAAACTACATAGCAAAATTGTATTCCTTCTGTTATGGGAGTGTGTCCGTTAAAGAAAGCACGATCTAAGAATTGTTTATATCGAGAAGAAAAATATCTATCTTTTAAGGTCAGAGCGTATACAATTATATCATTAGTTAGAAGTTTTTTACGTAGAAAATCTGAATATCCATCATTATAAAAACACTGATTATCATAACCGCAAGTTAAACAACTTATACAGCCTCCTTTCATATCGATGTTTTCAATATTATAAACTTCTATCTCACTCTTAAATGAACTTTTAAACTTTCTTATCATTTTACCCAGATTTGATTTATCATTATTATTATCGGTAAGAATGATGATCTTTTTTCCGTTACTATCAAGTTTATTCTCATCTTGGACCTCACTTGGAGTAAATACAAAATCTTTTCTAAGAATAGGCGGATTAAATCTTTTTGGTGTTGGTACTTGATTTTGTATTGCATCTAAGATATTCCCAA
>DAOUUT010000207.1 GCA_030668025.1 Promethearchaeota archaeon
ATTTTTGGTAATGCTCCAAATGTTCTTGGGTCTGTAATTTTTCCACTAATCGCAGATACAGCAGCAGTTTCAGGGCTTACAAGGTAAGCTTGAGCGCTTTTTGTGCCAGATCTTCCAAGAAAATTCCTATTGAATGTTCTTAATGTAACAGCATCGGTTTTTGGCGACAACCCCATACCAATACAAGGACCACATGCGTTTTCGAGTATTCTTGCTCCCGCTTCAATTAGATATGACATCTCGCCAGATTTAATCATGTGGTTGACAACTTGACGAGAACCAGGTGAGACAGTTAGGACAGTATGCTCGCTAATAGTTTTTCCTTTTAATATGTTGGCAGAAATTTTAAGATCTCGTAAAGTTGAGTTCGTACAACTTCCAATGCAAACTTGATCAACATTTAATCCTTCAACTTCTTTTACAGTTTTTACATTTCCTGGACTATGGGGTAGGGATACAAGAGGGACGAGCTCGCTCAGATTAATTTCTATGGTTTCGTCGTATACAGCATCATCGTCTGGTGCAATGGCGACCCATTGTTCCCCTCTTTCTTGAGCAATTAAAAATTCTTTTGTAATATCGTCAGAGGGAAAAATTGAGGTCGTAGCCCCCGTTTCAGTTCCCATGTTGGTTATTGTACCTCGTTCAGGTACGCTTAAAGTCTTAATACCAGAGCCAGTGTATTCCAATACTTTATTAACCGCCCCTTTAACGCCAATTCGTCTCAATACTTCTAATATAACATCTTTAGCAGATACAAAGTCAGGAAGTTCTCCAGTAAGATGTACTTTAATAACCCTTGGCATTTTTAAGTGAAAAGCCTCACCCGCCATTGCCGCTGCTACGTCGAGACCTCCCGCTCCAATTGCAATCATTCCTATGCCACCTCCAGTTGGAGTGTGACTATCTGAACCAAGTAAAGTTTTTCCAGGTCGAGCAAACCTTTCTAAATGAAGTTGATGGCATATACCATTACCAGGTCTAGAAAAATAAAGTCCATATTTCGCAGCTATACTTTGTAAATATCTATGATCGTCAGGATTTTTAAAATCAGTTTGTAACGTATTATGATCTACATAACTAACCGATAGTTCTGTTTGAATGCGTTGAATACCAATCGCTTCAAATTGTAAATATGCCATTGTACCCGTAGCATCTTGAGTTAACGTCTGATCTATTTTAATGCTAATATCCGACCCTCGCTCTGATTTTCCTTCAACCAAGTGCTGTTCTAAGATTTTTTCAGTTAAAGTTTTTCCCATAACTTTTAACCAATATTTTTTTAATTTTATATTTCATTGAATGCCTTAATTTAATCTATTTATGAACAAAATAGATACAAGATATTGAAAATTAAAATGTTATTAAACTTTTGGGTAAGCAATTTGCCCACTATAATCCCTTTTGACTCCAAGTTCTAAATTCAGTTGTTTAATAAGGATATTAGCATAAACTTTTCAATTAATTAATAAAAGCTTTAACTTTATTAACTAACCTAACTAATATGATCTTTATATAATTGCTTCAAATAATTAAAATTTGGTGGCTACTATTAATCAAATTGATAATCTTAAAAAAACAAGTAGGGATATTAGAGCAGAAAATTTGGTTAGGGAAACAAAAGTGCTTAATATCGCCCGATTGGCAAAGATGTTAGTAGATTTATTTGGCCTAGACGAGCCTTTTAAAAAAATAGGGAAATGGAATGGTGAAGATGTAGAAATGTATTTAGTCGAATTAGACGGATATATTACTTTTATGCTCGCATCTGATAGAAAGAATTTTGATTGTCGCGTAGAGAATGCTAATAATCCTGTTGCACGAATTATAATAAATGTAGAAGAAGAAAAAATACTTAGCGTGTTAAGCAGTATTATTCGCTCTAAAAATAATATCTTTGGACTAATGAAACTTTTAAAGTATTTAATTCCCAGAAAAATAAAGATTAAAGGGTCCTATGTAGCTGTCATAAAACTGGTAAGGTGTCTGATGATAGGTAAAAATGAAGTTTATAAAAACAGTAAGGGAGATTTATTACCATGAGCCTAAATAACGATGCTTTTCTTAACATTTCGAATTCAATTATGAACTCTTACATTAAGGAATGGCAAGAAAATAATAAAAAGGTTGTTGGTCATTATTGTACTTACATGCCTGAAGAATTACTGCACGCTGCAAATTTATTACCTTTTAGAATTAGAGCAACTGGAAATAAAGACACGGATTTAGCTGATATATATATGGTACGGTTTACTTGTTCATTTGTTAGAGCAACTCTAGATTTGGCTTTAAGAGGAGGCTACGATTTCTTAGATGGTCTTTTTATATCTAATTCGTGCGATCATACGCGACGAATGTATGAGCTCTTCGATTTAAAAGTATTTAAAAGAAAAGGTTTCGAAAAAAAGGTTCCACGGTTTTATATTGCTATGCCTCATATTATTACAGATGAAGGTTTTGAATGGTACCATAAAGAAATAGAAGAATTTAAAGAAGAATTAGAAGAAACCTTTACTCATCAAATTATAACTGATCAAGATTTACATAGTTCGATAAAAACATATAATAAGAATCGTGATCTTTTGCGAAAAATCCACGAGCTAAGAATTATTGATACGCCAAAAATTACGGGAAGCGAAGCTTTACAAATTTCTATGTCAAATAGCTCAATCCCTAAAGAATTTGCCAACCAAGAATTAGAGAGAATTCTTAAATTATTGCAAGAGTCTGAAGGAATTAAATCTAATGTTAAACGAATAATGCTCGTTGGAAGCGAAGTAGATAGTACTGATTTTACCCGATTAATTGAAGATTCTGGAGCCTTAATAGTGTCTGATTCCTTATGCTTTGGAACTCGCAATTTTTTAGATGATGTACACATAGGTTATGGAAGTAATCCATTAAAAAATATCTCAGAGCGCTTATATTATAGACTTTCTTGCCCTAGAATGATGGACGATTATGAAAGGCGATTTGATTTTCTAATACACGAGATTAAAAGAGCAAATATTGATGGCGTTATCCTACAGAGAATAAACAACTGTGATCTAGCGGGATGTGATAATATGCTCCATTCACATAAGCTGAAGGATTTGGAAATCCCCGTTTTGGACCTCGATCGCGAATTCTACCAGGCTGATACAACTAGACTCCAAACGCGTATTGAGGCATTTTTAGAAATGATAAAATAATTTTAAAATTTGAAAAAAGCTTACTGATTAAATTTGGATAAAAAATATGCCTAGTAAATCAGAGTTGGAAAACAGGATTATTCCCTATAAGATGTTATTAAATTCTATGTCAACAACTCACGAATTAATCGATAAGATATTACCTAATGATGGACTTCCCTCGTTGAGAATCGGATTGGAAGAAATGCTTTCTGTGGTTCGTAAAGACATCGAAAAAGCAAGAGAAGGATTGCCAATAGTGGGATATCACTTTGCATTTCAGCCAGAATACTTAAAATGTTATGATTGTGTTCCAATTTGTATTGAAGGGGTTTCATTTTTGCTTGGCGCTTTACTTTTAAGTGGTGTCGAGTCCTACTATGATTTAATAGGTAATTGGGGGCATCCTTTTCATACATGTTCTGCCCAAAAGGGTGTAATGGGAATGAGTTTAGAAGACTTATTTAAATTTGACGCGATTATCACTCCAACAGCACCCTGTGATTCCACCTGCGCTTCTTACCCTTTTTTTAAATTAAAAAAAAAGTTTCCTTTAATCATTGCTGATATGCCTTTTCTTCATGAGGAAAAAAGTTATACATATTATGGAGAACAATTAAAGCTAAGCTTAGAGGAATTAGGTAAAGTAATTGGTCAAGAACCCGATTTTGAAAAATTGAGGAATGCTTTGGAATTAGAGAATGATGTAACAAAATTAAAAATGGAATTATTTGATTTAATTAAGGCTGTTCCGAGCCCAATCGAGAACATGTTTAATCCCGTTTCAGCTGCAACAACTATATTTATTTCGGGAACATCTGAAAACCTCTCTTTTTACCAAAGAATGTTGGAACTCGCAAAAAATAGGTATAAAAACAAGGAGCATTATGGAGGTGAAGAACGAGTTAGATCCATTTGGCCTTATATGCTCACATTTTTCGATATTTCTTTATGTGAATGGTTAGATCGCGAATTGGGTATGAGTATTTTATTAGACATTTTTAACTATAATTTATCAGATTTAATTGATACTAAATCTGATTCAGATTCATTATTTTATGGAATGGCAAAGAAGGCTATGGGTTGGCCGATGGTGAAGCAATCTTCAGAATTCTATTATCCCTTCTTAGACGATTGTGTTAGAATGGCTAAAGATTTTAGTGCAGACTGTTTTATTTACACTCAAAGTATTGCGTGTAAGCAATTTGGCGCTGTTCCACAACTTTTAAGAGAAGCTCTTCACGATGAAGTGGGAATCCCTATGTTAATAATTGATTTTGACGTAGGAGATGCTCGAATGACATCTTTAAAAGCTTTTAAAGATAAAATAACTATGTTTGTTCAAACGCTCATGTAATATGTATTATTAATAAAATTAAATAAAAATTGGAATAACTATGGTTAATCAATCAAAATTAGAAAATAGAATAATTCCCTATAAGATGTTAAAACAAGCCGTGTCCACTACATACGAGTTGGTTGAGAAAATACTTCCCGAAGACGGAATGCCGGCATTGAGGATAGGTTTAAAATATATCGACTTGGTAATGGCTGATTTCATCAAAAAAGCGGGAGAAGGGCTTCCTATAATTGGATACCATTTTGCATTCCCCTCGGATTATCTTTATTGTTTTGATTGTGTGCCCGTTTGTGTTGAAGCGGTCTCGTATTTCATATCGGCATTATTACCTAATGGTTCTGAACCCTATTATGATTTAATAAATAGCTGGGGACATCCATTCCACACATGTTCAAGTCAGAAAGGAACAATGGGAATGACACTTGACGATTTATTCAAATTTGACGCAATAATTACACCAACCGCACCGTGCGACAACACTTACGCTTCTTATCCCTTTTTTAGGTATCATAAAAATATTCCCTTAGTAACTCCAGATTTACCGTTCCTTTGGGAAGAAAAAAGCTATACTTATTATGGAGAACAACTAAGGTTAAGTTTAGAGGAATTAGGTAAAGTAATTGGTCAAGAACCCGATTACGAAAAAATGAAGCAACATATTGAATTAGAAAATGAAACGAACAAAACCCAACTTGAAATATTTGAACTAAAAAAGGCGACTCCTTGTCCCTTAGAAAACATGTTTAACCCTATGTCTGCAGCTGCCGCAACTTTTATGTCAGGACGCGAAGAAAAATTAGAATTTTACCGCGATATGCTTGAAATTGGTAAGATCCACTATAAAAATAAAGAACATCATGGTGCTGAAGAAAAAATACGAAGTATATGGCCGTACATGATTATTTTTTTCGATTTATCGTTATGTGAATATTTAGATCGAGAATTGGGGATGAGCATTTTATTCGATATTTTTAATTACAACTTTGCTGACCCCATCAATACAAAATCTGATTTGGATACATTATTTTACGGAATGGCTAAAAAGGGTATGGGTCTTCCAATGATTAAGCAATCAACAGAATTTTTTTATCCCTTTATTGACGATTGCGTGAGATTAGCAAAAGAATTTACCGCAGATTGTTTTATTTTTACTTCACACTTAGGTTGTAAACAATTTGGTGCAGTCCCACAGATATTAAGGGAAGCCTTAAGGGATGAAGTTGGCATTCCTATGCTTATAATAGATTTAGATGTCGGTGATAAAAGAATGACGTCTGAAAAAATCATTAAAGATAAAATTAACCTGTTTGCTCAGACACTTCTATGAAAAAAAATGAAGATATTAAAATTAATAATTACTAGAACGTAATCTAATCTATATATAATAATTATTCAAAAAATACTGAAGGTATAAAAATATGTTTGATAAATCGCATTGCGCGGAATGCAAAACGGTTGACTGTATGATGAAATGTCAGTGGATCGATTTTGATAGTATTGAAACTGCTAAGCAAGAAATCACTAAATTAATTAATGAAGATGAAGATTGTAGAATATTGAAAGAATGTATGCTTTGTTTTTCTTGTGATGAGTATTGTTCTTACAATTCACATCCTTTTGATAAAATAAATGAATTACAAGAAAAATACCAATCTCAAGATATCCAACCCGCAATAGTTCAAAATTCGATTAATACATACAAAGCAAAAGGAGAATTTGTACCACGTCCGATTGATCCTGAAAAACCGATTTTAAATAAATGTGCTTTTCCTAAAATGAATGCTAAAGAAATGAAAGGACCAATGTTTGATAATCTACAATCTGTTGGGGGTTTACATTTTTTTTGCCAATTAGTATACCAACATGTTGCAAAACCTTCCATAATCAAAGAACGTGTCCCAATTGTTCTTGAAAACTTCAGAAAGACAGGTGTTTTAAAAGATACTGAGGTAATCTGTTGGCACGACGAGTGTTATGGCTTGTATACCTCTTATTGTCAAAGGAATAACCTTGAAGTACCTTTCAAACCAATTCATATATTCGAATATGTCTATAATTATTTAAAAGAGCACGAGTCTGATATTAAAAAACTAAACTTAAAAGCAGCATATCAACGAAATTGCTCAAA
>DAOUUT010000174.1 GCA_030668025.1 Promethearchaeota archaeon
CCTATTGTCATAGAAGAATCAAAATTGAAAGAATTAAAACAAAATCGATTAAATAAACAAGTTTTTCCTACACTTGCCCCTCCAACGATAACAATTTTATATGTATATAAGATTTTCTTGTTTTGGGTGCTAGTATTTATCAATTTAAATACCTAAAAACTTAGTGTGATTAGATGTGATGAAACTTGTATAAAATTATAAATTATCTATTAAAAAAAAATTTTATGAAATTGTTGTTAAAATATAAAGCTTAAATCTTTATTCTAAAAAGGCTTAAAATAACATAATAGCAATTGAATTTGCAATATTAAAATCTAAAAATTTAATTAATGTAGAATTGTTATGGTTTCTAAAGTTCCTCCGAGTCAAATAATTATAAGACCGCCAGTAGAAGCGCATAGCGTGCTCATAGCTGTTACAGGTGGTTGTAGTTGGAATCGTTGTCGCTTTTGTGGAACTTATAAAGGTATTTACGGTACCATTCAAGATTATGCAATTAGACCACTAGAAGATGTTTTAAAGGAAATTGATTATTACGCCGAGAAAAATTATAATAGATATCCCGTTTTTTTAGCTGGTGGAAATCCTACTTCAGCCCCCATTGAATATCTAGTTAAAATAATTAAATACGTTCGATTAAGACTTAAAAACGTTCCAAGAGTGAGTTCCTATGCTAAAGCCTTAGATATTTTGAGAAAGACAGATGAGGAACTTAAACGATTGGCAGAGGCTGGATTAGATATCGTTTACATGGGATTAGAGAGCGGGAGCAGTAAAATATTAAGAATGATGAAAAAAGGCACAAACGCAGAATCAATGATTAAAGCAGGAATAAAAGTGTTAAACTCTGGAATTAAATTAAGTTTATATGTTATGCTTGGTTTGGGCGGAAAGAAATACTCTGAAGATCATGTTATCGGAACTGCTAGAGTATTAACCGAAATTAACCCCACAATTTTTAGATTTAGAACTTTAAATATATTACCTAATACTCCGCTTTGGAAGGATTGGAAAAACGGAGAATTTGAACTATTATCTCCCGTTGAATGCTTACAAGAAGAAAGAGATATAATTGAAAACCTTGGAGAAAATGTTAATTCTCAGGTTTTTAACGATCATGTAAGCAATTATTGCTCAATTGAAACTCCAAATATTAAGGAGGATCGAGAAATCTTTATAAAAACTTTAAATTCGTTTATTAATGACACGAGAATAAAAAACTTACCGAGGAAAAATCTAACCAGTATGTAATAGGATAACTAAATTTACCTAATTTTCAATAATTTAATTAATCTTTTAAAAAAAAATATATATTTTATGTAGACTAATACCTAAAAACTTATAATCAGAATTGTCTTTATTAAAAATATTTAAATTTCAATATAAGAAATAATATCTATCAAATATATTATAAAAACATATTTTTAACCTTGCAAAAAATGACAGATTATTACCGCAATAAAGTTCATTATAAAGATTTAATTGCTACTTTCGACGATATCCTCATTCAGCCAGGATTTACCAATTTTGAACCTAATGAAGTTGATATATCAACTCATCTAGGACCACATAAATTAAATGTTCCGATAATTTCAGCCGCGATGGACACAGTAACAGAAGAGGAAATGGCTATCAAGATGGCTTTGCTAGGGGGATTAGGAGTTATGCATCGTAATTGCACATATGAGAGACAATTAGAGATGGTAAGAATCGTAAAAAGAGCAAGATCTTTTGTAATCGATGATGTAGCCACAATTACTCCGGACGAACCTATTGCTACAGCAAAGTATATGATGGAAAATTACAATATTAGTGGAATTGTTGTTGTAGACGAAGATAAAAAGGTTTGTGGTATTTTCACTAAGAGAGACATCCCTTTTTCTGATAACGAAATAAAAAATGGCAAGATTAAGAATTATATGACAAAAAGTGTGATTTCTATTGAACCTGGTGCCTCTAGGCAAAAAGCACTAAAAATACTCTTTGAATCTCGTAAAGAAAAGCTTCCTATAATTGATAAAAGCGGTTATTTAAAGGGTTTAATCACAAAAAAGGATTTAGCACCAGAATTTCCTTTAGCATCAATGGATAAGGAGGGTCATTTAATATGCGCTTTAGCTTTATCTCCTAAATACCCCGAATCAACTCAGGCTCAAGAAATGTTGAAAGAAATTGACAAATACGTTGATATCTTTTTTATTGATGTTGCCGATTATTACAAGACAGCAGACATCAATGGTACCAAGAAACTCATGGATTTGTTAGAATCTCACTTTGTATTAGGCAATATTGGAACATATGAAGCGGCAGAATATATAATTACAAAGTGTGATTTCAATGAGGATAAATTTATAGGGTTAAAGGTTGGAATGGGTTCAGGATCCATTTGTACTACATCTATTCAAACAGGCGTTGGAGCGCCAACTCTTTTTGCTACTGCTCAAGTAGCTGATGCAATCGCAGATTATAGCTCAAAAATTAGTTTAATCGCTGATGGTGGTTTTAAAAACCCAGGAGATTTACCCAAGTCATTAACCGTTGGTGCTGATGCAATTATGTCAGGCCATTTCTTTGCTGGTGCTACAGAAAGCCCAGGATATGTAGATACAATTCAAGGGAGAAAAGTCAAAGTTTATCGAGGAATGGGCTCAAAAGAAGCAAGAACTGTTGGATATGTTTCAGATCGATACACCGAAAGCTCAAGAATGCTTCCCGAGGGTGTAAGCGATTATGTCCCCTTTGTTGGGGATGTAGGTGGCGTATTACTCTCCTTAAAAGATGGCCTCCTAAATGGTATGATATATGCTGGAGCCAAAAGAATAGCTGAAATGAAAAAAACTAAAATTGGAGTTGTATCTTATGTTGGGCAGAGAGAGTCAAGACCGCACGACCTACTCAGCAGGTACTAAAAATTTGTTTTTCTTTATGATCTTCCATAAATTAAAGGAATTTTAAAGATATAATTTATTAAACGCCAATTAATTAACTTAAAACGACATTAGATGTTACTTTGAAATATTCATTTTGATTTTATTATCTTGATTTTAAAAATTGAATAATTATGAAAAAAATTGAAAGGGCAATTGTCAGTGTTTTTGACAAAGGTGGTGTAATTGAGTTTGTAAGGTTTTTAAGTGAATTTGGAATTGAAATCTTATCTACTGGAGGAACTGGGAGGCTATTAATGGAGAACGGTATTGATTTCGTGAAAGTATCCAACTATACTGGTTCGCCCGAAATGTTTGATGGAAGAGTTAAGACCTTGCATCCTAAAATTGAAGGAGGTATCCTATATCGACGTAGCAATAAAAAAGATTCAGAGGATGCCGAAAAATTCGATATCCCCCCGATAGATATGGTGGTTTGTAATTTATATCAATTTAAAGAGGCAATTTCGAAACCAAATATTACTTTAGCTGATGCTTTAGAAATGATTGATATTGGCGGGCCTACAATGATTAGAGCAGCGGCAAAAAGCTTTCCTGATGTCGTAGTAGTACCTAATTCTAAACATTATAGCACTATAATCGGAGAATTAAGGGAATTGGGGGGTGTAAGCGATAAAACTAGAGTAAAATTAGCTCAAGAAGTATTTGTCATAATGGCCGATTACAACGCAGCAATTGCAAGTTATCTCCAAAATTATTATAATCCCGAAGTTAAATTGGGAACTAAGTTGATTAAAATTTATGAAAAGGTACAGGATTGCCGGTATGGAGAGAATTGGGACCAAAAAGCCGCTTATTATCGAGATGCAGCTTCGATGTATGGTCTTCATAATTTAAGAATATTGAGCGGTAAGGAAATCTCTTTTAACAATTATCTTGACATAGATTCTTGTATGCAAATGCTTTTAGATTTTAGTAAGGAGGATTATCTTACAGCGATATTGAAACATACCAGCCCCAATGGGATAGCTATTGATAGAAAAGAACAATTAGAATCTGTTAAAAAGGCATTTAATACCGATCCAATGTCCGCTTTTGGAGGAATATGGGGGGTAAACAAAGAATTAACTGCAAATGTAGCTGATTTTATTGTAAATAAAGAAAAGATCTTTGTGGAGGTTTTACTAGCGCCCTCTTTCGAACAAGAAGCACTTGAAATACTCAAACAAAAGGAGAACATGAGAATCATTGAATATGGCGATTTGTTAGATAAAAGAGAAGAAATATATAAAAATCCCGAAATTAGAGGGGTATTGGGAGGGATTGTTGTCCAAGAATACGATTATAAGCCTATTATTAAGGAGTGGAATGTAGTTAGTAAAATGCAAGTAACTGAAGTTGAAAAAGAGGCTCTTATCTTTGCGTATAAAGTTTCAAAATGGGTAAAATCTAATTCTGCTTGTTTTGTTCAAATTTATAACAATGGTATTTATACCATAGGAATTGGAGCGGGACAACAAAGTCGAGTACATGTGGTTAAACTAGCAGCCCAAAAAGCAAAGGAGTTTGGTCATCAAGAGGAATTAAAGAATTCTTATATGGGAACAGATTCCTTCTTTCCTTTTCCAGATGGATTAGAAGCTGCAGTAGATGTAGGAGCGAAAGCTATAATCAATCCAGGGGGATCTATACGGGATGAGATGGTTATTAAACGAGCCGATGAACTAAATTGCGCTTTAGTTTTTTGTGGCAAAAGGGTTTTTCGACACTAAGAAATCTATAAACAAATTCAAAAAATTATTTAATAATAATTCAAATTTTACAATTTAGATTATTTTGAGCGTTTTTAGTTAAGAAGAATAAAAGTTTTTAAATCCTTAAGAATAAATTTAATACACGAAGATACGAATTTTCTTTGTTTAATAACGGAGGATCTCATGGACTTTTTTTCTAAAAATTTACGCGAAACCTTAGATGCGATAAATAAATTAATAGATAATAATGTCAATTTAGTTACTACTAAGAGGATAAGAAGATGTAATCACATTAAACCCTCTAATCGGTCTAAAATTAATTTTATTTGGAGATCTCTGGACTTCCTTGAAAAAGAAGGTATTTTAGAGATGAATGGTATAAATTCACCTAAAGCTTATAAAATCAAATCAAATCAAAAAATATTTTCTTCTACTGACATAGAAGAAATTATCTCTCAAATTGAAAGTAAGAGAAATATTTAGAGTTTCTCAAAATTTTCACATTAAATTTAATTGGATTAGCAATTCATCTAATTTTTTCCGACTTTCTACA
Organism: Promethearchaeota archaeon; assembly: GCA_030668025.1. Next base: position 5,196 of record DAOUUT010000174.1, read on the forward strand.
TTATCCGTATCGTTAATTAACCTTTTTTGATAAAAAATAATATTTCCATATTTTATTTCTAACGCGTTGAATATTTTTACCCATTTGTTAAAATCAGATATTAAATCTATTACTCCTGGGTCATCCTCAAAAGATTTTACATCCTCTTTCTTTTCGGGAGTTAATAATAAGGTTTTATATTTTTTAACTGAATAACCCTGCTTTTTTAGAAGCGTAACGTTAGTTTTTCTCACAAAAGCTTCTAAGCTACTTCTCCACCGAACATATTTTTCATTAATATTATCAATTGTGTCTTGGATTATCTTGATTTCTTGCGGAAAGATAGTCTCATTTTGTTTAGTTAAGATTCTTTTTATTTTTTCAAACTCTAAATTAAAATTTTTAAAATAATTATTTATCGTTTTTTCAAATTCAAATAAAACAGCGTTGTAATCCTGAGCGAAGATTACATCGGTACTAGCAAAAGTTAGCGTTTCATCGTCAAAAGTTCCTTTTAACTTTTTGTTGTTAAGTAAAATGTTAAGAATTGAATGTAAGAGCTCAATTTCTTTATCGTTCAATTTCTTTCCGTAAAAAATGTCGTGGAAAGAAAACATCATACTATCTTCCAGCATTAAATTTTCGATTCCTTTTTCAGTGTGAAAAATCAATTCATTTTCATCATTATGAAAAATTCCTCTTATTTTTTCATCGCTTTGTAATTCCTTTAATAAATTTTCAACTATACTTGAGGTAACATCTATATCTCCCAGATATATCGAATTTTCAGATTTAGATTTATTTATAAGCATTGATTTAATGTCTTTTTTAGCATCGTTAATTTTAAACTCGTTGAAAATGAGAAGGTCTCCCTTTTTAAAATAATTTAAACCTATGTTATTGATAAATTCTATAAATTTATCGTTATTCATCCCAGTTTTCTCAATATATTCATGGATATTGATTTGATCCTTTTCTTTTATTTCTTCCTCAATAAGTTTTAAATTTTCGTCTAATTTTGTAAGAATATGACTTCTCTCTATATTGAGTTCCTTTGCCATTAAATTTATTTGTACTTCTTTTTTATCAGGGTTTGCTATCGAATTTATTTGCTCAATCTTTTGATTTAAAAACTTTAAGTAATAAAAAATTTCTTTGGTTTTATTGAAAATTCCGCTCCTTTTATCTATAAATTCATCTAAGATTTCAACGAGTAAAACTTTTTTAATGTTAAGCTTTTCAGAGAGAGCTGGTATTGAATAATACCCAATCAATTTAGAATTTTCTATCTCATTTTTAACCTTCAGTAGCCCTACATTGGTTAACCATTGAGTTCCTTTCCGATATGGTGTTAAATAACCCTTCGGTAAGTTTTTTATTAATTTAATAAAGTCTCTTTCCGTTAATCGCTTACGGTAGGTTTTTAAATCGATAGAAGTACTTTTTGCAGCTTCGGAATTTATTTGTTTTTGGATTCTTTTTAATGAGTAATACGCTGTATTGTTTTTGCCAGATAGAAATACTTGTTTAGTCGAATTTGATATGTTTTTTATAACTCTGCTATTAAATTCCGGAGGTAAATAATCAAAATTTTTGAGGTTCACCATCCCCCTCTTATTTAAACTTTCTAACAAGTTTGATTTTACATAGTTAAAAGAATAAAAATAACCCAATTTTGAGTAATATCCATCGATATGATTCATATTTATTAATGTATTTAAGAATGACCTCAACTCAAATTCGGTGTCGATTACTTGATTAAATATATCGAAAATTTCTCTTTTCTGTAATTTTTCGACATTTCCAAATAATTTAATTAACTTCTCTTTCTCAAGCTCATAAAAATAAATTAATTTTTTCTCTTTAAACTTAATGTAAAAATAGATTTTATGGTCTTTTCTCTCTGTTTTTTTTTTGATTTTAATAAATTCTTCTAATTTTACTCCCGTTTTTTCAGATAATTCCGTAAGGTTATATCTTTTCATAAGAAATAACTTATCTAGTTCGTTTAAAAGATTCTCTAATTCGAGCCTTTCAACATCTATTTCCTTTAACGATGGAAAAATAGTTTTGATCAAAGTTAATAATTTTGAATAAATACCTGAGTGTTCTTTACTATAAAATTTAGTTAAAAGTGATTTCGAAATGTCTCTAAAATCAAATAGATTTTCAATATCAAAATCAGTACATTTCTCTAAAAAATTTATTATTGAAACGAGATTGTCCTTATCCTCTTCTATAATTAAAGCATTTATCAAATCCTTTCTATAAAAACAAATTAATTTTGGTTTTTTATCCACAATTTCTTGCAAGAAGTAATGAACATTATCTCGTATATCTTTATTTTCGTTAATCAAATTATTAACGAAATTTTGAAAGTATTTATCGACATACTTTTGATTTCCTAGCATCGCAAAGCCGATTATTATAAGTGTATTGACCCTTAATTTGGGATCTTTGGAATCGCAATAACTTTCTACTTTCTTAAAAATACTCTCAGAAATCAGTTTGAAATCGTGTTCTGCTAAGATACTTAATATATAAGTTATTGGAACTATGTGTTCTTGTTCATTTAATAATTGATCCAGTTGTTCAATTACTTTTTCTGCTTTTCCAGTCTTGTTCTTATCAAGAAACTTGCTGAGTTTCTCAACTATAGGATAAATATCTTGATCTCGTTCAAACTCTTCC
>DAOUUT010000136.1 GCA_030668025.1 Promethearchaeota archaeon
AATTAAAAAGGTTATCGAAGATGCTACAGTTAAAGATACGGTGAATTTATACGACGCTATAAAAATATGTAATCCAGGTGGACTAGGTAGCATAGAAAAATATGATATAAACGATGCAAATTCATATAAGGATATTATTAATGATAATATAAATCTTAAAAAAATATTTGAACTATCAAAAGAATATGATTTAATAAGCAACGAGTATGCTAGTGGCTTCAATATTATATTAAAAGAAGGCTTACCATATTTTTTTGATACTTATGAGAAATGTAAAGACATAAATAGCACAATTGTCAATACATATTTAAAACTACTGAGCATGCATTTAGATACCTTAATTATTCGGAAAGCGGGTAAGGAAGCTGCATCGAATGTCTCAAAAATAGCTTCAGAGATTATAAAAGATGGAGGTATCACTACTAAAAAAGGATTAAATTTTACAGTTAAATTTGATAAAGAATTGCATAAACAAAACGGAAAATTAAACCCAGGTACAACTGCAGATCTTTTAACGGGTGTAATTTTTTGTGTTTTAATATTTGGTTTAAAATTTTAAGTTAAGTTAGAAAAAAAAACAATAATATCTTATTAAAAGAGTAAGCTAATAGGAGTGATAGTAGTGGAATTCTGCGATGAATGTGGAGGGAGTATGATGCTCCCCTCAACGGTAAACGGTAAAAAGGTATTTAAGTGTAAGTGTGGTGCGACGAAACCTTTTACTGAAGAAAAATCTAATTCATATAGAATAAAAACTAAAATAGAACATTCTATTAGAGAGGAAGTATCAAATCTAACCGAATTTATGAAGTGGAAAGAAGAAAATTTAAGAAGCTCCATTAAAAATTTTAAATGTCGAAGATGTGGCTACGATAAAGCTCATTTAGAAACTAGACAAACTAGGAGTGCGGATGAGGGGATGACACATTTCATCACTTGCCTAAAATGTGGTAAGATGATAAAGATTGGAAGCTGATTTAACTTCAATAATATCTTAAAATTGAATTTCCCTATTTAATTGAAAATTCTCTTTATAATATCTGATTCTACAATATTTTCTGAAAAGCTAACTTGTAGTATTTTATCTGTTTTCTTTAAACCTACGATTATCTGAACTTGATCTGCAGACACTTTTAGTTTCTTTTTTATTAAATTTAACAGTTCTTTATTAGCTTTGTTTTGAACGGGTTTCGAACGAAGTAATATTGTTAAGTAAGAGTCAGTTTCAGAACATCGTAAAATTTCTTGTTTTTTAGAATTTGTTTTTACTCTTATCCGCAATAAATACAAATTATTCGATTTTATTTTAATAAAATCCATAATAACTTACTTCTTTTAAGTTAATCAGGAAGCTAGATGTGATTTTGAAAAATGTCAAAGAAATCAATCATATTTCAAATGTTTTTTGTAGTTTTTTCCAAATATCTTTAACATCCAAGTCCTCATCATTATTAATTTTTTCTGCCGCGTCATCTAACAAATCCCTTACCAATCTTTGCTGAAAAAAATGAGATCTCGGAGCTATGGCACAAATCATGAATGTTCCTTTTCCTAAATCTAAATCATTGGAAGAATCATCGCTTGGATTTATTTTTTCAAGCAGTATATAAATATTAAAAAAATCCATATCAATGTTGAAAGATAATTTCTCAGAGTCCAAGCTTTTTATCTTATAAATTTTTACCAATCTTCGAAATAATTGACAGAGATTTTCCGGGATGTTTAATGATGATGAGATTTCGTGTTTTGGATAAAAATTGACAACACTCGGCTCTTTATTTATCCATTTTAATAGATATATATGGGTGAACTTTACATTGGTCTCTGCTAATGTTGAACTCTTAAGCTCCCCAAAAAGATCTGAAATCTGGTCTTTAAGCATTTTAGAAGTTTTCTGATTTTTCCTCTTTTCTTCGAGCCTGGATTTTATAATCTTTAAGATTTGTTCTCCTTTACAAGGTTTTGTTAGGTAATAATCAACTCCAAGCATTTTTGCAAATCGTACATCCTCAACTTCGGATTTTGCTGTTAAAAAAATGAAAGGAATATGAGCCCATCCTTCTCTTTGAGAAATTTTTATGTAGAAATCATAACCATCCATCTCTGGCATCATTATATCACTAATGATGAGGTCGGGTTTTTCTTTTATAGTTAGAAGCCTTTCTAAAGCGTCAATCCCATTTTTGGCAATGATTGGTTCATAATCACTGGTTTCAAGAATCAATTTGAGGTTAAACAAAAAAACAATATTATCTTCCACTAAAAGTATCTTTGGTTTCATTATTCTCAGTTGTGTTTTTTTCTTCGATAATTATAAAAAAAGAACTTATATTTAAAATCATATTTAAACAAAATTTTAAAAAGAACTTCTATAATTATTATTGAAACTCGTGAAGAAATCATAAAGGAACAAGCACAATCTTTATTCGAATTATCAACTCTAATAATGATATTATGGGATTCTAAAATAATTGTACTTCCACTTACTTACTTCTTTTAAGTTAATCATGAAGTCAGAAATTCATCTATCCTTTGTTTTAGGATATTAAATGATGGAATGGATAATCTAATTCCGCCAGCTAACTTATGTCCGCCACCAGTTCCTCCAAGGTTCTCTTTAATTACACTAATAGCTTTATTTACGCCCAATTCATTGTTTTCTAAATATTTCCGAGAACATCTAATGCTTAGTTTTACCATTTGAGACTTTTTTTCAAAACCCCCTAAAAACAACATTTTATTTTGCTTTAATAGCCTGTTTACAGAAGTAAAACTTGCCGTATCGGACCAACTACTTGGAGGGATTGGACTATTTCCGGCATCTATAAAAATTGCTTTTTCCGTTTCATAGCGAGGCAAATCATCTGATAGTATTTTCATATTTTTAACTAAACTACCAACATATTCAAAATATATTTCTTTAGCATAACGTGTTATTGTTCTTTGCTGTATAATTGAAAGTGCCGCGCTTATGTTTTTAAAGGATAAAATATTTAGTAGTAGAGCGTGTTCAAAAGCAAATTTCAATAAACCTTGTTTTTGAGGCAATAACGCAAAGCGTCCGATATTTAAATTAGTACTATCTATGATTTTTTGAATTTCAGTTCTATCTAAATCAACAACTTTTTTATTTGGATTTATATGCAATTTGTTTAGAAAAGATTTAATCTTTTGATCATTCTCACCACCAAATCCATTCAAAAAAGGTAAAATACTAAATTTTAAACCGTTTTTTATGGAATCGTGCATGTTTCCGAACAGAATTAATCCTTCTTCATCATAAATAACTTCTTCATCAACCAACTCTTGATAGATCTCCTTATTGAACGATTGAAGTTTATCCATCGATTTTAATGAATCACCTGCTATTCCAATAACCGCTAACCAGCCTTGTTTTGTTGTAGCAAAATTAATCTTTTTTGCAAACATATAAGCTAAAGTAGCCCCGGATATATGATCGAGGCCATCAAACCCAAAAATCGTAGGATTAACAAAAAATAAATTTTCTGGAAGCATATCAAAATCTATATCGCCATCTACTTCATGATGGTCGAGGATATAAAAATCTTCTTTTCTATTCTTGATAATAGGGATGAGTTCTGTTAAATTGGAGCCAACATCTGTAAAGATTAATGCTGTCTTATTATTTTGAGCTTTAGGCAAAATACCACTCAGATAATTTGCCCATGACATAGACCGGTTATAAATAAAGTAATCGTAATTAAAGTTCATTTTATGAAGCAAATTTTGAATAATTTGTAAGCTACTAATGCCATCTGCGTCATTATGTGAAATCGCAATGATATTGTTGTAAAGGTTACGAGAGTTATCTTCAAATGAATCTACAGCAGTATTAAGCTTTTCCAAAAAATTTTGCCGATCTGGTTTTTGAACCATTTATATCATTTTTTAATATTTATATCAAAAATTACTTAAACTAATATGGAATGGAAAAAAATAACATAGTCCATTTGGGCGCATTAACATACGTTTAAAAGATGTTATAAATAAGTAAAAATAAATTCTATAAATATATTTGTATCATATCCGGACAATCATGAAATTGAAGTAAAAATTAAAAATTTAAGAAAAATTAATTAATTTTATTTAATTTTTTGTTGTATAATTATTTTTTGAAGTAAAAATGATGAACACCAATTACAGGAAATTTCTCATAGTCCTTTTAGTAGTCTTAAGTTCTATAATTCCATTAATCTTTATGGATGATCTCTTCAATTATAATTCTTTTGATCGTGAAAATATTAACATAAACATCGATCCGAAGATGCAAGGCTTCTCCAAAGACGATTATACCCCAATTCTTGATGCTCCAGAGCAAGGTCTTGGGAACATTACAATAACTAATCTTACTTTTAATGAAGAAGGTATTTTTAATCGCTCAGATAGATATCCTAACCTCGTCGATGATTTAATTAATGGAACATTAAATATTACCTATATAGAAACGCAATATTTGCAAACTAATGAAATAGCACAGTTCAATAATCTTGATAAGTCTTTACCAGAATCAGATGGTATAACGGTATTGATAAATGAGTCGATTAGTGTTCAATATAATAGTTCTATAGAGGGATCGGAAGGGTATCTAATTTATAATCCAAGATTGATTCCACGCGTTCTCAAACACGTATTTGTACAAAATCAATCTATTTCGATCATTAAAGAATTAAGCGAAGACGATTACTCCCTTGATGCTGATGATTATATAATCTTCTATTATCAAAACTACTTCCAAGACCCGGATAATTTTCATAATTTTTCTATGTATTTCATTTTTGAATATAAATTGACCGCTGTTGGATGGGAATTAGCTCAAGACCCTCAAAATATCTTAACATTAACGAAACAGGAACAAACTTTTAACCCTTCGTTTTATTATAATTTTAAGCTAACCGGATTAAAGGATTCAGGTAATATATCGGTCTCTCCTATACTAGCGGATAATCTCCTTGTAGATTTAATCGTCAATCCGCTTGATAAGAACCTATTTTACGATCAGCAATTAAAAATCAACGATCAAGTAGAGCCTGACTTTTTAGGACAAGATAATGTAATAAATGTCACAATCTCAGCTGACGCTAAACTATTTTCTTTAACATTTAAAACGAATTTCACTCTTAGATTTGAAAATCCCGTTGATTACAGCTGGGCTATTGATAGATTAATTGATGGTCGAAACATAAGGGAAAGAATATACTTTCCTTCTTTAATATCTGGTCCAAAACATATTTATTTAAAAAATGTATCTTTAATTGAAAGTACCATTACTATAAATCAAGTTATCAGTAATAGTTCGTTATTTGATAGACCTGTTAATTATTTTGATGTTATATTGTCTATTACTCAATCATCAATTGAGTATAGCTTAATCTTTACTGAAAGCGCCGTAAAAAGGAAGGGAATGGGATTAAAGATCCCATACCTCATTCTCGGTGAAACAAACCCGTTTATGGTAAAATATGATGCTACGAGCGATCTAAACATTGTTATTACCGATAACATACGCATGCCTTTAAATGGTTATAGAATAGAATTACTTTATTTTGGGAAAGTATTTGGAACTTATATCTCAAATAATTTAACTCAACCTATGGCACCTGCATATTCGAATGAAAATGGAGAGATTTTAATTGAGAATGTGCCTAATGGTAACTACACAGTCAAAATTTATCAAGACAATGTAATTTTAAGGGACGCGTTAATAAATACATTTAGCGAAGTTAATTATGTAAGTACAAATATACCATATTTCCCACTTTGGATTCTTATATTTGGAAGTTTAAACGGTGCTTTGATACTTATTGGTTTAATCATTTATTTTAATTATAAGAAACGATCTTAAAACAAATTGATTGTAATTTTTATTGATGATATTGAAAATTTTTTGAGCTTTTTAGACAAGCGAATAATGGATGAGGTTTTCTACGAATTTAAAGAGATTAAAAACGATACCAATTTATCTTTAGACATCAAGATTGAGATAATTCTTCACTTTCTTGCTAAAGCTAAGGACACATTAATCCTCTACGAAACTAAACAGATAATCTCGAAGCCAATAAATTCTAATAATAATTCTAATGTAATTGATTCTTTACAAAAAATATTCGATAAAGTAGATACATCAATAAGATTTTTAAAAGGAAAAATTCGTGAAATTTTTCTTTCTTATTCTCCATAAAGAATATAAAGATGATTGTTTTCACTGATTTTGATTAAAAATTCTACCATATCCTATTAATCGATAGCGTCTGTTAATGATCCTGGAAATCGCAAATATAGAATTCTCAGGAGGGCAAATAGGTGGATTTAAATTGATAATATGAGTGTTTTTTAAAATTTTTGTAACAGTTCCTGCTGTTTTTTCAGTACCAACAACTAATAAGAGTTTTTCGTTATGCTTAAGTTGTTGAACCCTTATTTGCATTTCAGAACCAATTACTCTTTCTAAAAGGTTGACTTTTAACTCTACTTGTGAAACAATTTCGGGTAATGTGTTAGGTTTGCCAACCAAATTCCCTATCAGAGAGTCTCCCTTCGTCAAGGCGGGGTCTAATTTAGTCCCTAATCCAATTAGACCACCGGGATTAGCTTCTTCTAAAAGATTATTCCCTTGACTAATACTTACTATTTCAGTTCTAATTGGTTTAAATTCGGTCTTATCTCGAAGACCCGGTCTAATTTCGATTTCTTCACCAACCTTAATTTTACCTTTTAATACGGATCCCCCTATAACCCCACCATTTAATTTATTGATGTCTGTGCCTGGGCGATTTATGTCAAAAGATCTAGCAATTAAGAATTGAAATTCTTCAGCTTCACGAATATTAGGAGAAGGTATTATTTCTTCAAACGCTCGAACTATCAGATTGATGTTAACGCCAAAAACTGCGGAAATAGGTAAAATTGGAGCGCTTTCAGCAATGGAATCTTTTACAAACGCTTTTATTTGCCTATAATTTTCGTACGCTTGCTCTTTTGACACAGCATCAATTTTATTTTGGATGATAATAATGTTCTCAATTCCCGCAATATTCAATGCGGCTAAATGTTCTCTCGTTTGTGGCTGAGGACAAACTTCATCAGCAGCAATTAGTAAACATGCGCCATTCATTAAAAAAGCTCCACTTAGCATAGTAGCCATTAAGATTTCGTGGCCAGGAGCATCGACGAAGGAAATATTTCGTCTAAATTCTAAATTCTTTTTACAGTTGGGGCAAACAAATCTTGGTTGACCTTTTTTTCTAACAGCTTCTGCCATATGGTAAGTAAGATATTCATCGCATTCAGGACAGTATAGAATAGTTGCATTTGAATATCCTAATTTTATCGAAATTCCTCTTTCTATTTCCTCAGAATGTCTATCCGTCCAATCGCCCGTTAAGGTCTTAACTAGCGTAGTCTTACCGTGGTCTACATGACCCACTAATCCGATATTACACTCTGCTTGTTTTTTTATTAATTCTTTAAGATTACTACCTTTTACTGGCTTTTGTTTTTTAGTTGGTTCATGTTTTTGATGTTTTTCTGGCTTGGGTGGAGTGCCTTCTTTCTTTATTTGAGGTTCAGTATCACTTGGTTTTTCTTTAATTAAATCTTGAGCGTTCTTAATATACTTTAAAGCTGTGGATTCACCTACGCCCTTGATTTTTAACTTAGCTAAGTCTTCTATAGTCGTTGATGCTAATTTTTCAACTGTATCAATGCCTGACATTCTCAACCTGTCTGCCGTTGCTTTTCCTATTCCTGAAACCTTTTCTAAATCGTTAGTCATATTAGCTTAATCTATTCTACTTTGGTTAGTAATAATTTAATAAATCTTCTAAACTCGCTACAAAAATAAAAGGCAGTATTTCTATTAAATTAATCGTTACATATAAGATTTTCATAAAATTCTTAAGAGAAATCTTACTTCATTGTTTCTAACGTTTTAATAGCCCCCGGTTTTTTTTCAAGTTCTTTATACGAAACTCTTAAAAGGCTATCAAAATAGAAAGTAGCAGTTTTACCACAAGATTTGCTTTTATGAAGAATATACACTGGAGCAGGAAATTGAGACTCATCGATGTCTTTTATCTCTATTTTGAATACGATTTTCTCATGGCAAAACGGACAAGTGTTAAATCTTAGCGGCATAATAAATTCTCAATTTTATTTAAAAAAAATATACATATTCTTATTTTTAATTAGTTGTAATATTTGTTAACATATTATTTACTCTAAAAATAATTATAAAACAAGACACTTTTTATTAAATTGATTTTAAATGATTAAAACAGGTTCTAAGAAACAGGGATTTTTTTTACTAATTATCTTGGTTCTTATTCCAGTTTTAAGCTTTATGATAGCATATAGCGGTCCAACCGCTAATTATAAAATATTGAAAACGGCTAATAATGTCCCTGAAATTGATTTGTCTCAATTGCCAGAAATTGACTATGAAACATTAAACGCCACTTGGTACGATCAAAAAATAGAAATACTTATAATTATAAATGACACGAGTTTTTTAGATGCTGTTACCCCTTTAATGGAATGGAAAAACGAGAAAGGGGTTAAAACTATTATATTATCCAACTATTCGGATTATGAAGGGAGGGATAAAGCAGAGCAAATTCGAAATATGATAAAAGAGTACTACGAAAATGAAAACATTCAATGGGTTCTTCTCGCCGGCGATGCTGAAGAAAATTTAATTCCTATAAGAAATGTATATAACCCAGATGTTGTTGAAGTAGGTGGTCAAACTGAATATTCGTATTGGGACGATAATTATAAACCAACTGATTTTTATTACGCAGATTTAACAGGATCGTGGAACGATAATAACAATAGTAGATGGGGCGAATCTTCAGAATACACGGGAAATATTGATGAAATATCGTGGGTACCAGAAGTCTATGTTGGTCGTCTACCAGCTGATAATATTGATGAGCTCTCTAATATGATCAACAAAACTTTAAAATATGAAACAGATCCCTTAACGGGAGATTGGATGAATAAAATGCTATTAGCAGGGGGTGTTTCGTCATATACGCCACCTGAAGACGAGGCTCGCTTAACAGAATTTATTTGGCAGAACTATACGGTATCAGAAATGAATTTTACTCACTTAACCAAAACAACATCTAACTTCACACCTGCAACTACACCCTTACCAAACACTCTAAATCAATTGAATTTCGTAAAAGAATTAAATTCGGGATATTCTACAATAATTTTTGCTGGGCATGCTGATCCAACTAAGTTTACAGATGCAAATGGCGATTCTTATTATACTTACTCAGATGCGTCATCAAGTAGCAATAATGATATGCCCTCATTAATATATGCGGATGCTTGTACAACTTCTTCTTACGATAAAGGCGATAATAGCATAGGAGAGGGCTTAATAAAACAACCTTTAGC
>DAOUUT010000063.1 GCA_030668025.1 Promethearchaeota archaeon
AAGATGTGTTCAATGTGGAAGTCAAGAAAGATTAGAATTCGACCATATTATACCATTTTCAAAAGGGGGAAGCAATACTGTTAGGAATATCCAATTATTATGCGAAAAATGCAATAGACATAAGGGGGGAAATCTATGAAAGAACCATTTGAAGTAATTTCGATTGAGATGGAGCTCTTAAATGCTGAAGGAAAGCCTGATCCAAACTTTAAGATGTCTAAACTCTACAAAACTTAGGATTATTCATAGTAGATTTTCCTTAAAAGTCATAAATGAGATTGATTAATGAGATGTTAGTTTTATGAATATCATTAATGCTGGTTTAATAAAAATTAATTTATAAAATATCCCACATATAATAGATTAAACATCCAAGAAAGTCAAATTTTTATGACAATCGATAGTTATGTAAAGTCTAAAGATACTATTCCTGAATTCAATATTGGGGAGATTGTAGAAGCTCGAGATAGATTATGGCGTATAGATCAAATTCATAAAGTAGAAAAAGAAATTAAAGAAGTAAAAAACAAATTTATTTATTATTCTGTTAGTAATATTACCGGTCAGCCATCATCTCAAGTATTAATTCCCGATATTGAAATAATTAAAAAATCTGTCGTTCCAAAACCTTCCTCTGAAATTATTGGGTCTCCACTATATCAGAAATTATTATTAGATGCAATTAAATTGGACTTAATTTACGGAACAACCTCCTTTATCAGCCTTCAAAATTCAAAGGTCATTCCAATATCTTATCAAATGGTTCCTGTTTTAATGGCATTAAATTTAAAAAACGTCCGATTGCTGTTAGCTGACGATGTAGGATTAGGTAAAACCATTGAAGCGGGATTAATTTTACAGGAACTCTTAGGTCGCAAGAGAATAAATAAAGTTTTATTTGTAACGCCCGCAAATCTTCGAGAACAATGGCAAACGATTCTTAAAAAGTTCTTTGGAATTGATGCCGTAATCATGTCTCGCAGGAATCGAAGAAAGTTAGAATCAGAGTTGTTAGTTGGCGGTAATCCATGGGGTTACTATAATTTTGTTATCACATCCATCGATTACGGTAAAAGACCAGGAGTTAAAGAAGAAATTATTCAGTTTGATTGGGATATGATTGTTATTGACGAGGCTCACAATGTAATGCGCCCTCATTTAGGCACAGACGACGAAAAATCTAAATCTTTTAAGCAAAGTTACGGTTTCGCAAAATTATTAGCTAATCAAGATAAATTTCCCCATTTTCTTCTGTTATCAGCAACTCCACATAATGGATATAAGGATTCTTTCGCCAGTCTGCTTGAAATGGTTAATCCCAAAATTGTTTCGAAAGATTCTTCTAATAATATTCAAATTGATAGAGATCTTGCTATAAGGCACATTTCTCAGCGTAGGCGCGAAGATGTACAAAAATGGATATCAAAAAGCATGTATAAAAAAAGAATTTTCCCAGATAGGGATTCTGATGAAATTTATATAAAACCTTCTGATAAATTTAACGAGACTTTCGAGCTAATAAACCAATATTTTGATTTTGTCTTAACTCGATCTGAAGATGACCCACTAGAAAGAAGAAAATTGAATTATTGGACCATCCTTCACTTCCATAAACGAGCTATTAGCTCTCCAAACGCTTTAAAACGTTCCATTGAAAATCGTTTGGAAGAAGTTGATAATGTTTTAAATAAAAATTTTAGAGCTATTGAGGATACGAGCTCTTTTTTATCCATAGATGAAGCAGCCCAATCTGTTATGGACGGCTACGAAACAGATAGGTTAACAGAAGAAGAGCTCGATTTAAGAAACGATAAATTAATCCTAACAAAAAGGATGGCAGATTTAAAAAAGGAAAAAGACATGCTTATTGAGATAAAAGAATCGGCAATAGAGTTAATGAAAAGCGACAGAAAAATTATTCAATTATTAGATGTCATTCTTCCTGAAAGGTTTAAAATTTCTAAAAAGATAATCATTTTCACGAGATATATTCATACTCTTGAATACATTAAGGAACGATTGGAAGAAAAGATAGAAGAAAGCCCAATGAAATATAAAGATATTGAAGTTTTTCACATACATGGTCAAATGGCATCCCAACTTAGACAAGATACTTATGATAATTTTTTGAAAGCTAAACAGGGTATTTTAATATCAACCGATTGTATGGCAGAAGGAATTGATCTACAATTCTCAGCAGATCAAATCATAAATTACGAACTTACTTGGAATCCTAACCGTCTTGAGCAGAGAAATGGTAGAATCGATAGATTTGGTCAACCTAAAGATATGGTATATATTAGAACTTTAATTTTAAAAGATACTTTAGAAATGGACATTTTGGAAGTTCTCGTAAAAAAAGCAAACGAAATTAAGAAGGCATATGGTTTCGTACCCGGTTTTTTCGGAGATCCTGAATCTGTAATAGACCATATATTAGCAAAACGCAAAAAAGAGCGAAAACAGACAACAATGGATAAATGGATTAAATTTTCGAAGGTATTAGACGATTTAGTTTCAATTTTTTTCTCTGAAAGTAATGTAAAAGCCATGATGGAAGACTCTTTTTACGGTCATACTAACATTAATTTAGAAGAAATTGAGCAACGGATGAGGCTAACGGAAGAAAATATTGGAAACGACCAAACTTTACTCGCGTTTTTAAAAAGTGCTATTGATTTATATAAGGGTAATATAGAAACTTCAAAAGAAGACGATAGAATTTATGAGATCACGCTTCCAAAAAAAGTACAAGAATATATCGGTGAGAATTTTGGAGAGAAATATTTAATCACTCCAAACATGGATGTTAGTGCTTCTCGCAACGATGTAGAAGGAATAAATTTAAAGAACCCCTTAGTTTCTGGACTCGTAGAAAAAGTTAAGAACGAAGCGTTTTCGGTTGATAACGAGTTTTATGGCAGAACTGCCGCTTTCCTTAGCTCTGAGACAAAGATGGTTTCCGTCGTTTTTTACGTTAAAATTAGATATGTTGTAAATACAGAACCAAAAAGCTTAATGGAAGAAATTACTCCTTTAGGAGTTGATTTATTTAGTGAAGCTCGATTGGATAACGATTTAGTTGATAAGATTTGGAATTCCGAGTGGGAAAATCACGGTAAAAATTTAGTTGAGTTAAAAAAACATCTTAATAGAGCTCTAAATATAGACAATTTGGAGTCCATGTTCAACGATCTTGCTCAAGAAAGGCTGAAAATAATTATTAACGAGCGAAAAGAAATGATAAATAATTTGGCGAAACAAGGGATCGCAACGGATCTAGAGGGAATTGAAATGATTGATGTAGTGGGCGTTGATTTATTAACAATTACATTAATTTATCCCAAAGTAGGAGGTGATTAGATTTGGCTTCAAAAAGTGCGTTATTAAGAAATATTCGACCAAGCGGGGGCTTATTTACAGAAAATATTTTACTAAGATTACGTGATAATCCAAATCAATTAAAAATTGGAAAAATTGATTCATTTCTCGAAGAAGATACTAAAGAAGAAAGAAAAAAATTAATAGATAAAAAGCAGATAATTTTTGATTGGTGTATCCAAAAATGGGATGAAATATCCCCAAATATAGAAGAATGGTCAATCGAAGATTTAGCAAAAAAATGGTTAATCCCTCTCTTTACTCTTTTTGATCATGAAATAGAAGACTTTGAAATAAATAAGGAAAATTTAGACGAGGACAGTATACTAAAAGAATTCAGAATTTCTTATCAATCCCGAGATCATAGAGATCCATTCTTTTATTATGTTAGTTGTGATGAAGATTTTGATTCTAAAATTGATAGAAATCCACAGAAGAAATCACATCATAATGTATGTCAACAATTTATAAATTTTAATCCCGAGATAAAATGGCTCTTCCTTTCCAATGGGCGTATTCTACGGATAATAACCAAATATTATCATTCATATTCGAAAGGATATTTGGAATTTGATTTAGAAAACATTTTCGCAAATCGAGACGAAAGAGAATTTAATACGCTCTATTCAATAATTCATTCCAGCAGGTTTAATAGTAAAGTTAAAGAGGGTACTTTATTAATTGATAGATTTCAGAAAGATTCCGTTACTGAAGGTGTTAAAATAGGCAATATTTTACGGAATAACGTCGAACACGCCTTAGAATTACTAGGAAATGAATTAATACAACAAAATTTAGATAAAATTGATTTAGATAACATTGATATTAACGAATTTTATGCTGAATTATTGAGAATTATTTATCGAATTATATTTATCCTTTATGCTGAGCAACGAGATATGCTCCCTGGAGCAAGCTCTCTTTATTTCGAACAATTTTCTTTATCTTCTCTTAGAATTCGAGCCGAAAAACCCATAAAAGCTGAAAAGAATTACGATTTGTGGAACAAGATGTTAATAACATTCAATTTAGTTAGGGATGGAAATTTTCTTCTCGGAGTTAATAGTTATAATGGAAGTTTATTTAAAGAAGATAACCTGCGAATAATCCTTAAAAATAGCATGAAGATTTCAAATGATATAGTTTTAAAGGTTATCAGATTATTAACCACTTCTGCTAATCATAAAGTAAGACAAAGAATAAATTTTTTAGAGGTTTCGGAAGAGGAAATTGGAGCGATTTACGAATCTCTTTTAGATTTTAAACCATATATATCATCAACCTCGCAATTTCAACTAATTGAAGGAACTGAAAGAAAGAGTACTGGTTCATATTATACTCCAAAGGCTTTAATTGATATTTTGATCAGAACTACATTACAAACTTTAGTTGAGGATCGATTAATTGAGGCTGGGGATGATGAACATGCGAGAGAAAGTGCGTTATTGGATTTAAAAGTATGTGATCCGGCTTGTGGTGGCGGAACATTTTTATTGTCAGCACTAGACTATTTGGGAAAAAAATTAGCAGAAGTAAGAACAAGTTCAGATTCTCCTTTAGAAGATGATTTGAGGGAAGCTCGTAGAGAAATTCTCCAGCATTGTATTTATGGTGTTGATATGAACCCCCTTGCCGTAGAACTAGCGAAAATATCTTTATGGTTAAGAGCTTGTGTTAAGGATAAACCTCTAAATTTTCTGGACAATCATATTAAATGTGGAAATAGTTTAGTTGGTCTTGGGCAGAAAATGGAGATAAAAGAAATTAATCCAAATGCTTTTAAGGCAATTTCTGGAAGTAATACTACAGGAATACCCACAGAAAATATAAAACTCCAAAATCAAGCTAGAAATAATATTAGAAAAGAAATAAAAGAAAGGAAAAAAGAAGGTAAAACAACGATGATCACATCTTTTTTTACAGATAAAAGAACAGCAGATATATGTAGCGCGAAATTTATGGAAATCATAGATATGCCCGAAACGGACTCTAATAAGATAAGAGAAAAAGAACAGAAATATGAAGATCTAAGATTAAATGAAAATTATCAACAAGCTCTTAATGAAGCACATATTTGGACTTCCACCTTCTTTTGGCCATTTGAGGGAGATTCATTAGGAGAAATTCCAAGATATACCACAATTGAACAGTTAAGAGATAAAATTGCTGACCCCGAATTGGATAATTTAATGAAAAAATTAAATAAGATCGCTAATGAGAACCAATTTTTTCAATGGTATATTGAATTTCCAGAAGTATTTTCAACAGAAAAAGGGGGCTTTGATTGCATTTTAACAAATCCTCCATGGGAAGCCTTGCAATTAAAAGAAACTGAATTTTTTTCTGGAATTAATACTGAAATTGTTAATGCTCAAAACCAATCACAAAGAAGAAAATTAATAAAACAATTAAAAAAGAAAAAGCCAAGAACCTATAATTTATACAAAACAACTTGGCAAAAAATTCAAAAATTTAACCATTATCTAAGGAATTGTGGTTTTTATGACCTATCCGCAAAAGGAACAATAAATACATATGCTGTATTCACTGAAAGATGTTGGAACTTAATTTCTAAAAAAGGTTATGTAGGAATCATAATTCCAACTGGTATAATTACTACTTATAATATGCGGCATTTATTTAAAGCACTTGTAAAAAGTAAATCAATTTTGAGTTTATTTGATTTCGAAAATAAAAATAAAATATTTGATATTCATAGAAATTACAGATTTTGCCTATTAAGTTTAGGTGGTAAAAATATTTTCCAAGAGACAATACCTATGACATTTAAAATTTTAGATCCAAGAGAGATTCAAGAACCGCTTTTTCTTATATTTCAAGATAAAGAAAAATTGCATAAAAGATTAAGTGATTTACCATTAGAACACATTTTAATTCCTTTAAGACAAGAAGATTTTGAATTATTTAATCCAAACTCTTTAAATTGTCCCATTTTTAAAATAAAAAGAGATGTTGAATTATTAAGACATCTTTATTTGCAGGCGCCAATATTAATCAAAAGAGATCCAAAATCTAATGAAATAATCTCAAATAATTTTAAAGTAAGTTTTAAAAGAATGTTTGATATGTCGAGTGATTCTAAAATATTTATGAATTATGATAATTTAATATCTAATGGTTATGAATTTGTCTCTGGAAATAAATTTGTAAAGGATGATAATATATATTTACCACTTTACGAAGCTAAGATGATTCAATTATATAATCATCGACATGGGACATTTGATGGTCAAACTAAGATAGAAATAAAAAAAGGATTATGTAGATCACTTGTAAAAAAAGAATTAGAAGATTTTTCATTTAGTATTCTTCCACGTTATTGGGTTGAAAAGGATATTGTTCTTAAAAGAAATTTTGGAGGGAGAAATATAATAGAGGATTTTCTTATAGTGTTTAGGAGAATTACTAGAGCAGTGGAAAAAAGAACCATTTTTACTGCAATTATACCCCCGTTTGGATGTGGGGATTCCCTACAAATTATCAATTTTGACAAAATGATTGAACCTAATTATATCAGTGCTTTCATCGCAAACTTTAATTCAATAATAATTGATTACATAATACGTTCAAAATTTACAGGAGCTGTATTAAATGTATATGTTGTTGAGCAAATACCTTTTATAATGCCAGAATCATATAATAAGAGATTATTGAAACTAATTAATAATCATGTCATTAAGCTAATTTATAATTCAAATGATCTTATTAGTTTTGCTAAATTTATGAATTACAAAAATGATCCTAATAGATGGAATGATAATGAACGATCCTCCATTTTAGCAGAATTAGATGCAATATATGCTCATCTGTATGTTCTTAAAAGGGATGAATTAATTTATATTTTGGAATCATTTGATTCTCTTAAAAAAAGCGAAAAAGAAGAATTTAATGAGTATAGGACAAAAAGAATAATATTAGAAGCTTACGATAACCTTTCAGAACAAAAGGAGTTGTTTGAATAAATGAGTAAAATATCAACAGCCCAAAAACCCCAAAACATCTTTCTTATTGCCGACCACCTTCAAAAAACCTATAAAAATTTCGTTAAGACTTTCCAGAAGTTTCAAAATCCCGAAATTCAAAAATGGGTTGATCGACAAATGGAGAAAGAAGATCTTTTGTATAAAGATCCGCTGATTGAATTGAATTTTCAATTCGAGAAAGGAACAGCATTGAAAAAATTCGTTCAAAAAGGAGCAATTAATCCCCAAATACCTACAATTTTTGACATCAACCCTTATAAACATCAATCAGAAGCGATAGAACAAGTGTGCATAAAAAAGAACAACATTATTGTATCAACGGGAACGGGTTCTGGAAAGAGTATGTGCTTCTGGATTCCTATAGTTAATACTTGTCTTGAAATGAAAGGTCAAGGGTTAGACGGGATAAAAGCGATTGTTATATTCCCAATGAATGCTCTTGCCAACTCGCAATACGAAAATATAACAAAAGCCTTAAATGGAACGGGATTAAAAGTTGCGAAATATACTGGAGACACTGCCTACACGAGAGACGAAGGATTAAGCCAACTGGAAAAACATGGACTTTTGAAGCGGAGGAAAACAGATAAACCATACGACTGTGAGTTACTTTCTCGGGAGGAAATTCGTGATACTCCACCAGATATTTTACTTACAAATTACGTAATGCTCGATTTAATTTTAACTCGTTTCGAGGATAAGGATTTATTTCCTGAAAGACATAAGGGCCATTTGAAATATTTAGTTCTTGACGAGATTCACACGTATACGGGGAACTCAGGAGCCGATGTTGCGGGGCTCATCCGTAGGTTAAAAGAAAAAACGCATACTCGAGAAAAGATTCGATGTATTGGAACCAGTGCTACAATTCAAGATAATAAAAAGTCTGGAGGAACTGCCTCTATTATTGAGTTTGCCGAGAAGATATTTGGAGAGAATTTCGAACCTTCGAGTTTGATCCAAGCAACTTATGTAGATTTAGATATTCCCAAAGAAGAAATTCTTCCTTTACCCTCAAATATAACAATTACGAACGAAAATTTAATTGATTTTGATGGTACTTTTAGTTCAATTATTCCTATTGCCCAAAAATTGTTAGATCGCCCTTTAGAAGCAAACGAGCGCAAACCTGAAGCTCTAGGTAAATTATTTCAAACACATCCAACAATAATATATCTTAGGAATGCATTAAAGGAAGAAGCAAAGGCTCTTACGAGACTTGCTGAAGAGTATAAGAATGATGTAAGGAGCAACGAATCGATTGAAATCTGCCTTAGAGAGCTTAAAGCAGCCTTTTTATTAGGAACAATAGCAAAAATCACCGTTCAAAACGAGTTAAGACCCTTGCTAGTACCAAAATTGCACGTATTTTTTACTCGGGGGCAAGAATTATATTTGTGTTTAACTAAAGAGGCTTTAACGTCAACACCTCATTTAAGCATAGATGGAGATTTAAAGTGTAAAATATGCGAGAATCCCTCTTTTCCGCTCTATTTCTGTCGTAATTGTGGACAAGAATTTTACAGCGTATATATCTTGGAAAATAGTGCATTCCCAAGGACTTTTAATTCCGAAGGATCAGGTGAAATGGCATATTTGACGCCTATAACAAAAGATAATGATTCTTGGGAAACTCCTGGGAACTGGTTAGATAAAAATAGTAATCTAAGAAAAAATTATAAAGAAGTAATTCCTGAAAGTACAGATTATTGTCCCAAATGTAATAAAGTCAATGCTAATTGTTCTTGTTTAGAAAAAATTATCGTTTGGAAAATTCCATATCCACTTCAAATTTGCCCGTCGTGTAATATTTTCTATACTAAAAATAAGGGAGAGTATAGTAAATTATTCTCGTTCAATTCTACGGGCCGGAGTTCTTCTACTGATGTGTTAACGGCAGAAGTTTTAAGATTGCTAAATAAAGACCAAAAAAAACAAATAATTTTTACCGATAATAGACAAGACACTGCTTTACAAGCAGAGCATTTAAACGAATTCCAAAGAAGAACAAATTTCAGGCAAGCATTTTTACATACATTAAAACATATTAATTCAAAGGAACTTAGAGTTACAGATAAGGATATTGGTAAGATTTTATTTGATTTTTTAAAAGATAACGATAAACTGCCCGACTTTCAAAAAGATAGGGATCAAATGAGCAGGTTTAGTACTGCGCCACCTCCAGAAAAGGAATTTACTGAGTTTTTACAATTTTTAGCTTTATCAGATATCATGCAATCGCAATATTTTTTAGATTTAAATCTTGATAAGTTGGGACTGTTAAAAATCGACTATGACGGTCTGGAATTGTTAATAAAGGACCCCCTCATAATAGATGTAAAGCGTTTCGAAAGATTATCTGAAGATGAGAGATACGATTATATTCGTGGAATTTTAGATATCTTTAGGTGGAATGGAGCAATTGAAAGCAGCGCTTTTATTGACACTGTTCGCAAGTACGAAGATTGGAAAAACAAATTTAAAGAAGATATATTATTCGATATTAATAAATCTCACTGGAATAGAGTTGGATTTGCATATAAAAAGCCAGAAAAGGGTCACAAAGTCTACCATAATCATCAAAGAGTTGTTTTTAGGAGCATTTCGTGGTATACTACAACCCTTATTAATTGGACTAAAAAATATTTCTTAATAGACAAATTCGAAGAAGCTGACAACTTACTTAGAAAAGCGATTGAAATTCTAGAGGAAGCGGGATTCATTACGTCTTTCTGGACAAATCGCCCCTCTTTTCAATTGTATCAAATTAGTGAAGGAAAGATATTATTCAATTTCAATCAGAATAAGGAATTTTATCAATGTCCTAAATGTAAAAGAACATATCAGTTTAAAAAATATCATAAATGTGCGTGGAGGAACTGTCCTGATTTAAAGAAAGTTAGTAATATCGAAGATCATTTTTATTTTAAGTTATACAAAAAATTGCCCAATAAGGAATCTGAGATTCATGCCAAAGAGCACAGCGCTCAAGTTAAAGGTACTAAGAGAGCACAATTTGAGAACGATTTTGAAGAAAATGCTATAGGTACTACAAATGTTTTAGTATGCACACCAACAATGGAACTTGGTATTGATATCGGAGAACTTTCGGCGATTATGATGCGGAACGTTCCGCCAGATCCAAGTCGCTACGCTCAAAGGGCTGGGAGGGCGGGAAGAAAAAACCAGCCATCAATCATACAAATATTTTGTGGAACGGGATTTGCTAAAGGTCCGCACGATCAATATTTTTACCGCGAGCCTGATAAAATTGTTTCAGGAAAAATTAGTCCTCCTAATTTTCTTTTAGATAATAAAAAACTAATAAAAAAGCACATACACTCTGCGATAATCGAAACTCTTTCCATTAAAATTCCGCAAAAAGCGGGTGAAATCCTTGACTTAGAAAAAAAAGAAGATAAATTTCCATTTTATAATAATTTTAAAACATCGATTGTTGACGAGATTAATAGAAACTACGACATCCTAGAAAAAACAATTAAGAGCATTTTTAGCAACGAATTGAACAAATTTCCATGGTTTACAGTTGATTTCTTGCGATCTGCAATTAGAAGTTTTTATTCGGCTTTAAACGAAACGTTTGATTATTTTCGAGATATATATTTCGAAGTTTTAACTCAATTAGAATTTTTATTTCATAAAAGCAATTCAAGAGCGGGTCTCGATAATAAAGATAAACGCGAACGTGCTGCTTTAGAAATAAAAAGAGATAAGATGAGAAATGGAAAGCAACCGTACGATACGTTCAGTTTCTTGAGGAATTATGGTTTTTTACCAAATTACGCGTTTCCAAGCGATACTACATTGCTGACTATGTTTAATCAAGATAGGTCTAAATATTACGATAATTGGCGATCTTCCGTTATAGCGATTCGAGAATTTGCTCCTCACAATCAAGTTTACTTTTTAGGTAATAAGTATAATATCAATAGAGCGATGGTTAAATCTGAAGGGGGCGAGTTGAATATCGATAACATTTATATTTGCGAAAATTGTAATGAAATTTTGATCGATAGCTCAAGTTCAACCTCTACTTCTTTAATAAAGTGTCCGATTTGCGAAGCCGAAATAAGATTAAGTAGTTTTAAATCTAGCCTTAGGTTTCCTCAAATGTTCTCGACAAGTGGACCTAGAATTACATGTGACGAAGAAAGTAGGCAGATCAAGGGCTACGAAATAACAATAAATTACAAGCATAAAAAAGCCAAAATTGTAAATTATGAAATCATATGTGATCAAAACCCCACCGCAAAAATCTCGTATGAACATAATGGAAATATTTATATGGTAAATATGGGTTCTCGGATCAAATCGAAGAGAACTAACGAAATAGAACTCCATAGTTTTAACTTTTGCAGTGCTTGTGGTCAATGGCTACACAACAATGAAGCTGGAACTCATATTGAGGTGTGTCCTAAGGGCGGTAGCGAACGCCATCTCCAAAAAGATTTCTGGTTATTTATTGACGGAAATCACGATGTCGTAGTATTTGATTTTCCTTTAATTGGAGATTACGATCCAACTTCTTATTACACTACTTTAAAGGAAGCTATAATTCAAAGTATAATGCTCACATATAATTTAGAAGAGTCAGAAATAAGTAGTTTTCTCAACCCAATTCCAGGCAAAAATGAGCAATCGATTGTTATTTTTGAAACAGAAGAAGGAGGCACGGGTGTATTAAAATCGCTGCTAAATACCTCACTAGACCGATTTGATAAATTTATTGAAAACTTATTTAGAATATTACATGTTAAATCGTTAGAGCCTTATGAGGAAACTATGGATGCCTGTATAACTGCGTGTTATAACTGTCTATTAAGGTTTCGCAATCAATTTGAACACAATCTTTTGAACCGTAAAATTATTCTTCCTTTAATAATATCATTAAAAAATTGTAAATTAGAAGGAAGCTCGGAAGTTTCTGAGCTTGATCTGAGAGAAAAATTAGAAAAACTTAAGGAAAAATGTGATTCTGAACTAGAAAAAATGGTCTTAGACGAAATTGTACGCCAAAAATTACCCTTGCCAGATAAGGCACAAAAATTATTTAATGAAAATGATGTGCCAATAGCTACAGCGGATTTTTACTATAAACAAGATAGAAATGAGATTTATGTCTTTGTTGATGGACCTCCTCATGCTTCCGATCATGTACAAGAAGAAGATAAAGAAAAAAGGAATAAGATAGAGTCCAAAGGTTTTTCTGTAATTCAATTAGATTTTATTGATGGCAATTACCGACAAGATTCTACTTTGATAGAAAAAGAGGTATTAGTCAAACTAAAACCTTATTTAGAGGATTAAAACTAGTGATATGTCAAGAAAGTGTTCCTAATTTTCGATAAACGAGATATTTAATACATGCTTCCCAACAGGTTGTTGAAATATGGAATATAGAATCGATTTGTCCTATATTTAAAAAAATTTCATGGTATATTCTTTTTATAAATTAGTTTATTATAAAAGTTTGCTCAACGCTTTGCTGCTTGAAAATAAAAGAAAAAAAGCTAACTTAGAAATTTTGACAACTTGAAGTAGAGAGCAAATAATCTTGTATTTCCTTTTATTTCATTGTATTAAATAAACTTAATTCTTCTTAACAATAAACCGGGTTTCATTGCTAACTTTATATTCCTCGTAACATTGAGCGCATATAACGCCTATGTACGAATCATTTTCGCCGTTACTTCCAGTCAAATAAACGTCTAACTGTTCAATAGAATCGCCAATCCAATTATCGCAAATCACGCATTCAGATTCCATTAATTTATATTCGAGGTCTTGTTGAGAAGCGTTAAATATTGAGCGTATTTTACGAGCAATGGGATCGTTAGCCTCTATTTCTTTGATATAGCATTGGTAACACGTCTCAAAGTTAGGTTTTCGGTAATTTTCGTTGCATTTTTCACAGAGAATTAATCCTCGATTATGAGCATAGTGGCATCTTTTGCAAATAACTACAGCTTCCGTCATCTCTTCGTAGTTGCTGATGAGCTGCTGTACAACGCTTTTATAAGTGGCGAGCGCGTCGTCGTAAATAATAGGATAAAAGGGCCCAAATATTACGTTAGGGGATATGGATATATAAGAATAGTTTTGAGATTTTAATTGATTTTTTTTGTTTTCAATAGCTTTAACGTATCTTTGTGGCGTTCTATTTTTGGGAGTACTAAATTCATTTTTGCACGCACCGCACCTGTAACGAGGCAATAAAGTTTTCCGTACGCTAATATTATTGCTTAAGCAAGAAGGGCACACTTTCATTTGGTTTTTCATTGCTTTTTTTTCTAATTCTTTTATTGTTTGCTTCAAAATTCTTTTTTGCTCGAGTTTAACCCGTGATTCAAGCTTTTCGCGAAGGATAAGATCGTCTTTTAGTAATTTGTTTACGCGCTCATTAATTAGTTTCTCCCAAATATGGTCGTAGGTACGAGCGTTAATTCCGTTAGGGTGATGTATCGAGAAAGGCGTTTTATCCGACCCGCACCATTCGCACTTATTTCCCGCTTTTTCTATGAGGATTGCCCTATTCTTTTTCCATTTCTTCCTATTTCGCGCTCTTTGGTGAGGATGACAGCCCTTGTTGTAGATATGAGGGGTACATTTCCTACACAAGGGAAAATAAGAGTTCTCTTTCAAATTACCGCATATTACGCAATATAAATCTTTTTTCATAACGATCGTAATTTTTTTTTTGATTAAGTATTGTAAAGAAGCTTATCTTTTTAAATCTATCTGCGGTACAACTTGTTAACATTAATCAACTTGTTAACTTTGCGAAATCTGTTAACAAATTGTTAACAAGTTATAAAGTAAATTAATTTTATTCAATTAAATTTTGAAACTACAATCGTCAATCCGTCTCAATCCGGAAGTTACTAAATCACCACTTAAATTTTTTATTTAAATACTTTTGCTGCTTTGTTGTTTTAATGCTTAATCAAGAAACTTTAGGTCAAATTGAAACTTCAAGAGAACAAACAGTAACTCGCGAAGAAATAAGTACGTCGGTCGGTACCTCTGTTATGGAAGCCACTTATAGATACAAGTTTTACTT
>DAOUUT010000275.1 GCA_030668025.1 Promethearchaeota archaeon
CTTTTAATTTGTCCCTTAACATGAAAATCTCAGCCCACCATATCGCACAAAACTTCATTCTTTGAAAAATTACTCCATCTACATTAAAATCCTTAATCATATCCATCATAAATTGCGCTCTTTTCATATGTCCATCAGTCATACGAGGACAAGAAATTTTCGATAAATAACGCTCTCCAAGAGCATCAAGAGGACTTGAAGTTTCATCAACCATATCCCAAAAATATCGAGTTCCTAAACATACCGAATCAGTGACTACTAATCCGCCGAGTTCTTCTATAATTTGTAAATATTCTGGTTCGTCAAGCATACTTCCGATTATCATTATTCTCGATTTACTATCAGAAGTACCTTCTTTATTCTTAAACTCCTCAAGTTGCTGTGCTAACAAAGCATTAAATTCATTTTTTGGAATAGAGAGTCCTGCTGAAATGATATTTATTACATCACTACCTGTAATAGGAGGGGAATCTTGTTTTCTGAGCTCATATATCTCTTTAAGCAATTTACGAGATTTGTTATGTAATCTAATCGCATCTCCTAACTTTTCATCGGTAATACTAGTATTGAAATTTTCCTCTATACTTACTTTAAATTTAGATAGCTCGTATTTAAACCAATCTAACGTAGTTTCACTAACATAACCGGGAACTCCCATGATATATTGATAAGAAAACGGAGCTTTATATCTTATATTATCGTAAAGTCTCCTAACTTGGTCGCAGCAATTACACGAAACTATTCCATCAAGATATTCAAATTCTTTTCTATTGATTTGCTCAAGACAACATCTTGTATAACTGCATGCGGTAGGACTTAAATAAGCATCCCCCATTGGTGTATCAGTACACGTTCTTGCTCTAACCCTGATCGGCAAAATATCTGCAGCGTAGATAATCTCTTCAGGAATATAAGAACAAAAATATCCCAATACTTTTTTTCCTTCATTTTTCCAATGATTAATCCAAGGATTTGTAAGTTGAGTTGCTTCCTTAAGTTGCTCTAAAATAGGCATAATCTTAACTCCATCTAATTTTAATAATTCTGTCTCTCTATTATTGTTATTATTCTTAGGATTTGCAGAAAATAATAATTTAGTATAAATTATGCTATTCATGTTTAAAAGCATGATGTTTTTCAAACTAGTAGGTAATTCAATAGGCAATTTAATAAATAAAAATAGTTATTAGTAATTGATGCAAAATCAACGGTTGATACAAAAACTTAGGGACTTTTTCAATAAAGAATACGAAATTGGAAAAAATCTGATTACTTATCAAAGAAATCTTGACGATTACAATTTCTTTGGTAAAAATGATATTGGAGTTAAATTAGATCATTTTAAAGAAGTTATTCTTCAAGAGGAAACTGGATTAGAATTAGGGGGCGTAAATAAAAAATCTTTTTTACTTGTTTTTCCGATTCAGGAATTAGAAACCCTTCATAACGGAAATATAACTCTATTAGGTCAAGAAATTAAAGCAATAAAGGAATCCTCTATCGATTTTGGATTATTAATTTTAATTGGAGTCAATAAAAGTGAAATAGAAAATGAGGAATTAAGGCATTTATCTTTTATCTCCAATAGCATTGAAGGTTTTCTAATAAGAACAATTCCTCGAAGATTTTGGTGCAGAATAAGTTCCAATGCATTACAACGCAAATTTTCATTTGAATTTTTAGGAAATGCAATCTTTCATCTTTATCACCAAAAATTTGGAAATTTGATCAAAGCTATGGAAATATTCTTAATTAACACATATACAGATTCAATAGAACATTTCAAAAAAATCTCTTCCGAAATAACGGCACAATTTGCCAAGAAATGGAAAGCCAAAATCGAAGAATGGAAAAAAAAGATTGACTGTGAATATGATTGGGGATGCCAAATTTGCCCGTATCGAGAAAATTGTTATTATGTTAAAGAAGTTCTAATTAAGAGAGAAGAATTAGGAAAATGAAGAATAGATGTGAAGATTGTGGAAAATGCTGTATCGCGACAGAGATGATCCTCTCTGACCAAGATATCGAAGCTATCGTTAGTAGTCATAAAACAACCTTGCGAAAAACAGATTTTGTACATAAAACTGAAGATAACTTTTATCAACTAAAAAATATTAACGGACATTGCTTCTTTTTCGATAGTGAATCAAAATTATGTAAAATTTACGAGATAAGACCTCAAGGTTGCCAATTTTATCCTTTAATTTACGATTCAGATAAAAACTCATGTGTTTTTGATAGCGAATGTCCACGACCAGAACTTTTTTATCCAAATAAGAATACACTTCGAAGAAATTGTAAAAAGATAATAAGTTTCTTGGAGAACCAAATTATTTTTTCTAAATTAAGATAAGAGTTTTTATGTGATCTCGGTTTTTCTCGTAAGAAGCAAAAGCTTCTTGAATATTATTTAACGCAAACTCTTTGGAAATTAATTCTTTAACCTTAACTTTTCCTGAACTTAATCCTTCAATAGCTTTATCAAAGGGACCACATCTACTGCTGTAAATAGCAATTTCCCTGACTACAATATCTGTAAAATTAATTGGAGTTTCTAACCCGTGAGTACTTTTTATATGGACTTTTCCACGCGTTTTACACGAAGCAACAACGTCCTTTAGGGCATCTGGGTTTCCTGTGGTATCAACGACGATATCAGCTCCAACGTTTTTTGTTAATTTTTTAATTTCAGTTGGTATATCATTTACATTCAAACGATTAATTGAATAATGGGCGCCGAACTTTTTAGCTAAGGCAAGTTTTTTATCTGAACCGTCAATTACAATTAACTTCAATCCTTTTAATAACGCAACTTGAGCTAACAATAAACCTAACTTTCCAAGACCAAAAATTGCAATAATTTTATCATCTTTTTCTATAGGCATCATTTCAAACGTTTGATAGGCCGCGGCTAACGGTTCGATAAAGGTAGCTTCTTCGTAAGAAATCTTTTCCGGTAATTCGTGTATCAAATAAGACTCGACAGCAATGAACTCAGCGAACGCTCCATTGATATCGATCCCTAAAGCTTTTCTAGAGATACATTGCGTAAACATCTCTCGTTTACAATAATAACATTCAAAATCAATGTTACTATTAATTTCTGAAGTCACTCGTTTACCTAGCCAAGTGGGGTCCACTTTTTTCCCTACTTCTACAATTTCACCCGCAAATTCGTGACCTAATATGAGCGGGATGGGAGTTGGAAGATGTCCACTTACTATTACTATATCCGTGCCACAAATTCCCGCAGCTTTTACTTGAATTAAAACTTGAGAATCTTTTGGTTCAGGTTTAGGCACTTCTTTAATGGCAATTTTATGCCCATCAAATACAGCAGCTTTCATGGTTTGAATCTTTTTATGATAAAATTATTATAGAAGATAGAACTCGGGTCTTCTATCATTTAGTAGATCATTATAATTATTAAGCTTTTTATCTCTTGCGTGGATTACATCAATTTCTATAAATTTAATATAGACCTTATCCGTTGGGGCGGACGAGAGTATATCGCCATTATAAGAAGTGATTTGACTTCCCCCCGTAAACTTAAAATCGTCTTCTCCCCTTACTTCGTTGCCAATTCTGTTAGAAGTTACAGCAAAAACCCGGTTTACCAAACAATGAGTAGTCATAGCTTTTTGGCAATATGGAAGTACTAAGTTAGCGGGGTGCACAATGATATCAGCTCCAAGAAGCGCGAGTGTGCGAATTGTCTCTGGAAAAAACCAATCGAAACAAATCATTATTCCGATTTTCACATTGTTTACTTCGTAAATTCGTAAAGGCTCGTTTCCAGGAGAGAACCATAGGCATTCTTTGTAATACAGATGGATTTTCCTATATATACCGATAACTTCATTTTTTGAAACTATCATCGCAGAATTGAATAGTTCATCGCCATCTTTCTCAATAAATCCTCCTATTACGACTCCACCCGTATCTATTGATAGTTTCTTTAGAAATTGAGCGGTTTGCCCATTGATATCTTCCGCCAAAGATTCAGCTTCTTTTTTAGAAATGAATGTATAACCGGTCGCGAAAAGTTCGGGTAATACAATTAAATCCGCTTTGGTATTGCTTAATAAGTTCTTTACTTGTTCAAAGTTTTGAGTTTTTTCGCTAAAGGTTGGAGAGGTTTGAACATAACCAATTTTCATGATTAATCCTTTTTTTCAGTTTTTTCTTCAGTTATCTCTTCGGATTTTTCTTTTCTTATATGTATTCTTCTTTCTTTGAGAGGTGTCTTCTTTTTAACATGTCGAATAACATATTGTTCGTCGTATTTCTTTAGTAATCCGTCAAGGTCTCCAACGGTTTTAGTAAGTTTTTCGATTGGAATGTCTTCGAAAAATCTATTTTTCTTGAATTTTTTCGCAGGACCCCCATTGTACACCCAACCTTCTTCTAGTTCTTGACCTACCATTGTAGA
>DAOUUT010000146.1 GCA_030668025.1 Promethearchaeota archaeon
AGATCAGCAGATTTAATTGGAATTGCAATACAGATCTTGTATTTCATTATAATCCTATAAAAAAAATTATTATAAAAATAAATTTACACTTCTAGTATTTTTTTAATATCCTTCTCGGTTAACTCTAAAGTATTTTCAGCGTTTATCTTTCTCATCAATTTTTTCTTTTTGTAGTATTTGATTATTGGTTTTGCGTTCTTTTCGTAAGTATCTAACCGGTTTTTTAAGGTTTCTTCATTATCATCGCTCCTTTGTTCAAATTTAATTTCAGCGCCACATTTATCGCAAATACCTTCTGTTTTTGGTGGAAGAGTGTATTTATTATAGATTTCACCGCATTTTTTACAAGAGTATCTTCCTAAAATTCTTTTTGTAATGATATCGCGACTTACATCTAATAAAAGGAATAAATCTATTTCAGTTATCTCGGTTAAAGCTTCAGTTTGGGTTAGAGTTCTTGGAAAGCCATCTAATATGAATCCATGTTCTTTTACATCTTCTTTACTTAGTCTATCCCCCACCATATCAATAGTTACTTCATCTGGAACTAATTCACCCTTATCCATATATTCTTTAGCCTTTAAACCAAGGGGCGTTTCATTTTTTAAATTTTCTCGGAAAATATCCCCAGTGCTAATATGTGGAATATCTGGTAAAATTTTCTTGATTTGAGAAGAGAACGTGCCTTTTCCACTTCCTGGAGGTCCGAACAGAACTACTCGCACTTTTGAATTCAATTTAATCATCTCTTATTTTAAGGGAATATTATTTTTTTTTAATATTAAAGAGTATGAGTGTATTAAATAACTTTCTTAAATAATATTTACTAAAATTAGTAAACCAAAACGAATTTGGTATTTGGTTGTAAATATTTGAAGTGAATATTATCGTTTACAATTATAATTTAGAAGAAAAATAATCAAGTTGAAAAATAAAAACGGTTTAAGTTGTTGTAAAAGAGTTCTCTACATTTTTTATAAGAGATTCAACTTTTCTCTTTTCTTTGATGCTTATTAGTTTCGAAAATTTACTATTAATAGATGAACCATAATAAGAATTTCCAAAAAAAGTATTTGATTTATTTATCGCGTTAATTAAATATTTATTGCTCCCTAAGTGAAAAAATAACGAAATATCGTTGATGATTAACACTGGAGTTGGGCTACTATTATAAATTTCTATAATTTCGTATATTTTTTTAAAATTATTACATATATTGCTATACATTTCATTTTTATTCTTAGCATTTAGGCGAGGGGGAATAATATCTCCTATAAATCTAATGTTATTGCATTTTACGCTATTTTCGAAATAATCTTGAACTCTTCCACCAATCTTTAAATCGTTAAAATAAGTTAACTTTGGAGCAAAATCTAATATGCTAATCTCTTTAGGGTCAATTTTTTTACTTTCTAGGAGAAATTGAACAAAATTAGCAGTATATAAAGTTTTACCCGTATTCGTTTCCCCATAGATCAGGGTTTTTTGACCGATTAAATTGCCAAAATTTAAGGCTTTATTAAATTTCATAAATTTTTTGGAATAATAAATTTTTTTTATTTAGTAAAACCTATCTCTTGAATACCCAGAACGCTTAAGAAATTTTAAAATGATAAATCCGATTATACACCCTATTAGAGAGCTCCAAAAAAATAACCACCAATAAAGAAATAAACCTCCAAGCGAGAAAGCTCCATATATTGGTATAATAATCTCTCCAATTGTCCCCCCTATGAATACAGTACCAATTGGTTCTGTAAATGCGGCATATTCAACATACTTTGGTTTTTTTTTCCATAAAATGTGAGATACGATTCCAACGACAACCGCGCCAGATACACCTCCATGAAAAGCATGGATCGTTCCAATTCCAGCTGAAAACCGTATACTTGCAATACCTAAAGCTGTAATGCTAGAAAAAGTAACTCCTATTAGAACCCCCGTAATTACATTTATTAAATGAGCAAACGGATTTATCTTTGTACCGAACAACAATAAATACCCAAATGGATTAAGATAACTTAAAGTAATTCCAACAGCTATAAAAATAGCTGCCATAGCAATTTTTAATGTTAGAATTACATCTTTTTGGCTCATTTTAATCAATTTTTCTTTGTTTTATCTATTTTTTGCTTATAATTTAAGCTTTTACTATTATCTGAAAATTAATTATCTTTAAAATTTAAACCTTATTTAATTAAGTATAATTGCCTTGTTCTAAAAAACAACGAACTAAGTGTTTTTTTTTGACGAAAGGCACAAATTACTGAAAGGAGTGACATATTATTATGAAAATTGGAGAAAAGACGATTAGCCCTACAAAAATAATATGTATTGGTACGAATTATTTGGATCACATTGAAGAAACAAAATCAGAAATACCAAAAGAACCCGTTCTTTTTCCAAAAACGTTAAATTGTCTGATAGGGGATGGTGAACCAATAATTTATCCAAACTGGATATTTAGTAACCGTAAATATAAACGAATTGATTTTGAAGTAGAATTAGCGTTTATCATTAAAGATAGATGTAAATATGTGAATGCAAGTCAAGCTTACGATCATATTTTAGGTTATACTGTATTTAACGATATTACCGCTAGAAAGATACAAGTTAAAGATATAGCGTCAAGATTACCTTGGTTTCGCTCTAAATCATTAGATACTTTCGGCCCAATTGGTCCTAGAATTGTAAGTCTTTCTGAAATTAAAGATCCTCATGATCTCAAAATTGAGTTAAAAGTAAATGGAGAGACTAAACAATTATCGAATACTAAATATTTACTGTTTAAAGTTCCGGAGCTTCTAGAAAACATTTCAAAATTTTTTACTATGGAACCAGGAGATATTATTGCTACTGGAACACCCGCAGGCATAGGACCAATCAACCCTGGAGATTTAATAGAAGCATCGATCGAAAAAATAGGTACTCTGACAAATAAAGTTGTATTAGAGAAGGAGTTGACTTAAATGGTAAAAATTGGCAATACGAATATAAATCCTACCAAAATTGTATGTCTAGGACGGAATTATTTAGATCATATAAAAGAAACAAACGCACCCATCCCTACGGAACCTGTTTTTTTTGTGAAGACTTTGAATACACTAATAACCGACAATGAACCAATAATTTACCCGAAAATTCTATATGAAAGTGAGAAGTATAATAGAGTCGATCACGAAGTTGAACTCGCTTTTATTATTTTTAAAACGTGTAAAAATGTTTCAGCGGAAGTAGCGTTCGATTATATCCAAGGATATTCAATTTTTCTTGATTTAACTGCGAGAATTATGCAAAAAAGCGATAGAAATATAAATTTACCATGGTATAGGAGCAAAAATTTCGATACATTTGGACCAATAGGACCAATAATTGTTCCAAGCAGCGAAATTAACGACCCACATAACCTAACTATTCAATTAAAGCTTAACGGGCAAACCAAACAATTTTCTAATACGAAACATATGTTGTTTAAAAGTCCTCAAATTTTAGAATATTTATCGAAGTTCTTAACTTTGCAAAGAGGAGATATAATCGCTACGGGTACTCCAAGCGGAATAGGTCCAATACAACCAGGAGATGTCCTGGAAGCTTCTATAGAGAAAATAGGTACCATTACGCATGAAGTTATTTTAGAACGGAAATAGCATATTATTTTACTTCTATTTAATAATCTTTTTCTAATCAAAAAAATATTTATTATTATATGACTGAAGATATATCTGAAGAAGTAAAGAAAGAGATATTTAGATTAGTGTGTATTCCAGGATTAGAAATTGAAAATATTCCTGAAATGGTCAATAAGGATTATAATACTCAACTAGATTATGAAAAAGTTATGAAAATACTATCTAATGAATATCTGAAACATAATCTCGATTTTGGTCGTCGCTTATGCTGTAGGTTCTAAGTTAAACACAAAGAAGTCATAAAGGCTTTTGTACTTAAATTTAGATTAACAAAAACAGTTCTAATAAATACATATCTAACCCCAAATCTCCCAATAATTCCATATTATTAAAAATATAGGTATAAACTCTTTCTTCACTAAAATAATTTAAACACAAATTTTTCCCTTTTACTTCCTTCAATGTTTTCACTACTTCGGTAAGAATTGATTTTAAAAATTTTATCACTATGTCCTTTTCACATTTCAGCAAATTAATATCTATTATGTTGAACCAAGATTCTTTTGAATAGGTTATATTTTTCAATTCGGGTTGGTTTTTAAATTTCTCTTGTTCTCTAAATTGCTTAAATACTTTTTCTATTTTCTGTAAAACTATGTTCTTTGATTTGTTATACATTCGATTTTCTAAGATACTTCTCAAATTAATAAAAATTTGTTGAAATACTCCTAAAATATCAAAAAAGTCCGCTACTTGATTTATAGATTCTACTTCCTCCCATTGACCGTAATAATTTTCAATTACTTTAAGAAAAGGTAAAAATACTCTCATATTTCCATCCCAACTATGACCTTTTTTTATCCAAACTGGCTTGAATTCTTTTATAAAAGACTCTTTTATGACATTAAGTCTACCCATCAAAATCTCCGTTTTAGTACTTTTTATACCAGCAGCGACGAAAAGCAATTTGAATTTTGGTTCCAATATATATATCCACCTTAATCCGCCCATTTCTATAGAATCCAGTGATTGGTGAAATTCTTCCATAGAGAAATGATGAAAGGCTGTTAAAAATCCAGAAACGATATCCTCATCGGCATCTGTTTTCAAAAATGATTTATATAACAATTTAACGCCCGAATCACTATTTAATATCCAAAGGATCATTTTCCAACCTTACCCTTTAATACTCTTAAAACTTGAATAGATTTAAGTCGATAATCATTCTAGTTGATTTCTCAATTAATGATAATATTAATTAAATAAATAAATACATGCTAACAAAAAATAATAATTTTCATAAAATTTTTTAATTTTGAATTATTTTGAAACTCACTAAGTTCGAGATTATTTTTTTTTTAAAGACTTAGGACGCAATTTTCTGCGGTTTCGATATAAAAAAGATATTGAAAAAAAAATACGCTTTACACGAAATTGCCCGTTCTTAATTCTTTAGAGTTATAATCTTGAAATGACAATACATGAGTTGATATGAACTTAATGAGTAAAAAGGGTAAAATTGTTGTAAAAGCTCTCGTAACCGGGGGATCTGCAAGCGGGGGACCGCCTATAGGTCCTGCTGTAGGCCCAACGGGTATAAACATTAAAGATGTAGTAGACGCAGTTAACGAAAAAACCATGCTTTTTAAAGGTTTAACAGTACCCATTAGAATCGAATGCGATCCTGAAACAAAACAGTTTGAGATATTCGTAGAGACGCCAAGTACAGCTTCACTACTTTTAAAAGAATTAGGCGCTGAAAAAGGGAGTTCGAATAGTTCTGAGGAAAAAATTGGAGATTTAACTCTTGAACAGGTAGTTAACGTTACTAACGCTAAAAAAGATATCTTTTTAGATAAAACCTTCAAAACTGCTGTAAAGACCGTAATAGGGACCGTATTGTCAATTGGAGCCACAATAGAAGGTGAGGACCCTCGAATAATTCAGGAAAAGATTGAGAATGGAGATTATGACGATATGCTAAAGGGGGAGATGTAAAAAATGAAAATAGATGATAAGCTATTAAAAATATCGTTAGATGCTGCAATTGAACATTCGATTATTAAAAAGGAAGGCTTTAAAGATAAAATCAGGAAATTTGACGAATCAATTGAGCTCATTATGAATTTGAAGGACATAAACCTCAAAGATCCTAAGCAGAGGATCGATAAGGAAATAATTCTACCTAATAACATAATAACTAAAGATAGACCAAATATCTGCGTAATTGCATCAGATGAGATACTTCTTGAAGCTAAGAATCTTGGACTTGAAACGATGGATAAAGACGGTTTAATTAAACTAAATAACGAAGAAAAAAAGTACAAGAAAAAATTTGTAAAGAAATACAAGTTCTTCGTAGTAGAAGACAAAATGATGCCAAATGTAGCTCGATATTTAGCGAGATTCCTTGGACCACTAGGAAAAATGCCAAAACCTTTCCCAAGTGGATATGGTATTATTTCCAATCCGGAGGATTTAAATGTGGCAATTGAGAGATACTTAAAAATTATTCGAATTCAGGTAAAGAAGCAACCAATTATTCAAGTTAAAATAGGAAAAAAATCTATGGACAAGGATAAAATTTTTGAAAACATGAAAGCTGTCGTTGAGTACATTGCTGATCAGATGCCTCATAAATATAATAATATTAAATCTATGTTTTTAAAAACTACAATGGGACATTCAATAAAAATTGATGAACAGTTTTTGAAGGGTATAGAGGTGTAAAAAATTGATCAGAAAAGGAAAAACTCATCAATGGAAATTGGATGAAGTCGCTCATTTAGTTGATTTGTTTAAAAAAAATAAAAACATTGCTGTAATAGAAGTTGCGAGATTAAACGATAGACAAATTCAAGACATGCGAAAAACTTTAAGAGGAAAAGCAGTAATAAGAATGTCAAAAAAGAAACTTCAACTAAGAGCCATAGAACAGCATAAAACTGAGTCTAAAAAAAAAAACCTAGATGAATTCGCCGAAAAAATACTAGGACAATCCGCATTATGTTTTACAAACATAGATATCTTTGAATTAAAGAATATATTTAATGAAAATGAATGGATGGTCTCTGCTAAACCTGACGAGATAACATCAGTAGATATTTGGGTTACTGAGGGGGACACAGGATTGCCCACGGGACAAGTTATCAGTGAATTAAACATGACACTCCGCCTTCCAACTACAATCCAGAACGATACGATATGGGTTAGAGAAGATACGAAAACGCACTCAGCTGGAGATTATGTTGACGTAAAACAAGCAGCAGTCTTAAAGAAGCTTGGTGTAGCTCCAATTAAATCACTTATTAAAATTCATTACGCGTGGAGCGAGGGTGAAATCATACCTGAGGAAATTCTGTATATGGATATGGAACAATTCCAACAAGAGATTGCATCTGCGTACTTCGGCGCACGAAGCTTGGCTTTAGAACTAGGCATTATCGATAAAGAAACAATTGAACCGTTAATCCAAAAAGCACACCGAGAGGCTCTTGGAATCCTTTTTGAATTACCTGTTTATTTTGACGATATGAGGGACGAATATATTCGAAAAGCCGTATCAAATGCTAGCGCTATCAAGGCTAAAGTACTTGGAGAAGACCTACATGTTCCAACTAAGAAAGAAGAAGGCGAAAAAGAAAAAGCTGAAGAAGAGGAGGAAGAGGAAGTTGGAATTGGAGGGTTATTTGGGTAATTAAATTAATTTTTTTAAATAAAAAAAATAACAACAAATTTTAATAATAATTGATAAAAAAAAGAGGTATAAAAAAGACAATGGAATCAATTTATGCTGCTTTATTACTTAATAAGGCAAATAAGAAAATTACAGAAGCAAACATCGAAAAAATCTTAAAAGCCGTAGATGTAACTGTTGACAAAACTCAACTTACAAAAGTTGTAGCAGGGCTTAAGGAAACGGACATTGAAACAATAATCAGTTCTGCCGCCGCCGCTCCAGTGATGGCTGCTACGGTTGCTTCTTCAGTGCCTGCAAAAGCAGCTCCAAAGAAGAAAGAAGAAGAAGAAGAAGTTGAGGAAGAACCTACGGGAATTGGCTCGTTGTTTTAAACGGGTTAAAGCTCTTCAGCAAAACAAAGCATAAGTATAAGTAAAAATTATTTCAAAATTTTTTTAAATTATTTTTTTCTACTATTTTTTAACGATACTGTTTTTGAATTGTAAAGAAACAAAATATATGTTTAAATGAACTTATTAAATCAAAAAGTTTTTTTTAAATTCATTTTTTTTTAAGTTACATTTCTCAATTGAGAAACTTTAATTTTAACTAAAAAGAATTATACTCACTAAAGATTTTGTGTTGATAAACTATGGCCGGAAAATTCCTCAGATTCTTCTCTCCTTTTGTACGGGTAATGCCTGAAATCAAACAGCCACAGAGAGAAGTAAGTTTCAAAGAAAAGTTAATGTGGACAGGGCTCGCATTAATAATCTATTTAATAATGTCAAATATTCCTCTTTATGGAGTAACCGCTGAAGCCACCACAGATTATTATTATTGGTTAAGAGTTATTTTAGCAAGTCAGAAAGGTACGCTTACAGAATTAGGTATTGGTCCAATAGTAACGGCAGGATTGATAATGCAATTACTCTTAGGTTCCAAAATCATAAAAGTTGATATGAGCGATCCATACGATCGGGCTATGTTTAGCGGTTCTCAAAAAGTATTCGCAATGTTTTTAACTGTGTTCAATATCATCGCGTATATAATCGGAGGTGCTTTTGGAGAGTTAACCCTTCCAAATATGATGATTGTATTTTTGCAATTATTTCTTTCTGGAATCATCATTATCTTACTCGATGAGTTACTACAAAAAGGTTGGGGAATTGGAAGCGGAATCTCCTTATTTATAGCTACAGGTGTTGCTGGACAAATATTTTGGAATTTATTTAGTTTTGTTGAAGTAGGTACTAATGAGGGTGCAAGAGGAATTGTCATTGCTTTCTTTCAATCTTTGACGAATCCGAACATAGATACAGCTGAACTTTTTTGGAGGCATGGTGGTCTACCTTCTCTTTTTGGAGGAATTACAACTTTAGCCATCTTCCTAATAGTAATTTGGTTCGAGTCCACTAGAATCGAAATCCCGTTAGCCTATCAGGGATATAGAGGTTTTAAGGGGAAGTATCCGATGAAGTTACTGTATGTTTCAAATATCCCAGTTATTTTAGTTAACGCGCTATACGCCAATTTTCTATTTATTGGACAAATTATTGCTGGACCTAATTCTGGTTTTAGAGGTCAGGGTTTTGATATTCTACTTAATTTAATTGGTCAATTCGACAGTGTTTCAACGGGAGGAGGTGGTGGTGATTATTTAGTCCCACTGCCAGGGTGTCTACTTTATTACCTTACCCCACCTCAAGGATTGGAGCAGTTAGTAGCTGATCCCATCAGAGCAATGATATATCTAGTGATATTTATATTTCTGTGCATTATGCTCGGGCGGATTTGGGTTGAAGTCTCAGGACTTG
>DAOUUT010000231.1 GCA_030668025.1 Promethearchaeota archaeon
CAATAGGCGTGATTGAATCGCTAATTTCGTGACCATATAATGAGTAGGTTGCTTCTAATCTCAACGAGTCTCGCGCCCCTAAACCGGTTGGTGAGGCTCCAGTTTTAGTTAAATCATTCCATATTTTCTTAGCATATTTATTATCAAATGAAATTTCAAATCCTCGCTCGCCTGTATACCCAGTTCTAGCTATAAATATTGGGGCCCCGTTTAACGTAGTGTGAGCAAAATAAAACCTGTTTATCGAGGATAAATCAACATCTACTAAGGGTTGGAGATATTCGTCAGATTTTGGACCTTGAAACGCTAAACGACATCGCTCTGAGGATAAATTAGTAATTTTAACATCCATACCTCCAATATGCTCGTTTAACCATTGAAAATCTTTTTCGACATTGCCAGCGTTAACGATCATTCTAAATCGCTCAGGTTCTTCCTCGTAATAAACGAGATCGTCAACAACAGTCCCATTTTCGTAACACATACATGAATATTGTCCTTTTGTGGGTTCTAGTAACTTTAAATCGTTAATCATAACATATTGAAGAAAGGATATTACATCTTTTCCTTCTAACAGGAATTCCCCCATATGTGACACGTCAAACACACCAGCTTTATTGCGTACCGCTTCGTGTTC
This sequence comes from Promethearchaeota archaeon, assembly GCA_030668025.1. The sequence goes on from DAOUUT010000231.1 coordinate 638, forward strand.
TTTTATAATGCTTTTGTACTGCACTGGCATACTAAAACCAGCAAAGTCAACCATCCTTGCTCCTAAATTCACGTGAATATTATAAAATGGAGTTTTTTTCAGTTCTTGAATCAAATCCACACCTTGTAATGTGTTTATTTTAATACTGTGAGTATAAAGTACAGAGAATTATTTAAATTTTCAGCCTAAAAAATAAGGATAATTATATGGGAAAAAAATGTGTGTGTGTGTTTATTCCGTTTACTATTCTTCAACAGCTATCTTAATTAGACTAGTTATATCATAACCTTCTAATTTATCTCGACCATGTAAACTACCTGTAAGCTCAATAACAAATGCAATCCCAGCTACGCTTCCACCTGCCTTTTCTATTAAACCGCAAGCTGCTTTTGCAGTTCCTCCAGTTGCTAACAAATCATCAAATAATAACACTTTTTCACCTTTTTCTATGGCATCCTTATGCATTTCAATAGTGTCAGTGCCATATTCAAGTTCATAGGTCTCACTAAGCGTTTCAGCGGGTAACTTTCCTGGTTTTCTTATTAAAACGAATCCAGCGTCCAATTTATACGCTAAAACTCCGCCCCACACATAGCCTCTAGCTTCGACAGCACAAACCTTCTTGATTCCTTTGTCTTTAAAATGATTTATTAGTCTGTCACATGACTCTTTAAAAGAAGCATGAACATTACACAAAGTTGTGATATCCTTAAATTGAATTCCTTTTACCGGAAAATCTGGTACATTTCTTATATAATCTTCTAAATTCAAAATTTTTCAATTCCTTTTATTGTTGATATAAAATATATTATTATTTAAATTAATTAAAAATTATATTTAATTGAATCAGAATTAGAAAAAATTAAATAAACATTAATTTATAAAAATTATATTAGACGATTAAATATATTTAAAATCAATTGTCGCATTATTTTTAACAATAAAAGTTTAACGGTGAAATAAAATAAAAGTACTTCTATTTGGCCCTGGCGGTGCGGGTAAAACGTCATTAATGCGGACTACTTGTTTAGGTTATAATTTCATGAAAGTACTTAATCTGAAACCTACAAAAGGAGTCTCGAGGGAAAATTTTATATTTAGGGGAATAATGGAACTATCCATCTGGGATTTAGGGGGTCAAGAACTTTATATGGATAGATATTTCTCGGAAAAACAGCGAGAGCTTGTATTTTCTGAGGTATCAGCTGCAGTTTTCATGATTGATTCGGCAGCAGAAGAGCCAAAACTAAAAGATACTTTTGGTAAATTCTTAAAATACCTTTTTGAATTTAGTCCTGAAGTAGGAAATGTATATGTCTTATTAAATAAAATTGATCTTCAAGAATCAAAGGAAGATGACATATATAAAATGTTAATTAAAGATCTTACAGATGATTTAAAAAGCAAAGTTGCTTTTACACCGGTATCGGTGAAGGAAGGGAGCGCCCAACATAGGTTGATCGAAGTTCTTGATTATAAAATTCAACAGAATACCATGGCTTTACAAAAACTCGGAAAAATACGGTATATGTTAGATCAGATGAAGTTAGGTACGCTTTCGGAATTCTTCTTATTCAATCAACCCGATGGTTTATTGATAGCTTCAACTTTAGGTAAATTCGAGCACAAACCTCTTCAATTCCTCCGTTTTGAAATCGGAAGCCTTGATTCTAATATTTATCAAATATTTTCAAAGATCATGGAACTTTCAAATTCTTCGATTTCTCCTTTAGAATTATCGACTGTTATATATGAGAGTGACCATAACTATATTTTAGTGAAGGAAGTTAGCAATGGATCGGTACTGATGGTTGTTACAAAAGAAAAAACTATGGAAATCTTTAATTCTGTGATGAACGACTTAAATGGCGAAGATTTTCAAAATTTGAAAAAATACTTTAGTAAGGACGACTTGTAATTAATTCTAAATCAATTTTATAAGAAAATATTGTTCTATTAGAATGTTCTTCAATAATAGAAAACAAATAATTTTTTGTATTTTTAATTACAGGCGTTATAAACAACAATTCTTCTTCGGGAAGGCATTTTTCAACTTTTTCGTTTAATACTTCTTTTTCAAAAAATTCTTTAATGTAAGTAATTCGGATGATGAGATCGTTAAATTCCTTTTTACTGTAATTCTTTACTAAAACTTCTATTTCTTGAAAATTGTTAATAATATCTATATTCGTTATTTTAAATTGATCTTTTATTCCTAATTTTTCTTGAACAACTCTATTATAATCAAATAATCGAATTTTGGAAAACGATTCATTTTGAGCGTTTATAACAATGTGGTCAATATCGATTCCTTTAAACGTTAAATAAGAAATTGCTTTTTGCAATTTGAAAGTGGTCGCATCAGTTTGTTTAATTACTGATGAAAAATATTCCTCACAGGTAAGGTTAATTATAGTTTTTATTTCTTCTTTTATTTGATCTCCTTTTTTTATCTTATTGATTAATTTCTCAGTTTTAATAACTTCAAGTTTCGCAATTTCTGACTCGATTACACGATAAAGCGTATTTTCAAATTTGCCGATTAATTTTTTCGTTAATAAATTTAATACTTCTCCCCCAAAAATATCTAAATCTGTTGGTAACACAAGTATCAACACAACTACTTCACCCAATTTTTGAAAAGACCCTGCTCTTCTTTTATCACGTTTAGATTCAATAATAAATTTCTTCGCAAAATACATTTGATTACAGTATTCTAAATCGATTCTGTTAATTGTAGTTTTATCTTTAAGTTCTAAAAACCAAATTGGATGGTATCTTATAAGACGCATTTTTCCCGAATCATCATCTAGCGCATTTTCTGGACAAATAAGAAGTGGGACATGGCCTATAGTCTCATCAAAATAAAACAAAAGAGTCTCACACAATTCACTAAATGGACACTCTTTATTGGCATTATTTAAGAGATTTTCTTTCAGTTTGAATCATCCTCTTATTCATTAAATCAATTATATTTAATTTGTATGATTTTCAAAGTTAATGAGAAGCGCACGATATGCAAGGATCAAATGCTCTTATCATAATTTGAATTTTTTCTTTAACAGAATCGATATCTTCTTTTTCGTATAGCTTTTTAGCATATTCAGTGATCATTTTATTAAGAATAGGCAAATTTATTTCGGTTGCAATGAAAAGTTTTACTTGATCAACGATTTTAGCTTTATTTAAATGATAATGATGTATTAATATACCTCTTGGTGCTTCGATAACCCCGATCCCATTTGATTTTTTTATTGAGTTTAGTTGTTTGAGTTTTGTTTTACTTTTTAGTGAAGTTGTATTTAATATTTCAACACTTTTTTGAATTTCGTAATAAATTTCAATTAATTGTAAAAAGTTTAAAAATAATAAATTGCTTTTCCATTTTTTTCCAAAATTGCTTATATATTCGGATATCTTATCTATCCCATAATTTTGAGTTATCTTATAGCGCGCTATTGGTCCTGTTAAAATCTCATTTTTCGAATTCGCCTTAAATGTAATCCCATAAAGATTAGAGTCTTTATTAAAGTATTTTGAATAATTTTTCGCTTGAAAATCGTCGTAAGTTGTTTCATTTTGTTCAATTCTGAGGTCTCCTTCATACCTATCAAACCCCATATTGTTTTTTAAGCCGAAATATATAGGATTAGAAAGATTAAATTCTGTAGGAGGATCAAAAGCAGAAAATAAATCTATAAAATTTTCAATTATAGTTTCTATGTAGTAAATTCCCTTTTTTAGATATTTCTCCGTAAAAATTAAACTCTTTCGAGTCGGATTGAATATTAATCCTCCCGGAATAGAAGTAATTGGATGTAGCGCCCTTCCGCCTATTAGCTTATTTATTTCTGAACCAATTTTTATTAAATTAAAAACATTTGTCGTTAAATGAGGATCGTAATTAATTAAATTATAAGGATCGTTAATTGCAGTATTAATTTTGAATATTTTTAATAAATCTGGAAAGGACTGGAAAAAATAATGCATAATGTGCGATTTTGTTAATTCTCCGGATAATAAAAGCCTTCTAAGCAAAATTGATTGGTGTGATGGTTCTATTCCGTATATATCTTCTATTGCTTTGCAACTTACAATTGTTTGAGACGCGTGGCACAGTCCACAAATTCGGGATACTATTTTTGGAATATCTAATAACTTTTTGCCTACTAAAATATTTTCAAATCCTCTAAATACTGAAAAGTTCAATTCAGTTTGATAAATTTCATCATTTTTTAAATAAATGTTTAAGTTTCCACAACCTTCAACCCTTGTGCATGCTTCTACAACCCTATCCATTATTTCTTCCCTCCTACAAGTGATTTTGAGAACCTATAATATATCCCTTTATATTTTCTTAAATCTTTAGAAAGGTTAAAAAGGCTTAAGAAATTGATTAAATTCGATGTAAACCCCTTTGAAACAGGGCCTAAACATCCTTCACATGGTAAGCCTTGATGTAAACAGAGATGATCGCAGCCATCTCGAGTAACAGGACCTAAACATAAAATCCCATCGTTCAAAAAACACGATAAATTTTCTTCCGGAAAACGAATTTCATCGTTTCTTGGAACAATCTTTTCTATTGTTAATGGTAAATCTAATTTTGCGTGGTTGTTTACAGGACAAGTAGAACACATATTTTTTAAGCTTAGCTTGATTTTTTTGTTCTCAACTAACCTCAATAAACAATTTCCTAAAAGTATAGACGGAGGAGGACATCCAGGTATAATACCATCAACTTCGACAAACTTTGAAATAGGATGCGATTCTTTTTTATTTGAGAGACTAAGAATCCCCCCAAATGCTGAGCATGTACCTAATGCATATAGTTTTTTTGCATTTTTTCGTATTTCTTGAAGATACTCGATTTGATTCTTTTCGGATACGCACCCCTCTACTAGCGCTACATCGCATTCTTTGATCTCTAAATTGTCAGATATAAATGGAAAATATTCGATTTTCGTTCTCTCAAGAAATTGTGGAAATATATCTAGCGATATTAATGCTGATATACATCCTGTACAAGATGTTAAAGAAGCAATTAAAAATTTAAGCCTCACTTTTAATCTCCTCCTTTAATAGATAATAGAATTTATTAGAGATTTCAGCAAATGTCTGTCCTTCTACTCCGTTTAAACCTATCACTATTATCCGTCTGCTTAACTTTGGTCCTAGAATCTTTTTTAAAAGTTCAACTCTTTTTTTTAATTTTTCAATCCCATCAATATATCTGCAAGAATCCTTTCTACAGCCGATAATCATAACTCCATCAAACCCCATTTCAAGAGATTTAATAATGAATTCAGTATCAATACGGCCAGTACAAGGAACAGAGACTATAAAAACATTAGGTTGATATAACAGTTTTTTTAATCCTGCATTATCAGCGGCAGCGTAACCACACGATTGGCAACAAAAAGCAATGATTTTTGGTTTTTTATTGAATTTTGAGAAAATTTCGATCGTTTTTAAAATCTTTTCTGATGTATTTATATTCATTTCGATGGC
>DAOUUT010000147.1 GCA_030668025.1 Promethearchaeota archaeon
ACGAAATAATTATCGATAGAAAATCTGAGACGAATTTACCCGGTATTTTCGCTGCTGGAGACGTTGCAGACGCCCCGTTTAAACAAGCAATTACCGGAGTAGCTGAAGGAGTTATAGCAGCGTATTCAGCCTTCGAATATGTCAAAAAAAGGAATATCGAATATTAATTCAAGCATTTCTCTCTAAATTTAATTTTATTATATCAATCAAATCAAAAAGGCTAATAAATTTAAAATAAAGAAATTTTATGTTTATTAAAAAGCAAATTATTGGTAAAAAAATATGGAAAATACAAAACCAATAGAGCGTAATATAGTTAGGATAGACCAAGTTTTTGCCGTTGGAGGGACTTATGAAGATCCTTCAGAGTTCACTCGTAAGGTAAATAGAAATCTAAAGATTTTGCACCAGAGTGATAAAAACTGTAAAGTTAAAGATATTAAATTTAGTGCTTTTTCTGATCCTCGATATTCTGGTGCGGGCCCTATTTTGCTTGCATTCATTATAGCGGAAGTTGATGTAGACATTACTCCAGAGCCAGAAGAAAAAAGCAAAAAACGAAAGAAAAAGGAAAAGAGAAAATGATATATTTTTACAAGTTAAATTATCATGATAAACGACTCACAAGATCATACTAAAATTGTTAGTTATAAGTTCCATAATATTGATATTAACAAATGTAAGATTTGTAAAGACTTTTTTTGTGAGGAGGCATGTTTTAGAGGAATTTATGAGGTTGTGAACAAAAATTCTGAGCCTCAATGTATTGTTATTGAAGATCGAGAAGATAACTGCATTAAATGCCATATTTGCACAACTACATGTAAATTAAGGGCGATAACGATTGATTAACTATTCATCAATTTAGTTACCATTTCTTTTAGGGAATTTTGTTTTTTAAATTGGCATTTCAAGTTATATCTTCTGAATTTTTCTCACAATTTATAAAATATAAGTATATTTTTAATTTGAAAAATTATTATTAAATATATATAAATATAAGAATAAAAAATGTTTATAGTGAAAAGACATGATATCAGAAAAATTAAAGCTTGATGACATCGACCGGCAAATTATAACGTTAGTACAGGACGATCCAAACCTTACACACACTCAAATTGCTGAAAAAATAAATAGGTCTCAACCAACTGTTGGGATGAGAATTAAAAAACTCGAGAAAGAAGGAATTCTTCAATTTCAGCCGGGAATTAATTTCAAAAATGTTGATTTGTTCTTGGCAACCGTAGAAATCAATACAAAGCGCCCAAATATAATACTTGATATGGCAAAATTCTGTCCTTTCATGTTGAACGCTTTTAGATTAAGCGGGGATCATAACATTTGTATTTTACTTGCGAGTTCTAACTTGGATAAATTAGATAATATCGTAAATTACCATTTTAGAAGTAATCCTGATGTCCAAGCAGTCGCGATGGAATTAGTTACTGAGATTGCTAAAGATTTTATATTACCGATCGATTTTGACAGCGAAGAACATTCTCCAACGCTGGAAGAAGGGTGCGGTGATAAATGCAAATATGAGATAGCAAAATTAAATGGATTATTAGATAAAAGAGAGTAAAAATTCGTTTTGAATTATTAATTAATTTTCTTCTTTCTCTTCTACTTTTGTAAATTTATATTTAGGAAGATTTACATTTAAACTACAGTCAGGACCACAAATATTTGAATAGTAATCAAACTTTTCTATTTGGAAATCAATGGGAATAACAAAATCATGCACCGAGTCGATGAGGATGTTGGTTTTTACATTGACAACATTTGGATCTTTTCTAAAACATAGATCAACTAACTTTTCGATGGTTTGGAGATCGGAAGCAGCAACAAAGCACAATAAATTAAATTCACCCGAGATTTTGAAGGCGTGATTCACAAAAGGGCAGTTTTCAATTTTATGTACAATTTTATCCACGTCTTTAGTTGAGATAAAAACAATTCCGACCTTCAAATCTACTTTCTTAATATTGAAGCCCACTTGTTTTGTCAGCAACCCTTTTCGCTCTAACTTAATAATTCGTGCCCCTACTGCTGGTTGCGATTTTTCTATTTCTTGAGCTATTTTAGAATGGGTTATATCTGGATTCTTTTCGATCATTTCGATAATCTTGTAGTCGTCGTCGTCAATTCCTAAAATTTCTTTAAAAGTTTTTTTTATCATAATCTTATTCCTAGAAAAGCTATATTAATTTAAATTTTGTTTCTATGAAACTAAAATTTATTTAATGTTTAGATTAAACAATATGAATAGTTATGAGCAAGTTATTTTATTTTATAAATCATTTTCCTTAGAATATATTTTTGGGAGGATATCGCTCTATTAAATTTTTTTATAATAAACTTGTAAAAATATTAATAATAAAAATAACCACAGTGAAGCCAACAAAACCAATTAAAAAGTATAAAGGCTTTCCTTTTTCTTTTTCTGGAATAACTTCCCTGACGATGGTATATAGGATCACTCCCGAAATAAACGAATATAGGATATAAAACATCTCTGTATATTCAAAAAGTATTAAATCTAAACCTATGCCAATTATAATGCCAATTGGATTTGCAAAAGCTAGGATGTATTTTCTTTTATTATTCTCTTCAATATTACAAGTTTCATAAATTTCCAAATCGGTAAATATGAGATGAGATTCCGATCGGTTTGTAATAATTGCTCTAAACCAAGCAAATAAGAAAAAGAATATCCCCGTAATTAGATCAATAGTTAATAGCCCGACTACAATAATCCCTACGAGAAAATGATAGGTGAAGTTGGTAAAAAATCGAAGTTTGGCTAATTCTTCGTTAATACGATTCTGAATCTTTGATTTATAACTATTGATCTCAGTTTTGAATTCTTGTTCTTGTTCATTTAGGGCAGATATAGTTTGAGCGATGTCTTTCAGAGCCACTGTATCTAGATCTTCGTGTTCCAATTCCCTTGTTAATATTTTTTCGATATTTCTTTCCACTTCTTCTAAGGTTTTTTCTTTTACGATTAATTTTCGCATCCTTTTTTGCGATTTAGACTCTACCTTCTGTAAAATTAATTTTTCAGAAACATGAACGAATACAAAACCAATTACGACAAAGAGATATTCAAAAAGTTTTAGTCCTAAAGGAAATTGAGGAATATTTTCTGCGATTTCGGGAAGAAGGACTAAGAAAAAGTAAGCAATAGAGATTCCCGCAATTAAGGATATATCAAGTTTAGGATGTTTTCGTTCGTAAAAATCTGCTAGGAAAAAAAGAACGCCAAAAACTATTGATATAACTACTATAAATGCAAAACTAGTTGTCATTACATATTTTAATATAGTTACAATTTTTAAAGTTTTTAGAATTATATTATAAAATTATTTATTTCTTGCGAATTTTGTTTATTAAATTAATTAAAGAAGTTTATATTTCCATGGTGATTATCAATTCAATTCTTTATTATTACTTCGAAAGAAGACAAAGCTTCTATGAATATGCGAGATAAATTGTTAAATTCTAAAACGTTCTATTTTAAAGAAACCACTACTATATGGAACGAGAATCCGGTATTTTTATTAGAAGATGTTGCTTTTGAAAACAAAAAGGATGAATTGCTAATTAATAACCAAATTTATTTAGGTTTAACAGACATACCACTTATTTTCTTAGACAATTTGAAATTTGAGAAAACTAATCTTAAACCAGATTTCCTAATTTTTGCAAGCAGACATACCTCAAAAACAGCGCGTCCGGCACTCTTAGTTCACACTACCGGTAATTGGGGTAGTAAATCGGATTTTGGAGGTAAACCTCGCGATTTATCCAAAACAAGTGCGTTACTTCATAAAGCTGGCTTTGCTTCTTTAAAAGAACAGATCTCCCTTTTAAATAATCCAAATTTTTCTTTAGATATTGAGGTAACTCACCACGGTCCGACCATTTTAGAAACACCTTTAATATTTATAGAGCTAGGAAGTAGCAGGAAGGAATGGATAAATGACGAAGTTGGTGAGCTCGTAGCGAACGCTATAGTTAATTTAATACTTAAATATCTCATTATTAAAGAAGATAAAAAACAACAAGTAGGTCTTGGATTTGGTGGGACTCATTACGCTCCAAATTTTAATAGGTTAGTTACTAACAGCAATTTAGCAATGTCGTTTATTTGTCCAAAATATTACGTTCAAGAATTAGACGAAAAATTAATCGAATTGATGATTTCTAACACTTTAGAAAAGGTTGATTATTTCATAATAGACTGGAAAGGCACGAATTCAGACGATAAAAAACACTTAATTCCTTTATTGGAGAAGTTCGATATTCCAATTAAAAAATCTAAAGATTTCTCAACACATTAAAAAAATTGGAATGAAATCAGAGAATAATACTATTCTTATTCTTCCTTTAATTTCTCGTAATATCTTACTAAATTATTAAAAATATAGTGACATGCTACATAACCTTGTGTAGCCGCTTTTAATAAAACTTTATTCAAATAATCTGGATACTTACAATCGCCATCCACTGTAACGTTTAATTCTCTTACATTATAATAACTACGATAAAATAACGTTGGCCAATCTACTAAAGGTCTTATAGTTTGATTATAAGTTTTTTTACCTGCTTCAGATAAGTCCAATTCTTGTTCCAAGTTATAATAAAGATATCTACCTTTCTTAGTTTTATTAATTAAACCATCTGATATTATTTCTTCCATAATCTTTTTCAATTTAGAAAGATTTAGTTGTATATTAATTTTTTTGAGATTTTCGAGAATTTCTGTGTCTCGCTGACCTTTTAATTTTATTAATAAATAAGATCTAGCTAAGATGTTGTATTTTAATGGTACGGATTCATGATCTAACTGGTTATATTGAATTAAATTACCTAAAATCTCTTTTGCAACTAAGTATTTAAGAGTAATTTGATCCTGCTCAGTAAAACTACTTGTGAAAATATCAGAGTCGTTAAAATAAGAATTATATAACGCGTTTAGCAACGATTTAATCGAGTGAACCCCGTCTTCAAATGTAAGTTTTACTGTATTTAAAATCTTAATCCTATAATCAATATCTGTCAAAAATCTTTCTTTTTCAAGGGGAATCTGACGAACTAAATGAGGTTTTTCTTTAATGGATTCAAATTTTTCGTCCCATTCTTTTTTGAATCGATAAGATTGGGTTTTTGCTATAGTGGAGAGTTTATATACAACATCACACAACTTATTTAAGAAAACTTCTTCGTTTACGTTAGTCATCCAAGATTCCCTTAACTTTAGAGCATCAAAAATTTTTAAAATTAATAATTATTAAACTCTAAAAATTATTAAAGTTTCATATATTGAATATAATTCAGAAAAATTATAAGAGTAAAGGCGACTTATAGGTTGAAAATTGAACATTTGGCTGTTTCTTCAAATTCCGAAGAAGATAGCGATAATTTTTTTATCAAATTATTGGGATTGAAAAAGTTGAGATCTTTCGTGGTGTCAAGCGAGCTAATGGAAAATTTTTTCAAAGTTAAAAAAGAGCACAAGGTAATCAGGTATGGCAACGAAGAGATAAGTATTGAAATATTTATTACTGACGATAAAAGTAAAGCTATAGATAAATTCACCCATATGTGTTTAGTAATAGAGGATAGAGATAAACTAATAGATACAGCAAAGCAAATGAATTACGAAGTAATTAAAGTGCCGAGAAAAAACAGCGATGTTTTTTACTTATTTTTAAAAGATAAATTTGGCAATTTATATGAGATTAAATAGTAACAATATTTTTTAGAGTGGATCGGTATTTAAAACAAGGAGGAACTTTTAATGCCAAAATTGTATAAGTTAAAATTAATTTTAGGAGGGGCTCAAAATTCAGGCAAGAGCTCGTTCATAAATTGGCATAAAAAAGAAGATACTCCGATTGGTGTTTCATTTGAAGCTGTAAATTGTTACGCCAACGAAGGCGATTTATATAAATTTCTTGTCTGGGATTTAAAAGATCGAAAAAGATTCAGATTCCTTTTCCCAGTTTTTTGTCGAGGGGCATGTGCGGGATTACTATGTTTTGATTTATCTGATAAAAAATCTTTTTTAGATTTAAATAGGTGGATCACCCTTTTTCGAGAGAGTGCTGGAGAGATTCCCATAATTTTAATTGGAACAAAAGCAGACTTAGGAAAAAGAGAAGTTTCAAATGAAGAAATCAACGTTCTAATTGAGAGAGAGGGTCTTGAGTGCGCTTTTTTTACATCCATTTCTAATAGTGATGTAATGAAAGAAGAAATTTTCAGAGAAATAGTTCAAAAAATAGATTTAAATTCTCATCTTAATAATTTCTATATTCCTAAAGATTTCGATGACGAGAATTTTAAATTGATAGAAAAATTGTTTGAACGATGTCCTATTTGTAAGAAGATAAATCATAGTAGCAGAGACTTGAAAAATGTCTATTATAACAAACTCGACCCCGAAACAACGAGATTGAGAGAAAATTTACTAAGGTTAATTGATAATTTAGATGAGATTAATATTGATCATTCTAATAAAATTTCGATTGGAATTCCTTGTTGCGCATGTTTTAGAGATTTTTTTGAAGAACAACAGGCATAATTCTCTACTTTTTTAAAATTCCAGATGATTTTATTATGTCTAAGTGATCAAACGCGATTTTTAAAGATGCCAATTTTGATATCGGAACAATCTCTAAAGCTTGAGCATCGTCTTTTGCCAATGGTTTTTCAGTCTTGGACAAAGGTTCACATAAGAACGCTATTGACACAGTGTGGCCTCTAGGGTCTCTGTTTGGATCGGAAAATACACCTATAAGTTTAATTAATTTTATATTAATGTTTGTTTCTTCATAAGCTTCTCTGATACATGCCGCTTCCACATTTTCACCTATGTCAACAAATCCTCCAGGCAAAGCTAGTTCACCTTTAAAAGGAGGATTTTTTCTACGAATTAGAACAATTGAATTTTGCTGAAATAATATAACGGCGTCAACTGTTAGTAATGGAGTTATAGGTTTTGGCATTGTCAATCATCCCACACGGAAGAGCTTAATAAATGTTCGATACGCGTTCGACGCGGTCTGACAAATATTGTTCGACTTACTTTTCGTTCTAGAAGTAGAGCTCTTTCGAGATTTGTAGAATTTACCATATGAACTTCTATATCGCCTTCATCCAATATAATGTGGTTAAAGCTAGGACTATCATCAGCTCGGACTTTTTTAGAAGTTGAAGTACCACAATAAAGAAAAGTCGTTGGACCAATTACGTAAGCGTGGGGAACATGCCTATGTCCCATTAATACTAAATCTAGCTCAAATAATTGAGTAAATTCAAGCAATTCGCCGGCATCTCTCACAGTTGTGAATTTTTGCCCAGATAAAGGAACAGGGATTAAATGATGATGAAGTGCTAATATTCTATTCTCTAAATTTTTATCGAATTGTCTGCCACACCAATCCAACTGCTCGTCTCCACATCCTCCATGAGCGATATCGTCTCTGGCAGTGCAGATTCCAACGATTAAAGTGTCTTTATCATCAATGATTAATCTTGATCTTCTAGGACCAATAAGATTTTCAAAAAAGATTATTCCGCTATTTTTTACATCATGATTTCCGGGTACTGCTAGGAATCTTGTGAGTTCTTTAATTCTTTTTATATATGGTAATACTCCTTTAAATTGAGAAATCCTCCCTTTATGAATAATATCTCCAGTGCAAATAACAGCATCAGGAGAGGTATCTTCAATGTATTTAATTACGTTTTCCATATATTCGGGAACAAACTCGGAACCATAGTGCAAATCGCTTATGTGTATAAGATTCACCATATAAACATAACATCTCTTACTTTAGATTATTTTTATATAATCTTAATGCACATTAAATTTTAAATCATATTAAAGAAATTTTTGTACTAAATTTAGAATAAAACAAAAGTTCATACTAATGTACTTTTTTTACACATATACTTCCCTATTAAAAATATTATCGATTTTTCGAATTTGAGATATCTCGTTAAGAATTTGTTTATCTCTACAATCGACGCATATATTTTTAATTTTAAGCCATCTTATTTGTCCACATTCTGGACAAGTAAACTCTTTAAAAACTATTTTCATATTAAATTTCACCTTTAAATTCTATTATATTTTAAGATTTTAACTACATCTAGATTAATCAGGTCAAGAATGTAATCAATAGATTTCTCAAGCGGAGTTTGTGACATATCGCTTTTAAGTCTTAAATTATCATCTTTTTCTTCTTTAAAATCTATTAAAATCTCTTCTAACATTTTATTTTTCATTATTTTCTTCAACTTAAATAAAATAAGTATATAATCAATTATAAGCGATTTCGACGTAGTATATATATTCTATATAGACAAAAGATATAAGTTTAAATTAGAAAAAAGCGGATTTTGTAAAATTTGATGTTTGCCTATATATTCAATCGTTTAAAAAAATACAGTTTTATTCTGTATCCAATTTAGTTTATCTCTAATTTCTCTTTTATGCGTTTAATCAGTTCTTCTACATTTAAATCTTTATTTTCGATAAATCCTTGACCATAATCTTTCTTGCCACCGCCCTTGCCACCGTAATTAGAAACGATTTCCTGAACAAATTTTCCCATCTCGAAATCTATCTCTTCTAAAAGTTTTTTCCCTATCATTCCCATTAGAGTAATTCCTTTTTCGGTTTTATTGATGAAAAGCGTAACTAATTTCTCGGATTTCTGTAGAATCTTCACGCTTAAATTTTTAAGATCGGTTTGAGAAAGATTTTCAAAGGATTCAAGAATCATTTTATAATTTTCAACTGAGAAAGATGAATTTACAAGTTCTTCCACGTAACTTTCTTTTAATAAGTTTTCTACATCTTGCAATTTGGTTTTAGCTTCATTCCATTCGTTAAATAATTTATTTAGTTTTAGCGGAATATCTTCTTTTTTTGTGTTAAGGATTTGAGCTAATTCCGTCAAGATGTCTCCTTCAAAGGTGTTGTTTGAATCCAAAGACATATCAAT
>DAOUUT010000195.1 GCA_030668025.1 Promethearchaeota archaeon
AGCTTAGATGGGTTAAAATCGCAGGTAATTCAATACCAATTTTGATTTCCTTATGGTTTAATTTTTGTTGCATGCTTTTAAATTAATAAAAAGTTAAAGATTTTTGAACTTAATTGTTTCCTTTACCATGATATTGTTATAGCATTTTCAGGACAAACCTCAACACATTTGAAACAACGAGTACATAAAGAACCCCAAATGGGAGTAATTCGCCAGTCTTGTGGATCATATGGATCTTCTTGTTTGTCTTCCGTTCCGATTGTCGGATGCATTACAAAAACAGCAGGATCACATGCTTTCAAACATAATCCACAATCTCTCGGGTCTATTTTACCCTTTTCTCCACATATAGAATAATCAAAATTTATCTTAATTCTTTTCTTTTTCTTTGCTCTGCTCATAATATCACCTAATAAGATCCATCAAATCCAGGATACTCCTCTCTGGGTATTAATTTTAAGGCATCATGATCACAAGCATGTCTACATATTCCACAACCAAAACATTTATCGTAATCTATGATAACTCTGTTCATCGAAGGGATAAAACGGATAGCACTAAATTGACACGTAGCAACACACGACTTACAACCTTGACACTTATCGTGATCTAATTGGATGATATACTCTGCTTTATACACAGCTTTTAAATCAAAATTGTTTCTTAGAGTAAGTCCACCACATTCTGGACTTTCACAAGAACAAATGGCGTTAATGTATGGTACTGGTTGAAACCAGACACTAGAAATATATCCTTTTTTATTAAACTCTTCTAATTTTTCCATCGCGGTCTCGCGATCTATCCTAACGGTTCGATCTTTTGGAATAAAGCGCGGTAGTTTCTCTATGACTTCCGAAAGCACACCAAAATTTATACATACTGCTTCTTTATTTTTCCTCTGCATCCAGCGACACATACAATAATTAAGAATTATTGGTTCAGCAGCTAGTTCTGACATAATGATCTGAGCGTCTTCTAACGGAATCACCTGTCCAAAATGACCATCAGCCCTTACAGGGTTTCTATTATGCTTTTCACTATGGATCATATTCTCAGCTTTCCAACGGAGAAATTTACCAATTATTGGTATTTTCAACTTGTATCCCAAATCTTTAGACGAAAAACCCATTATTTTTCTTATAAAAACTTGTTCAAAATTCATCCATTGCTCGGTTAAATATTCTTTCATATTATGTTCTTCGGCAAGTTCATTGGAGTAATTTCGGGCATTCATATACCATTTTTTACCTGCCCCATGAGACAAACACCAATCACAAATCGTTAATCACATCCCTTTAGATTTAGTAATGTTTTATTATTATTTCATTAATTTCTTAGTTAATAGAAATTCGACTTTTTATTATATAAATCTATTCCTTTATTCTGTCTTAAAAGTTCTTAAGTGTTCCATCATACCAACACCAATCTCTCCCGTTTTTAAATCCTTTATCACGGCCATTTGTTCAAATAATTCCGTATATCCCCCAGGGAAACTTCTAACAAAACGAATAAACGAATTCTTTCCGAATCGCTCTGCTTTGATTATATATTCTATGTCAGTTGCATCCGTAAATTTATAAGTTGTTGTAAGTGGACTTTTAAACTGATCAGAGTCGTTTAAAGTTTTGATTTCCAAATTGGATAACGAAATATTTCCTTTTTTATTCGAAGTATGACCTGATAAATCTATTCGATTTTTAATATAATCTTTTCGAAATGCACATGACCAGTCTTTGAATTGGAAATGACCTGCGTACCATTTATCAAACTGATGCCAGTCTCGAAAGCCCCAACTCTTATCACGTTGACCATATCCTGTGATATTAATAATTTCTCCGTCTTTTCTAATTAATTTACCGGTGATTACTCCTGACGATTCAAAATGCTGGTGCCAAGATTTAGAAGAATCTTTACCGAAATTAAAAGTTGGAAATCTGGTTTCAAAGGTTATATCAAACTTTAATTTTCGCGATTTATAAATTATTTTCCATTTTTTAAAGGGTTTAACAAGCGTGTAAGAGAGTTTCTTATCTCGTAACATAGAATTAATATCGCTATCGTATTCTTGTAATGGTGGTTCTTTATAATATACTTCATTTCGATCTTCTAAGAATATTAAGAATACAAACTCTCTCCTATTTTCATGAGGAACTATCCCTATTGTTGAGAATCCCGAAATTTTATTTTTCAGATCTGCCCAATTAAAATAATAAGATTCCCTCCATTTTAGTTCACTCGATGGTTGATGAAGTAATTCGTCATCTTCAAACAAAGTAGAACCTTTTTCGTTAATATCCATATAAATCAATCCTGTGGTAGTAAATAAAGGGACGGACCTTCTCTCTTTTTTTTTGCTCTACTTCTTAATAATCTCGGAATTCCCGGATCGAAATCACTTTCCATAAAGATTGGTATGTATTTATTCATTATTCTTTCAGTAAGCTCCCAATTAATCTCATCAGTAACCCTAGCGAAATTAGTATACCTCGCATATCCGTAACAATATGCGTAAGCCCCCGCAATTAATCTTTGTTTTCTATCCCATTTAGCAAATTTTAAAAATAATTCTTTATTGGCTTTTCCTGAATAAGCGTTAAAGGAGTTTAATACGTCTAAATCCAGTGGTTTAAGGTTATTCCCCTTTCTAGTTAACAGTGCAACTCCAGTTATATTATCAAGAAAATCTGCAGGAACAGATTCTAAAGTAGCAAAATCGTCAAATTTAGCTTCTATATTTTTTAATCGAAAAACAAAAGCAACGTTATTAAAGGGAGATATAGCATCCGTTTCAGACCAAGGAAAATGAGGTTTACCACCATCATAGAGATGTGATATTTCTCTAAATATCAAGACTTCGTTTTCATTAATTTGGTACGGACCATGGTCGCAAATTTTAGCCCTAGCCTCGCACTCGTCAAGAAATGACACGACTTCAAGATTCGCCATTGTTCTTTTGACATTTATAGCATCTTCTTTTGATATATCAATAATTTGATTTTTAGTCCAATCAATATCAGATTGATTTATGGCAATATTTTGTTTGTTAGAATCGTATACTGATAATTTTCCTTCGGGAAAATATGAAGTTGCTAATCGTTTCCAGAAATCGAGGACAAATATTGTCTTTTCTCTTTTTTCTTGGGTTTCACTTTTTGGATCTCCACCATTCCTTTGTATTTCCCCCATCCTTCCTACCATATAATACAGTGGAATATAAAAAATACTTAAAGCATGAATTTCTGATAGGATTTTTCTACTCTCTTCACCCATTTTTTCTGGAGTAGTTTTTTCTGAGACTTTTTTCAAAATATCGTACAAGATGTCGTAAGCTTCATAAAAAGAAACGCAAATATAAGCAGTTACTGGAAATAACTTTGATTCTAAAAGTCCTCTTCTTGATACTTGGTAATCTACTAATTCGGAAGCACGAGTTATTAATTCATTCGCTTCTTTAATATCCATTTAAATCTCCTCCTAAACCTTTCCATTTATTATTAACTTTAAATTTAGATCTATTTAAATTTATGAAATGCTATAATTTTTTTTAAAAAAATTTAAGTAATATACAAAAAATTAAAATCTAATTAGTGGTAATAAATTAAGAATTAGATGGGGATATATCTAATGAAAAAGATTGGAGAGGGGTTATCGTGTTCTACAAAATCCGAAGTTACTGGCGAATTAGTGTATATTACAACCCTCGAAGATGTAATCGAATTATTTGATAAAGCTGCTGGAAAAATATGTTTAATTGATGATGCTGGAATAACGACACTAGGTCCTATTTTAACTGAATTGGTAGCAACGATATGTACCACCGGATGCGCAGGTTCACACCTAGCTATTATATCAAGAGAATTTGGACTCCCGTGTATTATGGGAATAAAACTCTCATTAAAAAATTTATCTACTTTGAACGGAAGAAAAGTAAAAATTATTCATAATGGAGAGGATAGAGGTATCCTCTATTTAATCGACTAAGAATAGAATTTAATCAACTTAAAAGTTTTTTCAATTTGCCCAAATAATAAAAAGAAAAATTAAAATAAATCACTTTAGAAACGCTCTTTTTCCTAAATAAATAAAAAGCTCGCCCAATTCAAAAATCGTGAGCGGAAAGACTAAATTAGCCATGGCATGACGCAAATCTTGTTTATCCTTTCCAGCAAGGATTAGTCTCTCAATGTCTTCAACATAATCATCCATATTCAAGAACAATATTTCAATTTTATCGCAGCCAGTTAATTCCTCAATATCTTTATCTAAATGTTCTTCGACTTGATTTAATAACCCTAATTTTAACTTAGGGGCCAATTCATATTTAGTGATAACTTCGTTCATTTCCTCTAGAATAATATTTAAAGTTAAGTTCCAATCTTTATTCTCTTTATATTTTGGAATTAAAACTTCGCTTATTATTATTTCAAAAAGAGTTTTGGGCTCTTGTTCGTCGAACTCAACCTCTAAACCAGACCTTAATTTAATTTTTGTCAATACGAACTTCAACTCAATAATTAATTTGCTTAAAATTTGCTTCTTATTAAATAATAGACTATTTTTTTTTATACTTTTTGGGACTTTATAAATCTTGAGCTAAAAATCAGCAATCCAAAAATATAATTATATTTAAACAAAATAAACTCTTTTTTTGAATTGGCGTATAACTAATTTTTTCAATTTGAAAAAAGGAGTAAATCGGAAACCAAGATGGTCAAAATTATAAAAAGAGGAGATGTATTTATCTAATAACAGGGTTAAGGGTTGAGGTATTGAGTCTTCCGACTCTTAGGTATAAGAATATATTTTTTGATCATGGTTTCCAATTTTGTTTTGATAGTCAAATATTGATCACTTAACTATATAAAGATATCTATCTTTTCACATGACAAAAGGGAAAATCGAAAATAGGCGAATTTTAGATCATTAAAGGTCAATTTTAAAAGATAGTGTTATTATATTACTAAAAATGAGAGTTTTCGAAAATTTAGATGAGGATAAGGAAATTAATATAAAGAAATTTATATAATTTGTCTAATTTCTAAGAATAACATAATTCCCATTTGGGATAATGGTAAATTAAACAGTTAACTACGAAATAATTTTCTTTTGAATTTTTTTAATAATTTTTCGACGAAAATCTATCTTTTTCTCATTAATCAATTCAATTATAGCATTATATACTATGTATATTCCATATTTTTTTTTAAAAGACTTTAAAATCGCCTTTAACAATCTATTTTCGTCATACCGAGCTTTCTTATTCTTCAGATAATAAAAATTTACAATTCTCTTTTTCAAGATATTTTTTAAATTCTTATCGTAGAACCGAGCGATTTTGTACCCTGAAAATTCTGTGCATAGTATGTTCCAGCTAGGAATTTCTGTAAAATTTGAATCCCTAAAATAATAGCTATCGTATCGAGTTTTAAAAAACCCGCGTTTGTTTTTATTTAATGGTTTAGAAAAATGAAGTGCGAAAGGCGTTCTAAGAGATGCCTTATTTTTACGAATGTTCAAATTAACGTAATAGACACGTCCCCCATACATTCGATGCAAGAAATTTTCTGCTAAGCTAATTTTTATACATTTAGTATCAACGGGGTATTTTGGCGATGCAACGCAGTTCCCCTCCCCATATAACACCCATAAAATGTAGATACCTTGTTGATTATAATCCTTCGTTCTATTGATAATTTCTTTTACAGAAATTTTTGAATTTTGAACTTCCACTACTACTTCTTTTCCTGTATCGAGTTTAAAATACACGTCGGCAAAGCGATTCCCTAAATATTTTTCAAGGGATCTTTTTATTACCGACTTATCGTTTTCATAAATATACTTGTACAATAACAACTTGATCGCTTTATGGAAATGAGATTCTGCTGGAGTACTAATAAGTGAGATTTCCTTCATTTTGCCCTAAATAGCAAAAAGCATGTTCTTTTCTTAAAAAGATTCTTAGACACTTAATATATTTTAACAGTATTATGAATTTTAGAATTTTTAGACTACATTTTCCTTTATATATAGTTAGAATATTAAAAATTCATTAAACTGTATACAATAAAAAAGCAGTATTTACTATAAAAATGTGATAAAAATGGTTGATAAACATAGCCAAAGTTTTTTTGGGCAATCGACGGGGCTCACGATTAGAAGTTCTTCAAAAACAGAACCATATATCTTTTTGAAGTGTATCAAGAAAAAACCCGATGGCTCGTGGGAAAAACCCTCTTTAGGAGAAGGAAAGACAATAAAATGTAATTTAGACGAAATCGTAATGATTTTAGATGTACTAAATCGAAATAGTGCCTCGTGGACGAGCTTTCATAATTTCAACGATGTAAAAACTCAAATATCTTTTAAATGGGAGGATGACGCCAAGCAAAAATTATTAATTTATATCGGTAAATATTCTAAGATGTTAAAATTTGCCCAAATTGAAATTTTCAGGTTGTTATTAAAGCATATATTAGACGAAAAAATCGAGTTTTCTACGATTTTGAACTTTGACGCCTTAAATAAAAGACCAATATTACCTAAAGCAGTTAACCAAATAATTGAAGGAAATGGCTCAAAGACATTACCAATTGTTACAGAAACGGTAGAACGCAACGAAAGTGAAGTTAGTCAAATAAAAGGCGTTATTGAAGGTGAAACTGAAAAAGCTTTGCTTATCCAGTTTAACGAAGATAAAGAAGTGTGGATTCCTAAATCAATTATTCGATCTGATTACGACACTTCAGTAAAAGTTAGCACCCAAAACTTCTTAATTGATAACTGGATACTAAAAAGAAATAATGTTAACACAAATTAACTTTTTTTTTTAAGATTCGGAATAAATTCTTCGTCGCAAAGAGCTTTTAATTCCCTATTATAATCAATCATTTTTTTAGCAATTTCAGGATGAGAAAGCAGTTGAACTTCCGCTTTATCGTCTCGATCCCATAATAAGTAAGGGGTAGTTTCGTGTAGAACCTCTTCCTTAACTTGATTTAGCCACTCTTCGGGTAATTCGTTTTTTAATTCAACATCTAGCATTCGCGCTAAAAATAACGTCCAAGCTCTAGGTACAGCAGTCATTAAATATCCTCCGCCACCTACTGCAATCCATTTGTTCTGACAGTAATCCTGAGCAGATGTGTAGAGTGTTTGAGCAATGTCACGATAAATCGAAAGTGAAAGCCCCATTTGCGTTAAAGGGTCGTCAAAGTACATATCTACTC
>DAOUUT010000267.1 GCA_030668025.1 Promethearchaeota archaeon
GGAGACCACGCAAAACTATGTTTCTTTTTAGCCATTTTTTATTCCTCCACTATTGAAATTTTTAAATGTTTAATTTTTAATTTTTTTTGAATTTATAATTAAAGTTTCTTAGATAGTAATATATCCGAAGAGTTATTTAAATCTTTTGCCTAAATGTGAAGAACTTCAAGAATTAAATGCATAAAAAATCACGACAAAAAATTTTGGTTATAATTTAATGGTCAATTTGTATGATCATCCAATGGTTGATCATTCGAAAAATATGAATCCACTTTTTTAGAATCATAATAATTCAAATATCAAAATAGAATAAATCTCGTTTTATATTGGTTTTATTATCGTTTAATGAGGTAGTAAAAAATTTTGAATAGAAAAAAATCATCCCCAATGAATATTATTTTATTAATTGTACGATCATAATTATTAAGTCATAATTGACCTAAGTAATAAAAATTAGTTTCAATCTAGAAATCGTGTAACTAAATCAAATATTAAAAATAATAACCTTAATTCTTGGATAATAAATTTTTATTTTTCGGAGATTTCAACAGAATGTTATAATTTAAAACGAAAATTTTAATTAATTCTGACTTTTTTAATAGTATTAACAATAACAATTTATTATTTCTTAAAATTAGTTTTTGAAAGGTAAAATGATATGTCTCAACAAATAATGGTACCCGGCGCAACCGCAGTTGCTATCAAGTGTAAAGATGGAGTAGTGTTAGGAAACGATCGCAGGGCAACATGGGGTTATACTGTAATAAATAAATCCACAAAAAAATTATTTAAGATTACAGATTACATTGGCCTGGCAGCTTATGGCTTAATAGGTGATTTTCAATTCATCGTTAGGGTGTTAAAAGCTCAAAGTGTGTTATATGAATTAGATGCACACGATAGAATTAGCACAAAAAGCGTAGCGAAAATGATTTCTAATATGTTGTATTCTCGAAAAATGGCGCCTTTTTATACAAATTTAATCATTGCGGGAGTAGATAAAGATGGGCCAATATTGTACACGTTAGACGCGCTTGGCTCGTTGATTCCAGAGGATTATGGTGCAACAGGATCAGGAATGCTCCTTTCTATGGGGATTTTGGAAGCAGAATATAAACCAGACATGACTATCGAAGATGGTGTAAAGCTCGTCGAAAAGGTGATAAGAAATTCAATCAAGAGAGATGTTATGAGTGGTAATGGTATCGATTTACTAATAATTACCCAAGATGGTACTGAAGAAAAATCCATTGAGATAAAGGAATTAGGCGAGTAAAAAAGAGTTTTTTTTAAAGTTATTTCTCATTATTATTGCCAAAAATTTTATTAAATGATATATTTTTTTACTTGTTAGTTAATCTAATTATTTTGGTGTTTTCTTTGCATCTATTTGGTAACACATTTGAAGGTTATAGAGAAGTAAAAGGATATAGTAAAGAAGAAATTTTAAGTATTAAAAATTCTATTTCTTACTTTAAATCGGATACAACAAAATCACAAGAAATGGAAGATTTCCTTAAATCTGAATTTAAGCTTGAGGTTCTCAACTCTTTCACAGAATATTTTAATGAAATTAAACTTTTTTGCGAGAATTATTTATTTTCTCAAACAAAAAAGGATTATTATGCTTTAAAAACAGTAATTATTAACGAGTTAAAATTAATCTCTAGAAATTTAGCAAACTTAAGCTCAAATTGTAGAAATGTGAAGCGAATCGTAAAGAATGGAGGTCATATAGATAATTACTTAACAATTTGTAAGGAGTTTAGTAATAACCTTGGCGATTTTATCCTTCGTTTAGAGAATTTTTCAGTAAAAATTGAGCACGATTACGAAAACGATATATCGTTATGGATTGAAGTAAATAAAATAAAAAACCTATCTTTTAAATTAAACCTTATTCCAGACGATTTGAATAATTGGAAAGAAATACAAGAGCTCACCATCTACATACAAAGTTTAGTTGAAGCAAAAAGAACAAAAAAAATGAAATCTCGTAAAGAAAATTTATTAACATTTCATTTCGATGAGCTTTACCAGTTTTTTTTAAGTAAATCAGATTTAAAAGATTCTTACGGTGATCTAATTTATTTACTATATCAAAATAAGATTTTCGAAGAATTTGAAGGAGAAGAATTTGTAAACGTCCTTGAGAGGAAAGAGGCAGTACAAAAATTAAGGGATAAAATGCGTCCAATTATAATTGCATTATTAAAAGAGAAGTTACGAAAAAACTTGCAAGAACTTGAAGATTTAGATAAGCAATACGATTTAACTGGACAGGGACAGGGTAAACTAGATTTAAAGCGCATTATGGAACAAAAATTCAGTGAATTTCTCCCTAAAGTAGTTGATTTATATTTTAAGGGCTTAGATAAGAAATTTCAAGGGGCAATAAATGATGTAAGTGACTCCGAGGAATTTGTAAAAATCGTGAATTCAAACCATGAGAAAGTGGATGATTTTGCGTTAAAAATAGATGAAATTGACACATGGCTATTAACTTTTGATAACATTTTAAAACCCTATGAGAACATTACAGCTACTTTAAAAAAGACCCTGGCAAATATTATATCTGAGATTATTCGACGCAAGGAGGAATATATAAATTATCTTAATAGTATTAAAGACGAGGGCTTACGAGTAGATGTCAGAAGTTTTGTTGACGAAAAAATTGCTGAAGTGAATAAAATAATTAATTCATACGAAAATGAGACATCTGTTATCATTAGAGAAGAATTACCGCAATTAAAAGAAATAAAAGACTTATTAGTTAATTATAAAGTAAAAATTGAACAAATCAAAGAAGAAGTTTACATTAAATTGGATACTTACAAGGAAAGTAAGATAGATATGTATTCAATCATCAAATATTGGGAAGATAATTTTAATCGTAAGAAACAACAGCTCACTTTCTTATTAACAGTTTTGATGAATAAGATTTTTAAAAGTTTTAAGGATTTGATTGATAAAGAATCAATTTTATTTGCTGAAATTACTGAGATCACTAAACAAACCGAGAATTTCGAAGGATTACCTTTAAATTTTGCTTTATCGTCTTTTTTAGCAAACAAATTATCTGAAGATGAACTTAGAGAAAGGGTTTCCGAAATTAATTCAAAAATTAATCAATTGACAAATAGTTTAGGATTATATCAAGTAGAACTCTCAAAAATAGAGGAAATACTATCTAATAAGGTTAAAATAAGAGAGGGTGTATCAGTATCCAATGTTCAATGCACTGTTTGCCATAAACACATAAATTTTGCCAAAGAAAAACTACTTACATGCCCTTTCTGTGGAAGCACTTATCATTATCTTTGCGTTGCGGATTGGCTTGCGAAATATAATTCCTGTCCTATGTGCCAAAACCAATATTTAGATCCAAATTTAGGTTTGTTTGAAACTGAATAGTATTGTATTGAGAGTTAAATTTTCTATTCTAATTCTTTTCAAGGATCTTTCTAAGAAACCATTAAAATCCTATATTAAAATTAGATAATAACAAAAAAGAGGTTAAACTTTAATCTCTTTGAATAAATCATTCATGAATAAACGAATTTGCTTGTTAGAAGAGGGATCGTTATTAAAATTGGAATACAAGTAATTACCCAAATAATTTTTTATTTGAAATTCAAAATCTTCAAATTTAATAAACTCGTACCCTTCTTCAAGTTGTTTTTTGCTAATTAAAGGCTTTATATGTTTTTTAATCAAGAATAAAATGAAATCAACGAGGATATTATCTAAATTTTCTTCATCGTCACTTGAAAGTTCGTAGTCTCCTTTAACAATCCCATCTTTGATGTTATTTAATTGGATTAATGAGATTTCAATGTCTTTTGGAAGTTTTAACCTTTTTATTTTATTCGACATGTTTTTATCGTTTCCCATTCCTGACTGGGAGAAGTAATGCTCTAAATTGGCAAAAAAGCGCACAAGAAACTTAAAATTGTCGTCAATGGCGTATAAGTTTTCCCAGACTTCAAAATTTAAATTTTTTAACTCGGTCTCGATCTTGCTTTTAACTTTCCCAGTTACTTCTTTTAGGTGTTGTGAATAATCTCCGTAAGGGAATCCAAAGTAATAACTGTTATATTTTTCTCTAACTTCTTTTGATTCTTTGTTTTT
Source organism: Promethearchaeota archaeon (assembly GCA_030668025.1). The sequence goes on from DAOUUT010000267.1 coordinate 4,132, forward strand.
AGAAATTATCTTTTCTTTTCTTACAATTTCTTTTACAAATTTTAAAATGTAATTACATGAAGGACAATACGTTATCCACTTACTTAAAATAACTTCTGGGGGTTTTACTGTTCTTGAGCTTATATATCCATTAAAGCCTGATACTTTTTTTCCATCGTGCGTAGAAAAAATAGATTCTTCAGGGTAAAATGTTCTGGGAATAAACTTAATTCCACATACAGGGCAATTAATCATTTGTTTTTCGTTCATAATTCATTTGGTGTCGGTTTTTATACGATTAAATTAAATAATCAGAATATCATTTCAATTGAAATAACAAGATTCTTGAAATTGTTTAATACAAAAATATTTTTACTCTTAATCCGATCGAAATTTATATTCTTATTTGTAAGAAGAGAGCTGATATTTATTATATATATCTGAGTGATATTAGGATATTCTATGTTTTATACATCTGATACTGAAAGCGCCTAATGTTATAATTTTAAGCTTAAAAGAAGTCAAATTTAAATTGACGGTGGATTGAAAATTATATTAAAAGCTAAATAAATACCAAAAATAATCATAAACGCACCACAAACGATCAAAATATATTTATAGATTTTAGGATTTAAAGATTTCCCTCCATAATAGACGAAGGTAGAGATAGGTAGGTACCAAATCATATCTCC
>DAOUUT010000162.1 GCA_030668025.1 Promethearchaeota archaeon
AATCTTCAACCTCAATGCCTGATTTTTTTTGTTCGTTTGATAATTCTACAATAGAGATTTTTGGAATATTAAATTGAAACTCACTACTATTTGAAATAGAAACTTTTTCTGATTCATTTTTATTTTTTGCTCCTTGCCCTAAACTTAATTCGTTGAGAATTTCACTTTTTGACTTTCCCTGCAATTCTAAAAGTAAAAATGGATTATAATCCAAAACGCGGGCGATATATAAAATTACCGCAGCAATGTGCTTGCATGGAATTGCCATATCGGGACAAGAACAAGTTGCATTTAAGCCTTTCGAAGCGTCTGGAAACAGTGAATAATCATTCTCAGCAAAAATAGTAATTATATCTTCTGGCAAGAAGCCTTCTAATAATTCTATTAGATTGATGGTTTTTTTTGCTAGTTCATTAAGTATAATTTTCCATCCTTCGTCGAGGATAGGTTCAAAATTTATTTTCACCCGATATGGTGTTGGAGCAGTACCTTGTACGGTTGCGAAAATTTGACCTGTACTAATAGAAAGATTCTCGATTCGTCTTTCGTCTTTAACATATTCAATTCCCCTTTGCATTCTGAATGGTCGTCCTATTTCTAAATTTGATTGTATCCACTGCTTTCCCCAGGAAGTTTTGGCAAAATTTACGAGATTTTTTTTAATTTGTTCAACTTCTTCACGAGTGCGTTCTTTCTCGTATTCGCTCTTTCTTTGGGGCTTATCAGGTTCTTTTCGCTTAATCCGACGACTTTCCATGAATTCTTTTCTTCTATTGTCCATTTTTATCACATATAGATTTTAATTACTTAATAATAACAATTTCTTTAATTTTTCATCATCTAAATTTGAAACCCAAGACTCTCCTGTAGAAGTAACGATCTTATCTGCTAAATCTCGCTTTTCTTCCAATAATTGGTCGATTTTTTCTTCAATAGTTCCTTTAGAAATAAATTTATAAACATTTACTACTGATTTTTGACCAATTCGATAAGCCCTATCTGTTGCCTGGTCCTCAACTGCTGGATTCCACCACCGATCGAAATGGACGACTGTAGTTCCTTGGGTCAAGTTTAAGCCCGTTCCACCCGCTTTTAGAGACAAAATTAATATTGGAGGGCTTTCAATATTTTCTGATTGAAATTCATCAACAATTTCTCTTCTTTTCTTTTCTTGCACGCCCCCATGAAAGTAAAGAATCTTGAATTTATACTTGTATTCAAGAATTCTTTGTAAGATATCTCCCATTTGTGTGAATTGAGTGAAGATTAAGACCTTCTCTCCATTTGAGATGACTTCATCAGTCATCTCTAATAATCTCTCTAATTTTTGTGATTGAGAGACTATTTCATCCATCTTTGCATCCAGATCCATCGATGATATATCGATTTTAAGATATTGAGAAGGATGATTACAAATCTGTTTCAATTTTATTAATAAGGTAAAAATTAACCCTTTCTTCTTTCTCTTATCTGTTGATAAAGTTTCGATCTCTTTCAATGTATTTTCTACAAGTTCTTGGTATAGTTTAACTTGTTCCTCGGTCAATTCGATAATTATTTTCATTTCATTTTTTTCAGGTAAATCGTCTATAACGGATTTATCTGACTTGACGCGCCGTAAAATAAAGGGAGCAATAATTAACCTTAAATTATCAATTACTTCTTGGTTTTGAAATCGTTCAATTGGCAAGACATATTTCTTTTGAAATTCGATCCTGCTTCCTAATAAACCGGGATTTAAGAAATTAAAAAGCGACCAAAGCTCAATTAAACGATTTTCTATTGGAGTACCGCTCAAACAAATCTTAAATTGGCTTTTTAGCTTATTTATTGCTTTAGTTTGTTTTGAAGCGTAATTTTTCATGTTTTGACTCTCATCAACGATGATTCCGCTAAAATCAATTGTTTCTAAAAAGTCAATATCGTTTCTAATAGTTCCATAAGACGTAAGGAAAATTCGGTGTGGTTTTAAAAACTCAGGAATTCCTGAAGCTTCCGTAATTCGCTTAGCTCCATGGTGAAGTACTACATCTAAATCAGGAGCAAACTTTTTTAACTCACGGTGCCAATTAAATAATATTGATGTAGGACATATAATTAAAACACTTCCTAAAATATTAGGGAATTGATCTTTAAGATAACTTAAAAACGCAATGACTTGGATCGTCTTTCCAAGCCCCATATCGTCAGCTAAACACAATCCAAAGTTGAATCTTGCCATGTTTGCCATCCATGTTAGCCCCTCCTGCTGATAATTACGCAGTTTTCCGTTAAACGATGAAGAGCAAGGAATTTCCTCAAATGATTCGACTGATTGTAATTTCTCAATAATCTCGCTTAATTCTCCTTCGACAATTACATCGTACTTAATGCCGTTTTCTTGTAGTTGAATCTTTCCAGTTAATCCAAGTTTTAGAGCATCCATGTAATTTTTCATTTCAGAATCCTTAATGCTCTTTAAATCTTCAATATTTTGCTGATCAACTAAGATCCATTTTCCACTTAAGTTAATTAATGGAGCGTTGGAGTTAATCAAACTATTGAATTTTTCGTCCGAAATTTCTTTTCCTTCAAGATTAACCTCCCATTTAGACTCTAACATTGAATTAATATCAAACATTGATGGTAAAACCGAGTATGTCCCTTTTCTTACCTTTTTTTCATTTTTTGAACGAATTATTAACTTTGCTGATAAACGTTGCTTTCCCCCCCTCCTAAATACATCAGGAAGAATAATATTAAATCCACTTTGAATCAACAAATCTTTTGGATATCTTAATAAATCCATTACTTCTCTGGAAGTAAGTTTGATCTCGCCTTTTATGGTTTCTAGTAGAGCTCTTTTAATTGGTGGGAATATCTTTGATGCTGCACCCAGCGCTCTTAAAATTATTTCTAAAAATTGCCCATCGTTTTCAAATAATTTTCGAAATTCTTTTTTTTTTAAACTACTACCTTCCCAGAGTTCATTTAAAGGAATGGATGTTGCCCCGTCTTGTAAAGAAAGGTAAAATGATAATGGCCAATCATCTTCTGGTTTTTTAGGGTATTTCAATTCTAAATTGAAAGTAAAACCGTGCTTTAGCGTAAATCCTTGAGCAGATTGAGCCCAATTCTTTATTAAAGTTGGTAAAATAGATTCATAAAATTCTTCTACTTTGAAACTAGGGTCTTTTCTGACGAGAGCTTTAAGAAATTTGTAATCCCAACCCAATTTAAAGTCTGGATCTGTTTCCTTTTTAATTTCTGTACTATAAAATTCTTTAAAAGTTTGAAAATCACTTTTACTAAGCGTAGAACGTATTAAATAATCTCCTATATTATCTATGAAGATCGAAAATACATAGGATGGGTGCCAAAGACCATCTGATTTAATTGCTCCATTTACTCGAATGAAATTTATAGGTAGACAAAAAGCCGGCCAAGAACTATTATTTAAAATCATTTTAAAACGACTTTTATCCTTTTGAGACTTTAGTAATAAGCGCCATTGGCCATTGTATTTTTCCCTTGTAATTTGTTCTAAAATAGGAATGAATTTTCCGTTGTTTAATAGTTCAAATATTAATTTTGTTAAAAACGCCCATGTCTTAATAGAATTACTAAAACGCTTCACACCTCGATCTTGACTGTCAATTATTTCCAATTGAAATAATAATTTTACAGTAGGAGCAATAGGCATGATTTTTCCAATGAATGAAGATACTTCAAAAAATTGCGCGGAAGATATCATATCATTATCAGCTTTTAATGAATGAACTGGAACCGCAAAGTTGATCTTACAAGTTAATAGCTTATTTGCAGGAATAGTTGGAAAACTGAGCTTAATACGCTCAGTAAGCTCCTTTTCGGATGGATTTGTTGGATTCCACAATAAAAAAAAACTAGAATTTTTGGGAAGTGTTTTTCCTTTAGAAATTAATTCAAACCCACTTAATGGCTCATTCCAATAAGATGCGGGAATATAAATTAATTCGAGTTTATTAACAAGTTTCATGAATCAATAAGGCTCCAAATTAAAGAATAATTAAAGATTTTTGTATATAGATTTTCTAATATTTAATGCTTGTATATTTTAAACCTCGATGTATTTAATGTAAAATTAGATTAAAATATATATTATTTTCGTCAAAAATGCCTAAAACTTGTACTAGTAATCGAAATAAATTTTTAAAAATTCAAAGGTTCTGATTTAGTAATAATTTCTACCTTGCCATTCCGAATTAAGACATCATTCTCAAGCCTTTGACCTCCTAACCCTTGCATATAGGCTCCAGGTTCAATAGTAAATACCATTCCGTCTTGAATTGTTTCTTCTTTCCAATGTTTTTTTGAATACTCATCCGTAGGTTTTCGACTTATAAATGGTGAATCGTGTACAGTTAACCCTAAACCATGACCTAAAGAATAGGGCATGGGATAGCCTCCTTTCTCAAGTATTTGTTCTGCTGTATCATGAATTCTCCATAAAGGTACACCTATATCAATCATTTCAATTGCTGCTTCATAAGATTTGATTGTTAATTCACGCATCTTATTCTGTTCGTCTGTCAATTTACCGAAACTAATCGGAACGGTAATATCACTGTGATATCCTTGAAATTTTGCTCCAAAATCGATTAAAGCTAATCCCGCTAAATTAAATCTTTGATCGCTAGCAAAGGGATGTTGGTGTATCTCGTGAGCACGGGAAGAATTAGCAACAAGGGGTTCAAATGCAACATCGTCAGCTCCATACTCTGCCATTCTTTTTCTAACTATAAACGATAAATCTTTCTCTGTGCCATCAGGAGTATTTATACAGAAATCTTGGATATCCTTGATAGTTCTTGTTCCAATTTTCGCTGCTTTTAATAATTTCTTAATCTCAAATTCAGTTTTGGTTGCCCTCAATTTTTCGAAAACTTGCGTTATTTGGATAGGTTCTTCAAAATACTTAACTCCGGGTATAATTGCTTTCATTTTTACAATGAGGCCATAGGTAGTCATTGAATGGGCTCCGACCGTAATAGATGATTTTTTCCAGCGATTTTCAAATAATTCTTTCATTGCTAAGAAAATATTGAAGCTAAAATTAGCGGGATTTATAATTTCATCAACCTCAGAATGTTTTTCTGCTAATGGTACATCCCAAGGTATTAAGATCGATTCTCCACTTGAATTTATCAATATAGTTGCGTCTGTAGGATGACCAGAAAGATATTGTAAGTTAACATTCCGACTGTTTTCGTAATCAGTTATCATTAGAACATCGATTTTCTTTTCTTCTAAAAATTTTAAAATCGATTCGAATTTTTCTTCTGTAATAGGTTTCATTAACTCACCTTGTTTTACATAATAATAATCTAACCTAAAAAAAATTATATTTTTAGAACATTTTCCTCAAACATCTTTTTATTGATTTCAACGCCCAAACCAGGTTTATCTAACGCTTTAACTTTTCCTTTTTCGCACTTTATTGGTTCTTCAAGTATTTGATACTCGTTGGGAACAAATGGAAATTCGCACCAATCGCAGCGCGAAGCCATAATAAAATGAAGATTAGCAGCCAATATATGGCCGAATCCGAATATATGGGGTATACAGCGCACTCCTTTTACTTCTGCCATCGCGTCAATCTTTTTCAGTTGTAAATAACCACCACTACGAGTAACATCAGGTTGCACTATATCGTAGCTTCCTTTTGATAGAATATCCTCAAACCTAAAAGCACCCATATCGTTTTCTCCTCCTGCTATTTCCACGGGAGATTTATTGCGTAAAAGAGCGAGACCATTCAAATTATCGGAAGGTAATGGTTCCTCCAACCAAGCTACATTGTATTTATCGCAAATATGCGCGACTTTTAACGCGTCTCTAACCGTTGTATATCCCGAGTTCACATCCACCATAATACCTATATTAGGAAAAGCGTCCCTAACTTCTTTTATGATGGCTTCATCGCTTTTTAAACTCTTTCCAATTCGCAACTTTACAGCCTTAAAGCCGTTTAAATCAATAGCGGCTTGCACAGCTCCAACAGCAGCTTTAGGTTTGTAACCCCGTGGCATAGAGCCATATGCTCTTACTTCTCTTTTCATCCCTCCCAACAATTTATATATAGGTTGCTTCGTTGCTTTTCCAATAATGTCCCATAACGCTACTTGAATGGCGCTAGTTGCTTGAGGTATGCCAAACATTATTCGATTGCTCGAATTATATATTGTGTTGTAAATTTCCTCAGTCATAAAAGGATCTTTTTTAATTAATAATCGCTTAAGTGCCTCATCGATAAATTGTTTATGAGCTATATTACTTAAGTTCCAGTGAGATAACGCCCATCCGTTGATATCTTCGTCTGTTTTAATGTTCAGATATAATCCGGTGGCTTTTAACGCGGGCATTGAGCCAATTTTAATTTTAAAATCCAATTCTAAAACGTATGTTTTAACATCTGTTATTTTCATAAGCCTCACATCAAAAATGTTATTATAAATAATATATATATTTTAATTAAACTTTTAGACAAAGTATTATTTAATTCTATTGTATTACAAATTTATTGCTTAAACGGGTTCACTCGTGGCTGAATTATTTGGTTCGTCAAAGGAAAAAAATCCTTTCGAGGAGTTAACAGTAGTTTATGTCCTATATTTTGACGAAGCCCGTGGTCATATGCCTTTATTAATCTACCCGGATGACCGATATAAAGACGATAAGACATTTATGCGCCCGATTAGGTATCACCCTATTTGGTTTTTAAATATAAACGAGTCTGACGCTTTAGACCACATAGATTTGGAATTTAAAGGCTATACGTTTTTTGGTAAAAAATTTAGGGCATTCTCTCAAAGAGAAAAAAGAAGAGCTGGACTCACAGGAGAAACTCCTGAAAATATCGTGATTATATTGTCGTTACCAAACAAGATTGAACTTTTCGGAGATGACCTCATTAGACATTTAACTCAAGATATAAAAGAAAATTATGAAAAAAAAATCTTTGAAGTTATTGAATCTGAGATATTGAAAGATGATGTAATTAAATCTCCTAAAACTAAGAAGATTATAGAAGCGGGCGATAAAATTAAGAAACAATTAAGGGAAATGATTGATAACACTACGAAAAACTTTTTCTCTACTGCAATTAAACAAGCTGACGCTAGTTCAATAAGAATGCAAAAAGCGATCGCTTACTTGGCCTTTAAAGGGATCGATATCTCGCATATAAATAGTGAAAATTACGAGGGTTCTTTTTCAAGTATTCAATTATTTGACCCTAACAAAAAAGGAGAAGTAAATTTTATTGAAAAGAATCCCTTTTTATTACTTAAAATCAATATCATGGAAGATAGTCAAGAATTAGAGATATTAGTCCATAATAATTCTCTTAAAGAAATGAAAGGGTTAATTGTAAAAATTACTCATCTTAGAGAATATTTCGAAAAAGAAATTATGATTGAATTGATTGATTCTTGGTACGCTGAAGAGGAATTAGTATTCATTTCGCCCATTATTCCACACATTGACGAGTACATCTTCTTTATTATAGATGAAGTAAGTAATGAGAAGTTACTTTCAAAAAGAATTGATCTAGATCTTATAAAAAAAAAAGAAAATAATTAAAAAAATGGTGTTAGAAATATGTCTGACGAATTAATTGATAAAGAAGAAATAATAATCAGAAATTATCGTACTTCTGATTATAAAGCAACTTTAGAAATTTTAAGAGAGCTCCAAACCCAATTTAACATTGGATTAGACGAAGCAAAATGGAGAGAAACTTCTGGGTTAAGACAATTTAAACCCAATTTGAAACGTATAACCTTGATTGCTGAATTAAAAACTACTGGACAAGTTGCTTCAATGGGAATGTTAGAAGCAGTAAAAAACAATTTAGGGCAGTACATTGGCTATCTTAATTCGTGGGCTACCAAGAAAGAATTTATCGGAAGAGGAGTAGGTAAAATCTTAGCGGATAGAGCTATACAAATCTTAAAATCTTGGGGTTGTGAATCCGTAAGAATTAATATGGCATACAAAGGCGTAAAAAGATTGATAGATATCTTTGGAAAAATCGGTTTCGAGCCTATTATTGTTGTCCTGGAGAAAAAATTTGATTTAAACTAAGATTTTCTTTAAAAATAATTCAAACCAAATATTTTCGTTCTTTACTTCCTTTAATCTTAAATAAGCGAGCTTTTTAAATTTAATACTTGTGCAATTTTAAAAAACAAAATATATTTATTGTAAAAAATTGAAATCACATAACTTATTAATTTAAATCTAAATTATAAAATAAAAATAAAAATTTTAGAGGTAGAAATTTTATATGGCATTTTGTATTAAAAGTTATGG
>DAOUUT010000107.1 GCA_030668025.1 Promethearchaeota archaeon
ACCGATAAAATTCTTAAGTATTCAAATTAATTCTTTGCGTTAATGAGGTGAAAGATAAAAAAAAGCGGGTAGAAAGATTTTACAAGCGAATGGCGTTGAAAGACTTTATAATTCTTCATTCATTTATAAAATTACCCGATATTTCTCAATTAATCAATTCTTATTCCTTTAAAAAACTCTGGAAGAATAATATTTAAAAATTCAATCAATTAATTTAAAACCACAATACTGACATGAAAGTCGATCCTTACCTTTAATGTGTGTTCCACATCCGGGGCAAACAAGAAAGCTGGGTCTTTTTTTATCATTACTGCTTCTATCTTGTTTTTCTGATGGCTTCCAATATTGTGGTATTTCAACTTTTTCAAGTTTGGGTTCTGTAATAATTTTTGAGTTTTTTGTATCTTTTTGACTATCATTCATTGAGTTATTGGGTTTAGAAGATTTTTGGTAGACGATTTTATCTCCCTCTTTTTTAACTTGATAGTATCTTCCAAAAAAACCACCTATCCTAATTGATTTTTGTTCTGTTTTTGATTCTTCTATCCGAGTAGTATCATGCATACCTTTTTTTTCTTCCAATGGGCCTTCAATTTCTAAGTAATCAGAGGTCGTGATACTTTCTTCTTCTAAATGGTCTGGTTGAATTTCTTCTGTTTTAATATATTTTTCAACAGATTCCATATTCTCATCATAAGGAGAAACGATATCGTCTTGATTTATTTTTAATAGGATATCGCATTTAGGGCATCGAAAGATATGCGGTATTCCTATATTATGCTGAATTGTATAATTCGTAATACAACATTTATGAAACTTAGTACCGCAATCTTCGCAAATTAACAGTTTATCATTTATATCGGCGCAACAAGGACAGATTTCTTCTTGACACAAGTGGCATTTTAACCCTACATCGTTGAGAGGTGCGGATTTTAAACTTTTTGCAAGACGGGAATAGAATAAGTAATCGTCTTTCTTAATTTTTATTCTATCGTGTTGATTTTCAAAGGTGCCCACCATTTGCTTGCTTTTAATTAATTTTGTTATAGTAGGTATAAAATCTTTTTTATCAAAAATGTAAAAGATACCTCCTTTGGTATCGCTTGCTAAAATGTTTAGTTTAACATCGTCTTTAAAAAAACGCTCTTTTTTTTCGGATACTCTTATAATATCTATAAAAGTAGGAAAAGTTTTTATTTTTGAAACTAAATTAAATAAAGCTTCGGTATAGTCTTCAGATAGATCGCTAGGAGTATCAGTGATAATGATTATTCTATTGTATTTTGATTTTTTTTTTATAGTCTCTGCTATGTACGAAAATATATAAAATAATCCATTTTCGAAAAAGGACTGCTTCTTAGGACGTGTTTTCCAATTTTCTTGGATAGAATTTTCTATAATATCTGAATCTTTTTTACCCGTAATGAAGATAGGGTTGCCTTTTTCTTGGAAGATCAATAATCCGTAATGTCCTTTAATGTTAATTTTATTTTTTTCAGCGATATAATATTTAACTGCTTTAATTACTTCTTTCACTTTTACGAAGTCCTTAGTTAGATCTAAATAGAAAAAAACATCCTCATATGAGCTCATAAAACTAGTGATAACCTTAATGATTTATTATTAAGTTAAAGAAAAATATGATTTAAATAATTTTTTATCTAACAAAATTTAAAAAATAAATACTTATATTACTTATTATTAAAATAGTAGTATAGATTAAAGTAATGAGATGGTGAACCAGTATGGAAGAATTTTTAAAAAAATTACAACTTTCAGATAATGCGATGAAACTTTATTTACAAAGCGTCGGTAGAAAACCCTTGTCATCCTTCGAACTATGTTCTATTTTACCTAATATCTCTCAAGAAGAATGTGTAAAATATTTAAATGAGCTTATAGATGCGGGATTGTTAATACCTATCAATCCTAAAAACCCAGATTTATTATTTCAATACCTAGCCATTCCTCCAATTAACCCCATTATAAATTACTACGATAATATAAATACTAACTTGGACGGCATTAAAAACCAAATACAACAATTACTTTCAAATTCTTTAAAGAAAATATTTCAAGAAAATACGATAATTGAATTAGACACCACTTTTAACGCAACCCAAGAATTAAGAAAAGACATCGAAGAGGACGTAATTATCCAAAAACAGGATATAGATGATATTGTTCAGGGAATGGAAAACTTGAAAATAATAAAAAATGTCCTGGATGAGCTACATAAAACAATTAAAGGTATAACCCAAAATCAATTTTCTTATTTAATAAAACTAATTACCACAATTAAAAAGGATTTAAACAAAAAAATCGAAACTTTAGAATTGAAAAAACATGAGAACACGCTTAAGAGCGTAATTGAAGACGTGTTTCAAGAAAATTTTGATAAAATACTGAAAGATTTTACTGTTAACTTACATAGATTACTTGAAGACGAATTTAATAATACAATCGAATCGCTTAATAATATTATTGACTCAACCTTTCAATTTCGGGACGACTTTCAGATGTTATTGTTAAACATGTTAAATAGTTATGAATCTAAAATTAATAAAACAATTGAAATGATAAAAAAAAAGCGAAATAATTTATCTAGCAATCTTCAAGATTTCGAAAAGATTATTATTGATAGTTTTAACGCAATAATTAGTACTTCAGTCGATTCCGTAGCAGCTTTAAATAATCCCATTAATAAAACAATGCAAAGTTATTATAAATTTATTACCTATACTGAAAAGGCGAGACTAGATAATTTCTGGCATATTACCAGTGTTTCTAGAGTTAACCAAGAAATATTAAATAAAATTACCCATGCTAAAGAGAATTTGTTATTAGTAATTCCTAAACTTGAAGAGCATTTATTGTTAAAAGAATTTAAAGATATCTCGAGAACTCTTAAAATTAAAATCGCTTCTTCGGAGGCACATATTAATAGTAATGTTAAACAATTTAAAGAAAATAAAAACTTGGAATATAGAACTCTCAAAAATGAGAGCGTTATCGTTATGAAAAGCGACAATGATTACGTACTTATGGGAATAATCCAGAAAAATTCGCAAGATTCGTTAAAAGATTTTGTCGGATTTGCTACGGATTATCCACCTTTAATTAAACTTATTCTTTCGGTTATTAATACAGTGTGGGATAAAGCAAGTTCGAGCCTACACGAAGCGCCAAAATCTATAGGGATAATGACAACACCAAGAGAATCTACTACATCCAAGACTGGAGGAACTACCACTCCGATTACTCCTAGTCGTTTTAAAGCGCCTCAAAAAAAAACAAGTATTGGTCAAACACAAGATATAGTTACAGATTTAACTCAAAAGATTCAAGAGAAGATAAAAGGAGCTTCACAAAAAAAAGCTCTAAAACAAGCTCCTAAGGCATCAAAACAAATTCCTAAGACATCAAAACAGATGCCTAAGGTTGACAATGAAGTAGGAATATTAATCGATACTGCTTTTAAATCGTTAGTTCAAAAGCTACAAAACCTTAATGGAGAGGAATTTAGCATTGAATTAGAATTAATTGCGGACCTGATTTTGGAGAAAAAAGGATTTAGCGTTACTTTACATAAGTTAAGAAGTAAAATCAACCAATATAAAACCCATTTGGGTCATTTAAGCGAAGTGGATATTAAACATATCGTTGAAAACATAGAAGAATGGAAAAAACATCTAATATAACCAAATAATAGGATAGTTTTAAGTCAATATGACTTTTTTTCTTTAGCTTGTTCTAACTTGTCCTTTTTTCCTTTTTCAGCGATATTTGTGTAATAACAGAGTTAAGAAGCACCCAACTAAGCGAAACTACGAAGAAACCTAAAAATATTAGAGAAACAGTCATAGATACTATAAAATTAGGGTTTAATAAACCTATAATGCCAAATATCGGAGAAAGGGGTGCTAAAATAATGAATAAGTAATAAATGCTTTTACCTTTTTCGCCAAATTTAACGTAAGTAGTAATGTTTAACCATCCAAAGAAAATTAAAAAGAAAGGAGTAATGAAATACGCAATTTCCAGGAAAGGATAGGTCAAACCACCAAACGCAAACGCGTAAAAATAATTAGCGTAAAAGTAAACGAGGATTAATAAACTGGTTACCGGTGTTGGCACACCTGTATACCCGGCACTTGTTGAAATATTGAACCGAGCTAATCTTAATATAGCCCCTAGTGCGAAACATATACACCCAATTATTAGAATATAATCGAAAAGCGTCCCTGTTTTAAACGCCTGAAAGCATAGTACGGCGGGTACTATACCAAATGTGAGCGAATCGCTCAAAGAATCGAGCTCTCTGCCGATATCGTTTACAGTTCCTGTCTTTCTCGCGATGTACCCATCAATTAAATCCGTTCCAAAAGTTATTGAGATTAAAAAAAAGCCTAAAGAGATCGCGTCTCGGGTTCCATATGAACCACAAATTAAAGCAATCAAACCTATCGTTGTACCAGTTAGAGTAATATAGTCCTTTAGTTTTAGCAGACTTGGTATTGTTGACATTTTATTTTCTCACTTCTTTATTATCTTATATTTAAAAGTTTAGTTTAGTTAAAAAATTTCTTTAAAATCTAAGTATATTTTCTTTTCCATCCTTAAATTTATTAGACTATATTGACTATTGGTGATTAAAAACTGAATTATATTTTTAAGGTAGTTAAAAGAGCTGATATTATGAAATTTTGTCCTAATTGTGGAGACGAAGCTAGTATTGACCAAAAATTCTGTGAGAAATGCGGTACGGAGTTGAAAAGAGCACCAGAAAAAAGAGTAGAAAGCACCCCTTCTTCAACTCCAACTCCAACTCCAACACCTCAGAAAAAAGGTGGTTTATTCGATATTAATCGAAATTATTATTTGATAAAGGAACGGATGTGGGACATGGGTTACGGCGATATAAAGGATGACGAGGGAAAATTAATTGGACGAATGAATCGAATAATTTTTAGCATAAGACGACGAGTTGAACTCCAAGAACTTGATGGTACCGTTGTTGCTACTATACATAGCAAAGTTGTTTCAGCAAGAGGTGCTCAGGATTTAAAAACTCCAGATGGAGAATTAATCGCAAGAATTAAGAAGAAAATATTAACCTTTTTTAAATCAAAATTCTTTTTGGAAGATAACATGCGAAATAGATGGTACGAGGCTGAAGGGGATTTTTTTGGCTGGTCGTTTAAAATCTACGAAGTTGCTTCAGGAAAATTGGTAGCGGAAATAGAAAAAGCTGATCGATGGAGAGATATTTTCTTAGGAGGTGGTATGTTTGATTTTGCGGACACTTACGCTCTCAAAATCTTAGATAACGAAACAGACAGAAGGATACTCTTGGGGTTTGTTCTATCAATAGATAATGTAATGCATGACTCTGCAGGTAGTGGACCAATGATGGGCCGTACTCCTTACCGTCGTGGAAGATTCCCTGGCCCTTTTGGAGCTCCACGCCGTCATCGCTAACTTATTTATTCAATGTTATAACTAATATTTTCTTTTCTTATAGTTTAAAATTATTTTATAATTCCGTTCCACATTTTTTACAAAATTTCCAACTAATATCATTAATTTCTCCACAAAATTTGCATTTATTAGAAACGGGTTCGATTTCCGTATCGTTCGGAGAGGATGCCATACTTTTTATATTGATAGTTTTTATAATAGTTGCGTTTATAAATTCACTCAAAGTAATACTCTGTTGCCTTCCTATGCTTCTATTATTTGCCATTGTAATGGAGAACAAATGATCATCTCTGGTTTCAACTACTACAACAAATATTTTTTGGATTTTCGCGCTATACGCTTTTTTGATACTTTTTAAAGGAATTATAAAACCATCCTTGAAATTATCAATTGAGGAACCAATTTCTGTTAAACTAATGTTTGATTTTTTTACAAGTGATAACTCTTGTTCGGTCAATAGGATTTTCCCAAATTCCATTTGAAATTGCCACTTTTTTGCCACTTCTCCTTCACAAAAATACCCTTCAGAAACAAAAACTAACGACATGGTAACTATAATTTATTTTTTTTATTATAAATTAAATAAATTTTATCCTTTATTTTTTTATTTATCTGTTATTTCTTCTTTTTATTTATCTGTGACTCTTGCTAGTAGAATCAATTGATTCTTATTATTAATAATAGTTGCAAAAATTTTTAAAGCTGAACTTTAATTATTACATTAAAATCTTTAAATAACTATATTTGAAAATCTAAAAGAGTGAAAAAAAAATGTCGCTTCAAAAAACGAGAGAATTTATGCTCCGTGAGAAAATGGTTTCTTTAACGGATAAGGGAGAAATTAGGAACTTAGAAAACGAATTACTTGGAACATTTAGAGGAAATTTAATAAAGATAGGTAATACTTACCGGATAAAAGACAGGGAAGATGTTCCCATATTAACGATCCAAGAAAAATTGATCTCCTTACGAGCTATTTACAAGTTTTATAAAGGAGGGGAGAAAGAGGATGATAAATTAATTGGGAGACTAAAAAGAAAGCTCGTATCCATTAAGCCTAGTTATTGGTTTGAGGATCCTAATGAGAATAAAGTTTTCACGATGAAAGGCTCCTTAATGACGCTTAAATTCAAGATTTTAAAAGATGGTAAGGAAGTTGCCGAAATACGAAAAAAATTATGGAAAAGTCTCCTAAAGAATACTTTTGGAATTAAAATGTCTCCTGACCTTGACGACGAGTCCGCAATGCTTATTCTTGGCATTGTTATTATGCTCCACCACGAAAAAGAGGAGAATCGGAACAAATAAATCTCAAAATATCCATTAAACCCCTTTTTTTATTTTTTTCTTATTTATTTAACTCAATTTCTTTAGCTTAAATTTAAAAGAATATGTTGTCTTAATTTGATTAAAATTGTAAATTTTTGCAAAGGTGAGAAATATTTCAAATTTTTGTTCTAATTGTGGTGTTGAAGTAAAAGACCTAAACCAAAGATTTTGTCAGGAGTGTGGTTTTAAAATATCTTCGGAAACTGAACAGGCTCCAGTAAACGCACCAGTAAGCACACCAGTAAACGCACCAGTAAGCACACCAGTAAGCGCACCAGTAGGAACTAGGCCAATGGGTTTGTTCGATATCAACAGAAATTACTATGTATTGAAAGAAAAATACTGGGACTGGGGTTCGGGCGACATCCTTGATGAGAATAATCAAAAAATAGGAAGAATGCATAGAATAATCTTTAGTATTCGCAAGAGAGTAGAGCTCCAAGAGATCGATGGGAGGGTCGCAGCAACTATTCATGCAAAACTAATTTCGGCAAGAGGTGCGCAAGATTTAAAAGATATTAATGGCGAATTAATTGCAAGGATTAAGAAAAAGATTCTATCGTTTTTTCGACCTGTGTTCTTTTTAGAAGCGCCTGATGGAACTGAATGGTTTCGAGCGCAAGGAAAATTTATGGGATTTAGTTTCAAAATTTACGACGTAACAACGGGAAATGTTGTTGCCGAAATTGAAAAAGCTGACAGATGGAGAGACATCTTTTTAGGTGGTATGTTTGATTTTAAAGATACTTACGCTTTAAAAATCTTAGATAACAAAACCGACCGAAGGGTACTCTTGGGATTTGTTCTTTCAATAGATAACGTCCTACACGATCGACAATAATCAAGATGGTAATACAACCATTAGAATTGGTTGAAAATTTTTTTTTATTATTTTTTTTTTAATAATTCTTTTTTCTTTTATGATTCCTATTCTCGTTTTTGAATAAACTTTTATTGAAGAAATTTTATATTTGGGTTAAAATATTAATTCGTTAAATAATTCTAAAAACTAAATTTAAATGTGTAGTTGAGAATAGATTATGACTGATGTTTACGAAGAATTCATAGTATATGAGCTTGATGATTCAGGAGAACGAAATAAATTAGATATAAAACAAGAAGATCTTAAAAATCATTTAAATCCTGAACAAGTGTTTCTTATTATTCGGGAAGACCTTAGAAGGATTTTTATTTGGAAAGGGGCAAAATCTCCCGTTAGGAAAAGGTTCATAAGCTCCCGTGTAGCTCAAGATTTGCAACGAGAATTGATGGAAGATGCTCGTTACCATCGTTGTAAAGTTGTATCCATAGATCAAGGGGATGAATTGGGGGAATTTTTAAACGCATTTAGATTGGAATCTATGGAGGTAACGGAAAAATTAGAAGATTTGCGCTATGTCCGAAACATTGAGCGCGATAGATTATTAGACGCAGGACATCAACCTGAAGTAGTAAAAACTTCTAAAAAAAAAGTAGAAGAGGAGTACTATTCGCCTATCTTAGATGATAAGACCGATAATGTAGTGAAGTCCTCTTTTGCTATTGAACCTAAGAAATTAAAAGGGAAAGGGAGTCCTATCCGTCCATCTAAAGTAAAAGAAACTGTTGGATTATTAGAGGAAGAAAAAGAAAAAATTAAAAAAAAAATATTAGATATAGAAATTCCAGAAAATTATGAACGTCAAAATCTAATTCTTGGACATTCCTTATACGGTGCTGTTTCTAAAATAACGGAAGTATTTGGAAAGGACGTTGTAGAGATCACTTGGGAAGAGGTTAAAAAGGTTCCAAAAGGAGTAATTGAATTAGATAATAATTTATTTAGAGTTTATTTTGACGATAAGAAAGGAATTGTTGAAGCTGTAGAAGTTTTAAAGAAAGCAAGCACTCCTCCAAAAAAAAAAGCTGAAAAACCTGCATCAACTCGAAAAGAACTACCAAAAATTCCAAGTAATAAAGATTAATACGTAAATATAAATCTAAATTTGAACTTAATAAAAAATAGATTAAACCTTATTTTTGAGCAAGTTATTTGCTCTATAATTTATAAAGATCGTCTTCGTCTCGTGGTTCAATTTCTTCAAACGGACTTTCTTCTATTTCTTCTTCTCCTTTTTTTTCGTCATTCAACCCGTTATTTGCAGTTTTGTTAGTTTCTTCATTATCTTGTGCCGGAGATCCGCGTTCAGAGTTTTTATCCTCTTTATCGATTTTTTCGGGTTTATTCAACTGTTTAATTTTCTTTAAACCTTCAATTGCTTCTTTCCGCACGGAAGGACTTCGATCTTTTAAAGCTTTGGCTAAAACATCAAGAGAGAGTTGGTGATGTAAATCGCCTAATTCATTCGCAGCTTCTTTTCTAACTAATTCATGTGCATCGTTTAATAAAATATACGCTAAAACGCCTAGAATCTCGTTATCGCCGAGTTCGCCTAAAGTATCCACCGCATCTTTCCTAACGCCAGGATCGGGATCAGTTAGTGCAGTATTAGCTAACTCTTTTAGCGTTCTATCTGAATATCCAAGAGGTTGTATACCAACTAAATCTATTCCGCAGAATTTACAAAAATTGTGACTAATTTTAATTGCTTTCCCACACGAGGGACAAACGCGTTGGTTTTCAAAATCAACTGAGGGTTTTGTAAACCTTGCTTGATTAGTTTCTCGTTCTCGTACTTGTTCTTTATTAACTCTATAAGGGTTTTTACTAGGATCTGGATAATTTGTAGGTTTTCCCATTGTATTACTCACATTTTTTATTCTTTAATTAATCCTTTTAACTTATAATTAATATACTTTTTAATTCTAATTAAGAAAATGTAGACCAATTTTTAATATATAATAGAATTTTTCTTAAGAAAATTTGTAGTTTCAAATTTATTTATTTTTTTTAGTAGATAATTTTATTTAATTTTAAAGTTAGTTGTTAAATCTAACATCAACTACCCATCTAACTTAACAATTATGTCTCCCACGCATTTTTCTTGGGAGTATAATAAGCATTCATTAATTTTGGGTTTTAATTCATATTTAATTCCTAATGCATCCAGCCAGCAGCATACACGATAGATAAGACCACATTCATAACCTTGCTTTACTCCAATCATTTTCATTCCTTCGAACGCGAAACATTTATCCATTTCCCAATGCATGCAGTTATTTTCGAGGAAAGTATATTCAAACTTCATAAAATCTCCTTTTAAAATACTAAAACCGTCATCGATGAATTTTTTAAGTTGCTCGAAAGTAGATATCTTCGTATTTTCCATTCCCAAGGCTTTTCGAATTCTTTGCATTTCCAAGACAGATAAGTTTTTGATAGCTCCTTTATTGAGCTTGTTTGCAGCATCGATTCCATATTCTTTTACCGCGTTATAAAACCACGCCCCATCGTGAGTCATCCAACATTTAACAAGAAGTTCTCTTAACTCCTTCTTATCAAGTTTATCAAATAAGGACATAATATAATCTAAATTGAGTTAACTTAAACTTAAGCTTAATAAAACGCAATAGAATTTAAAATATTTGAATAAGATAATTTTATATAATCTTAAAGCAAAAGTTATACCCCTACGTTTCCAAATGCACCAATAAAACAACAAGTGTTATCAGCAAAAATCTTGCTTTCGAACGCACCACGTCCGAAGAAACTTTCCATCCCTTCTATTATTTTACTCAAACGATTTTACCTCTTTAAAAAGATACCAATAATTATAGTACGTTTTTGATAGATATAAAAATATATAATGATTTTACTATTATATTAATAGAATAATTATTTTATTAAATAATTAAATAATTAGATCATATAAGTAAACATGACATATACTACAATTTCTATTAAAGATAAGACCAAAAAGGAATTAAAGGAGCTTCTATCGTTATATAATGCGAAATCTATGGATGAATTACTAAAATTACTAATAATAGAAGCAAAGAAAAAGAAGATTGACGATTTTGGCATTGAATTTCAAAAAAAATTAAAAGAAAAGAATTTATCTTTAGAAGATATCATAAAATCTGGAGAAGAAATAAGAGCAAAAATCTTAAAGGAAGAATCTAAGAAATGATTCACTTAGTAATAGATACCAACATAGTATATTCAGCCATATATAATAAAAATGGCATCGAAAGACAACTTCTTAATTGTTTTATTGATAATAATGAATTTCAATTATTTGCACCCGCTATATTTTGGGATGAAATTCTTAGAAATCTTTCAAAAAAATTAAATTTTCAGGAAGAAACTGTGAATTCAATTATTTCCCAATTTGATATAATTAAAATTTCTCCCAAACAATATGAACCAAAGATTGTAGAGGTTAGAAGTTTAATTTTCCATGAAAATGATGTACATTTTGTTGCCTGTGCTCTTTTCTTAAATGCACCAATTTGGTCAGGAAATGAAACCCATTTTAAAGCTTTAGATAAATCTAAAAAAGTAATTTGGTTTAATTCAAAAAGATTAAACAATTTTTTAAAAAAAAACAACATCGATAAATTAGATACTAATGACGATAGACTTACTAAATAATAAGTTATAAGATGAAAAAAGAATGAAAAAAAAACCAAGACGTGGATTTTTAGTGGCACTATTAATTGGTTTTGATGAAAAAGAAATTCATAC
>DAOUUT010000071.1 GCA_030668025.1 Promethearchaeota archaeon
GAATTTAAAACCTCACTATTTCCCATTAAGAGTATATGAATGGGAACAGTATTCCTTTAGACGGGAAATGAAAGGAGAACTTACAGGCTTGAGAAGGTTAAGAAGTTTTGTAATGCCTGACATGCACACATTATGCAAAGATGTAAAGTCCTCCGTAGAAGAATTTAAACATCAATACTTCTTAATAAAAAATCTTTTAGACGACCTAGGAATAAAATCATACATAATTTTCAGAGCAACTCAAGATTTTTATAGAGAAAACAAGGAATGGATTAAAGAATTAATAAAGAAAGAAGGACAACCAGCTTTATTAGAATTATGGGAAGAACGGTACTTTTACTTCGTTTTAAAGTTCGAAAGACCAGTTCTTTCAGCTCAAAATAGAAGCGCTACACTCTCAACTAACCAAATTGACGTAGAAAGCTCGCTTGAATATATGGTCGATAACGAAGGAAAAAAGAGACAAAAATATGACATTCATTTTACAGATATTGATGGTACAAAGAAGTATCCGGTAATTCTTCACAATTCTCCAACGGGAGGACTAGAAAGAATTTTATGGGGGTTGATTGAAACAGCTGTTAGGGATAAGAACAAAACTGTTCCTGGATTTAAGACGTGGATATCCCCTATACAAGTGAGAATTATCACTGTTAGTGAAGATCAGAAAGAATACGCTGAAAAAGTTTTGGAGATTCTCAGCAGAGAATTTTACAGAGTAGATTTTGATGATAGAGATGAGAAATTAGGAAAAAAGATTCGACAATCAGAAGTGGAGTGGATTCCTTATACAATAATACTCGGTAAAAACGAGCAAGAAGCTCAAACCATTTCGGTACGACAAAGATTAATCGGTAAACCTATTGGTCCAAAAAAAGGCACTTCAAAAAACATAAACAATATAAAATTAAGCGAACTACTGGAAATGCTCGACAACGACACGAAAGGGTTCCCTAAACACAAATTACCGAAACCTTTTAGACGATTTTCAACCAAAGTGTATTTTAGAAAGTAACGCGCGAATTGCGCGTATATGGTGATGTAAGATTACAAAAATAAAAAAACAAAAGAAAATAAAATGCATTATAATCGATTTAGGAGATGTACTTATAGATTTAGATTTTAGCAGGTTCTTTAACGAGGTAATAACTCCATCTCCTTTGAATAAACCTAAAACTCCGATAATGTTAGAATTCTTTCGGCAATCAGATACTTATCACCAAGGTAGAATAACAGATAAAGAGTTCTACCAACAAGCTTGCGAATTACTTGAAGTGTGTGCTCTCGATCAAACTGAGTTTTATAACGCTTTTAATAGTATAATTTCAGGCCTCAATCTAGATATGGTTGAGTTACTTAGAAAAATCAAAACTTTCAATAATCTAAAGATAATATGCATGTCAAATATTAATTCTAGTCATTGGACTTATTTGAAGAAACAAAAATGGGGTATTTGGGAGCTTTTTGACGAGTTTATTCTCTCGCATGAAGTACACATGACAAAGCCGGACCCGAAAGTTTTCGAGTATGCATTAAAAGAAGCAGGGTGTAAACCAGAAGAAATTATATTTATTGACGATGGTTTTAGTAACGTTCGAGCAGCGCGTGTATTAGGAATAAATTCTATAAGATTTATTGGATTGGATAATTTGGTTGAAGAGATACAAAAACTTGACATAAAAATAAGTTAGAGCGATTGAATGATTAAATAGGTTATTGAAATTTAACTTAGGGTGCTCGAGATCAAAGCTCGAGCTAATTTCTCAAAAGCTATTTCAACATTTTCTCCCGTTTTTGCCGAAGTTTCTAAATACTCGCAATTTAATCGCTTTGCCAAGTCTTCTGCCTCACTCCTCTCAACTTGGCGTTCTAAATCTTTCTTATTTCCCACTATAAGTATAGGTATTGACTTTTTAACTGTTTTCTTTATACTGCTAATCCAACCAGGGAGTTTTAAAAGGGATTGAGGCGAAGTTAAATCGAATACTCCAAATGCCGCATTGCTCCCTTTAAAATAGATCGTACGGAGCTTTGCAAACTGATCTTGTCCACCAATGTCCCAAAGTAGTAGTCTAATGTTTTGCTCATCAATCAGAACATCCTTTATTAAAAAATTTGAACCAATTGTCTGTTTTAAATCGGAGGAAAAGTAATCTTTTATATATCTAACGAGTAGGGAAGTTTTACCTACATTCCCGGGCCCAAACAAGCAAACTTTAAACTTTAACGACATTTTATCTGACGAATTTTCCAACGATTTCACTCATAATTTTTATTTTATTAATTTTACTATTATCATAAAGGTATTTATATTTTTAGGATTGTACTGGTTGGTACTTCAAAAGAAAAAAGTAATAAAGAAAAAATATTTTTGAGTTTCCGTATTTTTTTAATCTATTTTTTTCGTTTCTTCTTCCCAAGACTTCCTATATAAGCCATTAACCACTCCGGCGATCCGACTCCATTTGCGTACTCCATCCAAATATATAGAAGAAATCCCATGAATCCCACGTATGTTATGTTTACAATGAGGAAAAGAATAACATCGAATTGTCCAATAAATAAGCCAAGGAATAACTGGTGCACAAAAAATAGACTTAACGAGACTTTACCGTAATATACTAACATTTTAACGAAATTACCATATTTCTTCTTGATATCAATAAAATAAAAGCAGATAGCTATTATTAAAAGCGCAGCACCTAAATTATAAAACATGTTCGGGCCTCTACCCCTAATTAAAAACTCAGGCATTCCAGGAATAACAAAGTAGTCTTGTTCATTTGCTATATTTAATAAGATCATGTGAGGATATTCTAAGAGTCCACCTGGTATTGAAGATTCAGTGTACAATTGAGAACCAAAACCAATACCTACCGCCACCAAGATAATACCCCAAACCATAAAAATGCGAAATAAACCAACATACGCATCGTCAGTCCCCTTATTCATAGCTTCGTGGAGATATTCTCCAAATATAGTAGAAATAAAAATGATAGCAAGACCCGGAAGGAGGGGTACCATGGGGTTTGGTCCGATTACTATAAAATGAATTACGATTACGATTAAATTATTCCCTTCTAATCCTGGAACAAAAATTAGGTCTCTAATCACATTTGAAAATACTACGATTAAAATAGCAAAAATACCCCGATAAAGCTTAGTTAATTTTAGAGCGTAAAATGAAAAGATCTGAGAGAAACCAATAAACATGAGAATATTCCAACCCCAAAGGCTTAAAGGGAATGGTACGCCAAATCCATCCAAAGTTAGGGATACAACATTATAAATCATCGCTATTAGGATAATCATCGCGCCTCTCGAGAAAATTCGCATGCGAATAACTTTAGGAGGGAGTATGTTTTGCTTATTTTTTATGCTGAAAATTACGCTTAGAGACGATAGAAAAACAAATAGAGATGGACCAAGGAAATCCATTAATGAAAATAATATGCCGTAAACATATTGGTTTTCACTATTTAACCAAGCGCTACCAGAATGTGCTAATATAATAAAAACAATTGCGAAACCTTTTACAAAATCAATGCTTCCAATACGTTTTGGCGAAGCAAAATCCCTAATATCTTCTAATGGGATTAATTCTTGTAAGTAATTGAATAGTGGAGGCGATTCAGTTGCCGAATCAAATTCATTTTCAATCGACATTTTTCACCAATTTTTAAAATTATTACTTGAAAATTATTATAAAATATTCTTATCTTGTGAAAATTTAAACTTTATCACAAAAAAGAAAAATTGAGATAAGAAATTAAAAATTATTGAAAATTTTATTAGAAATTATTTGTATAGACTTATTCTTCTGAACCTTTATCGCGTTCGCGTTTTATTTTATGAACTGTCCCTTTTATTTCTTTTTCTATTATGGAAATTTCCTTCTTAACCGTACCACCTGTTTTCTGCCCAATTCTCCCAACTTGAACCATAAACCATTCTGGCGAACCCACGCCGCCATAAAACTCGTTCCAAATGAAAAGACAAAAGCCCCAGAAGCCCAAATAAGTAAATACAACGAATACGAAAACAACCAAATTGAGAGAATTTAAAAAGAGCGTAATAAATATAAAATGTAGTAAAAACAAACTCAATGACACTTTTCCATAGTAATTCATCATAGATATAAAATGGTTCATTTTCCTTTTTATGTCGATAAAATAGAAACTAATTGCAATGAGTAAAAGCGCAGCACCTAAATTGTATATCATGTTAGGCGCCCGTCCCCTGATTAAAAACTCCCACATCACTGGATATGTAATTTCGGGGAAGAGACTTTGGGTTTGCATTACACCCAAAAGCTCTATAAAAGGATATTCATTTAATGGCAGTTCACTAGTTGTAAAACCTCCGGGAACGAAACCATTGCTACCTAAAAAAATGCCAGCAAGAATAAGGAAAATCCCCCAATATAAAAAAGTTCGAAATAACTTTTTATAATCATTTTTCGTTCCTCCAATCATGGCTTCATACAAGTATTCTCCAAAAATCGAAGAAAGAAAACAGATTGAGAGCCAAGGTAACAACGGGGTCATAGGAGAAGGTGAGACTATTATATAATGTAAAATAGAGATTATTACATCTCCCGCTTCTTTTCCTGTAAAAAGCCAAAACCTAATAGTGTCAGATGTAAAAATAATAAACATTCCTATAACAGCTCGAGAAATTTTACTAATTTTTAAAGCGTAATAAGAGAAGATCTGTGAAGCGCCTATAAACATTAGGATGTTCCAACCCCAAAGTGTGGCGGGAAAAGAGTAACCTTCGATTGTGAACTCTATAGAAATTATATTGAATATAATTGCAATTACAATAATCATTATTCCTCGAGAAAAAATTCTATTTCTTATGACCTTTTCTGGTAAAATTCCCTTTTTCCGCCGAATACTAAATACGACGCTTAATGCGGATAAAAAAACAAATAAAGATGGACCAAGAAGGTCCATATAAGTAAACATTATAGCATAGAGAAAAACCCAAGTAGAATCAAGCCACGCACCTCCTGCATGCGCCATTATTATAAAAACTATCGCTACCCCTTTGACGAAATCTATGCTCCCAATACGCCTTACAGACGAGAAATCCCTCAATTCCTCGACTGGGATCGCTTGCTTCAAATAATCGAGAAGGGGTATCGAGTCCAAATCAATTTCTTTTTCTTTTTCCGATGACATTTCAGTTCAACTATAATTATTTTGTAGTTCTATTTTAAGATTAAATTAATATTACTATTTTAGTTTATAAAAATTATTGAATGTTTTTTTTAATATAAAAATCGTGTAAAACATAAAAAATTATGAGTATCAAAAAATATTTAGACTTTCGTCTGTTGGGATTAATTGGTTCGATATTATTGATAATATCGCAATTTTTAGCTTGGTTTTCTGACAATTCTTTATTATCCATATATATTTATACAACGAGTGTAGCAATTGAAGATTCTTTTTTATATCTATTTCCCTTAATTAGCGGCATAATCTGTTTAGCTGGAACGGTTTTAATCGTTTATAAAATAGAGTATAGAATCAATTCTGTAATAATTAATTTCGTTGGGTTGGGATTTTTTTTGATATTCGTTTTTGAAATCGTCACAAAAGAATTCATTTATCTTCCTACCGCCCAAATAGGTTTTTACTTTTCGATTATAGGCTCGATATTAATATTCTTCGATATTTTAAACATCCTTTTGATAAAGGAAAGCTAAGTAAGAAGGGGATCAAGTAATTAGTAAAAAAGAAGAAATACATAAGGAAAACGCTAAAAGTTACGATGCTGAGGCTAATTTTTACTACGCGTTGGGCCATGGACTTAGGAGACAGATCATATCCATTATTGGAGAGAATAAATTTACTTCGTTTACATACCTTAAAAAAGAATTAAAGGTAAGTACGGGCACGATTTACCACCATTTAGATACTCTATCTCATTTAATTGAACAACATGATGATAAGAAGTATTACTTAACTGAATTGGGGACCCATGCTTACAATTCGTTAAAGGATAACATAAATACAATCATTACTCCTGATTTTAGCAAAAAAGAATTTAGTTCGCCAATTTTGAAAGGATTAATGCGTTTGACTCCAAAAAAATATATTAATTACGAAAGCAACCAAATGATTTATACGATAATTTTTTCACTTACGATTGCTTTAATAGGGGCGATATTTTGCGGTCTGAACGGTTTATTTCCTTTATTTCTCTTTTTTGGGCAATCTATAATAGAATTCGAATTTATTGAACCAATTCTTCAAATCATACTTGGAATTGTATTTATAGGCAATATTACTTTCTTTTTTCTAATTAACGAAGGCATATGTCGCATAATTTATAAAAAAAAAGAAAATACCTTGAAATTTTTAATTTCTTTTCCCATTATTTTATTTCCTATAGATATTTACTTAGTATTGCATTTTATCTTATTCTCTACAGGTTCTTTAAATTTACCAGCAGTTAGAATATTAGATAATGTGCTCGTAATTTTATTCCAAGTATTGTCTTTATGGTTGTTAACATATAATTTAAGTGTGAATAAAAAGTTAAAGATTGAAAATTCGTTAATTATTTCTCTGTTGATCCACTACGGAGGTTTTTCTATTATCCTTCTACTTTCTATTTAATTGTTTTAAAATTATAATCGTCAAAAATCCCTATAATTCTAGAAATTCTTTTCTCTGAAGATTCTAAATCTTTTGTTTTTGTTGCTATAAAACAATAATACAATAAGTCTTGCTCCACAACTGATTTACTTAAAGCAATTGGAGGTGTTACTATTTCTGGAATCAAGTTCATTAATTTTGGGATAATTATGCCAATAATTTCTTTGGAGGTTTCGTCTCCCACATATTTTAATTCAAGTTGATTAAATTTAGAAAAACCTTGATGAGGTAATCTTTTTAAATTAAGCGAAGGTTTATCTTGGTTAAAAATCATTTCTAAAGGATTATAATCTAATATATTTCTGATTCCTATATATGATGTGGTCAATCTTGGGTTAATCTCAATAAAGTAAATAGAATTATCTGCTTTTTTAATAAAGTCCATACCAAAATAACCTCGAAAACTAGACAAATCCATGTTTTTTAATATTTTTTCTAAGCTATCTCTTAAAAACTCGTAATCAACTACAGGAGTAAAACCACCTAAATAGATGGAATCATTAACGGAATCTTTAAATTTTACGATCTGCGCATTGATGCTTAAAATTATTTGATTCATGGCTCCTGATTTTTTAGAGGATACGCCGTTAATTATTGATACGCTTAGGTCCTCGCCATCTATATATTCTTGAAGGATATAATTTCTACTTAGATCGAGTTTTTCGTTAGAATCTTCAAAAAAATGGATAATCTGTGCCTTAGATTCAAAATAAAATATAGACTCGGAACCAACTCCATCTTCAGGTTTAATTATAACTGGACATCCTAATATCTCAAATTTTTGAAGTACAAATTCTAAATCAAATTCTTTTTTTCTAAATGGGATGCGATAAGTTTTGGGTGTATTAACTTTATTTTCCAAGAAGAAGTTATAAGTTTTTAGCTTGTAAGTCCCCAACCAAATTCCTTCTAAATCTACACTTAAAACGGTCTTTTTATTATCTTTTGCTATTTTAGTCAAATTATAAAGATGATTTGAAAATTCTGGGGCAATAATAAAACAATAAATGCATTCATTTAAACACTCTGTATAAATTTTTATATAGTCATCATTCTTTCTAACTAGTTTAATTTTATCTGCCTCTAAATATTGAGATAAAAAATTTATTCTAAAATCTAATAAAGTAGTAATTTGAAAACCTAATTTTTTGAAATCCGCAATTAAAGTCCTTAGCATTGCATAGGCCTCGCAAAATAAAGACGAAGGAATATCAACTTTATTGTATCCTCCTCCACTCACAAATTCAAAAATAAATATTTTTTGATTAGCCATTTTTAATGTATATTAATTTTCATAATTTTAAAATGGTTTTAAAATGATGATTAAATTATTTTAATTAACTGAAATTTAAATAAAAAACTATAAGTGTAGAATATGACTTTTTTTACAGACGAGATAATGCAGCGTATTAGATATCTGCATTATAAAATAAAGAAAATTGAAGAAGCTTTAGAAAAAGAAGAAGAAAGTTTTCATTTAGACGATTTAAACCTTGTTCTAGAGTACACCAAAATTTTAAACATTAATTATCAAAATGAAGACCAATATAAAATTTTAAAAGATTTAGACATTACACCAATTTTTTTAGAACCTTTAGACAACAATAAGGAAATTCAGATAAGAGATTTAATGTTTGAGTGTGCGCGTACTTTATGGGTGATGGCAAGGGCCTATTCGCATATCTCAGAAAAATTTGAAGATGAGGAAGATTGGGAAGATGCAATAATAGCGATGGTAGAATGCAGCAAAATGTATAAAACTGCTGCGTATTTTAGTGCCGCATCTGTTAATCAGACCGAAATAGGCTTAACTCTTTCATCTGAAAATCTTGAATTAAATTCAGAGGAGACTCGAATTTTAGCACAAAGTATTGCTGCGTTAAAGGAAGAAAATTCTGATAATATCTATTTCGCTTCAAAATTATATGCGGGATTAAGCTCTTTGTCAAAAAGATTATTTTATTTGAAAAAACACGAAGAGAAGAAAAAGCAACAATTAAGAGCTCAATTTCACTTTGATATGGGTAAAGCTTGCAATCTTAAAGCTCAAGCTTCGTTAGAATCTTCTATTACAAATATAAATAAAGACAAAGTTAGAAAGTTACAACAAAAAGCATTTTTCTATTACGAAAAATCTAAAGAAATCTGGAATGAAATGATCCAAGAGTTATCTGATTTATCAACCGAAGAAAAAAGCAATATTGACGGTAATTTGTCTATTGTTACGGATATCTTGAAAGAAAATAAAATAGATGTTTTAAATTACGACGATATTAAAAGAATTCAGGATCCTGAACCAATTATTATTATTCCAGAAAATTTAGCACCGTTCGTTCCAAAAAGCACTATATATTTAACCAAATTTGTACCTAAGGATTTAAATATTAAGAGGTTTAAAACATTCCAAAAAAGAAAACTGGAACAAAAAATACCCTATAGTAAACGAGAGCGATTGATAGACAAAAAAGCAGGTATCGTAAGAACGATTAGTGAGTTGAAAGTGCTTAAAGATAATAAGGAAATTGAAGTGGAAAAATTTGCAGAGCTAATGGAAAAATATTCGACTAAAATGAAAATGTGCGACACCGCATTAGAAAAATTAGCTAAACTGTAATTCAAGAAAATATATTTTTATCTAAAATTTTTAATAATACTGATTTTAATAATCTTCTTAAGGTTCTAAGTATAATTTACGATTTTTTTCTAATTCAAACTTTCTTTCAGTTTCAGTTATAAAGAGAAGATCGTAAACTTCTTTAAATACAACCCCAAATAACAATGTTTCTATAATGAGATTTAAGTAAACCATCATTACTAGCAACTCGTGCAAATTAAGAAATAAAAGTGATAAAAAAGTAAAATAAAAGGGTGAATAGACTAAAGATACGATTCCAATCCTTTTTCCAAAATTAATAACGTGTTTATCTTCTAATTTAAAAACTTTTTCTAATTTTAACGCTTCTATTAAGTAGTAGATGCTAAAACTCATATTTATTATTGTTAAAAAAACGATAAAATCTCTTTCTTCAGGTTCCAATGCAATATATGGTTTTAAAATAAGCGAGCTTATTAAAAAAGTAAGCGATATAATAAATTGAAACAACGATATTGACAATAAACCGTCGTGAAAGTTCTTATAATCCATTTTTTATTTAATTCTAAATTTATTTATATTTGAATTCAATTATTTTTAAATTATTAAAATTGAAATTTTATTAAAGATAAAAACAAAAGATATATTAATATTTTTGATAAATTATCGTGCATCTGATGAGTTATTTAAACAACGAAGAAATTGAAAAATTAAAATTAACGCACCCTAAAAAGCGAATCTTGCGCTTTATTTTTCTATTTACTGGACTTTTTATAATGTTTTTAGGATTTTTATTCTTATTTATAGGATTTGATTTTGAAATAACCCTCGAAGGTTTTAATCTCTCGTTATTTGTTGATATCCTAATAATTGTTTTTGGAGGGATAATAACATCAAAATTTTTCATCACTCCCTATTACATCCGGGAAAATTCTTTGACAATAAAAAGAATGCGGGATTTAAGAGAACCAGTAGAAACATTCGTTAAATTTAATTCAATTACGTTAACAAGAGGCTTGGCTGCATTACTTTTAATCAGTATTGGCATATATTCTTTTCTTATATTCGGAATTGATATTGGTCACGAAGTAAAATATGGGAGCGCTGTATTCCTTGGTGGGCCATCGTGGTTTTATGTTACTGGGCTTCCAATGCTAGGAATTGGGCTGGGTTTGATAATATATTTTCTATTGAGTCCCTTTCAGGGAGTGTTCTCTAAATCTAAGAATTTTCTATTCTTTAACGAAATAAGACCTGGGTTTCCGTGGTTAACGGAAATTCCAAGAAAAGACATTGAAGTGCTTCGATATCAAAATAATCACACGGGGCCGAAACTAGCTTGGATTATAATAATGATTCCTTTCATAGTTTTACAACTTATGACAGCAATCCCCTTATTTGCTGCTGAAAGAGCAGGACCAGAATTTGTACTATCTTGGACTTTTGTCGTTATTTCTATTGTAGATATCCTTGCCTTAATTATTTTGGTTATGTTTCAGCAAAACTATTTTGAAATCGCTACAAAGGAGAGACTTTATGAAATGTGGTTTTCTCCCGTGAAATTAAAAAAACAAACTCAGTTCAATGAGGATTTTAGCACTTATTTAGATTGTAATCCAAAATTACGAGAGGGAGAGGAATTAAATAAGAGTGGATTATTTTCAGATGTAAGTACGACTAATTTTCAATTATTCAACTTAGTCTTTGGGTTGTTTTTAATAATATTTGCAATAATTATGTTAACGCAGATGGTATTTTTTGGTCCTTTTGTTTGGTGGATCTCCTTAATGTATGGTTTAATGCTATTTGTAAAATCTCTCCTTTACGATTTTAGTAATAAAGATGGAGATATACTACAATTTGACGAAGATTTAAAGAAATTTAGGTTCAAACGATCTTTTCACTATAAATTTCACTATGTTGCCGCAAATAATATAGAGTCGATCAACGTGAGAAAGTGGTATAGAAAATTGGATTTTTTTGATATATTTGGAATAAGCGGATTACTGGTATTTATGACGATTCAACAAGTAGAAGGGTGGGTAATTGCTGATACAATGGATTTAATAATTGATAATCTTCTAAGCACTTCGTTATTGTGTGTTGTGATAGTCTTCATAATATTTTATTTATGCCTTCCAATCGATGTTGTGGAATTTAAAACCGCATCTGTAACCTATAGAATTCCAATTACTTTAGATTTAAAAGAAGACCGTCTTATCAATAAGTATCTAAAGAATCTGAAAGTTTTCCCGAAGGAGGTTCTAAAACCCGACATGAAAAAAACTTTTTTTACGAGATTGGGGGCTATAAGTGCCTTCATAATTGACGCATTAATATATATAGCAATTTATTTTGCTTTTTCATTTTAAAATTTCCTTTTGATATCTTTAATTATAATAAGTAATTAATTTTAAGAGAAATTTTAGTGCATATGTCTGATCAATTAAAATTAGGCTTATACATGAAAAATATGCTTTCTGACTTAATTTATATTAACAGTATTATTGCTACTGAATTAATGAAAATTACTGAAAATTTAGCCGCACTAAGGCACGGAGAGGAATTTTTGAAAAAAAGCAGTTGTTTACGCGAACACGACGCCTTAAATCGGGAAATTTTAGGTGTTCTAGAGAAATACAATAAAGCTCCAAACGAAATTACAAGAAAAGAGCATTTAGAGAAACACGTTTTGAACCATTTGGAGGACAATAAATAGGATGCCTAAAGATGAGGATGATTTTGATAATTTTGTTGAGAAACTCCAACAAGAAATAATAGATAAAGAAATTAAAGCCTTTAACAAATATGTTGTTGATTTATATCATAATCCAAAAAATTGGGGGATACCGTCTAATTTCACAGTTTCCCATTCATATAAAGGACCATGTAACGACACCATGGAATTTTTTTTAACAATTAAAGATGGAATAATTGAGAACGCAAATTTCTATACTGATGGTTGTGGAGCGACGGTAGCAACAGGAAGCCAAACTACATTATTAATTGAAGGAAAGCCTATTGAATTTGCAGAGAATTTGAAACCAGAAGATATCGATCGCGAGTTACACGGATTACCCGACGATCATAAACATTGTTTAGAATTAACCGTGAGAACTTTAAAGAGGGTAATTGAAAAATATAAAAACAATAAGGTTTAATTAATCTTAACATGACTGCTTTAGAAATAGAAAACATAGAAATTCCGATAGAATCTGATAATATAGAGCTCAAAGGTTCAATTTATTACTCCTTGAATACACCTCCAAAAGCCCCTTTTATAATAAACCTTGCGGGATTATTAGATCATCGAGAAAGTTATTTTGTAAAGTTGTTTACAGAAAAGTTTGCGAGTGCTGGATTTTACGTCTTATCGTATGATTACCGCGCACATGGAGAGACTAAAAAGCAAACGGGTTCAAGATGGGATAAAATGGTTGTTAAAATATTTTCAGATATTAAAGAAGTAATTAGTTGGGTTGTAAATGAGCAATCAGAAAGATTATTAGAAGATAAAATTGGTTTGTTTGGCAGAAGTTTGGGAGGAGCAATAATTTTAACTCACGGGTTTCTTGACATGAGGGTAAAAAAGATAATAGCACTATGTACCCGTTATGATTACAAAACAACAAGAATAAAATTCCCCGATGATATTATAAAATTGATAAGCCCTAAATATTATTTGAATAAAAATCTAAAAAATGATGAGAGAATCTTGGTTGCTCATTGTAAAGATGATCAAAGAATTCCATTTAAAAATTTAGACCAAATAAAAAACCATCTTGGACTAAAGAAGGAAAATGTAGTACAATTCGAAACAGGAGGTCATTCTTTCAAGGGGTATAGAGAAGAAATTTTTGAAATTTCACTTAAATTTTTAAAAAAAATATAAGAAAGAATTCATTAATTATAATGTTAAATTCCAAATAGAGAAAGTGGTAATTTATGGAAAAAATTCTAATTGTAGGTCCAGCTTCTCAAATGCTGGGAGTAAAGATTGCTAAAGAGTTAAGGGTTGAATCGATAAATACCGAATTTAAAACGTTTCCTGATGGAGAGAATTATTTGAGGATTAACATCGAAGATGAATCTATAATAGAAGGAAAAGCAGTCATCATCGTTCAATCAACAGGACCAAATTTTTGCGGTAACCAAAATTCAAGACTATTTGAACTAATAATGATGGTAGATTCCGTCAAACGAATGGGGGCAGGCAAAATATCCATAGTAGTACCTTATCTTGCTTATGCTAGGCAAGATAAAGTATTTAGGCCCGGAGAATGTCCTTTTGCTCATGTAGTTTTACGTATGATTAATTCTTTAGGTATAGATGAATTTTATACTGTTGATGTTCATGCTCCTGAAATTTTAGATAATTTATCGTGTAAAGCAATTAATATTGATTCAATGAAGATATTAGCAGATTACATTAAGTCGTTAAGTGAAAAAGACATTGTTGTTGTTTCACCCGACAAGGGTGCAGTTGAAAGATCTAAAGCGTTTGCAAAACATTTTGGAGAAGATGTACCTGTTGATTATTTTGATAAAACTCGCAATGTAAAAACCGGAGAAATAACTATGACGGGCAATTTAAGTTTGAAAAATAAAGATGTAGTCATTGCAGATGATATTATTGCAACAGGGGGGACGATGGCAACAGCAATTAGATTATCTAAAGATAGTGGAGCTAAAAAAGTATTTGTTGTGGCAACGC
>DAOUUT010000301.1 GCA_030668025.1 Promethearchaeota archaeon
AAATTTTAATATTAAATTGTTCAATTTGCTATAAAAATTATCCATTTTTACAAAATAAAGGATTATTTTGAATGAAATAGTAATTAACCTTTTTATTAAGAAAAATGATTGAATTCAATCAAGAAATAATTATAATTATAAATACAAAATCCACAATATAATAATATATAGAATTTAAATAAAAATAAATTAAAAAAAAAGATGTGATATCAATATGGTTGATGCGTTAGGTTTATTAGATGGTTTGACGGCATCGGGTATTATTTTATCAGCTACGATTTTTGCTTTGCTATCATTATATAAATCGATTAAATTAAAAGCAAAACTTTTAACATGGGCGGCTTTTACAATGCTTTTCATTGGCTTTCTATGGCTTGGTCCTTTTATAGATTTTATTTTGATTATATTCTTTGAAACCAACATGCCATCTTATGAGTTATATTCGTTATTAAGTTATATGTGGGTTGCCCCGGCATTAGCTGTCTCGATGTACCTTGGTGGTTCGCTTTTAATTCCAAAAAAAAAATGGTTCCTAGTTGGAGGTACTTTAGTCTTAGGAATTATATTTGAATACTTTCTGTGGTTCCATACAACTGATTCTTTCACATGGGTGCTGCTTAATCCCGGTCAAGAATTAATTGATGCTAGTTTTGTTAGAACTCACCCAACCTTTTTGCTAATTGCTTTTTTTCTCATTATATCTCTTATATTTCTAGGTTTTGGCTTCTTATTAAAAGCTAAGCAGGCAACTGGAGAGTTGAGAAAAAAATTTATTTATCTAGCATTAGGATTTATAATTTTTGTCGTTTGCGGAGCTTTGGATTCAATACTCACTATACCTGTTGCTATTGGTTTCAGTAGAGTAATTATGATGACATTCGCACTTTGGATGTACCTTGGTTTTAAAACTTAGATAAAAATATTATTTTTAAATTTTTTTTTTTTATTGCCTTATTTCTTGAACATAATCAAAAATCGTATCAATTCTGTCTTTGATACTTCCAAACAGCCCTTCTTCTTCAGATACAACCGAATTTATAGCTGTTTTCAAACCATAATGGCCTTCAGAAATTAATACTCTTATAGGAAGGGTTAAAATATCGCTGAATAGCATTAAGATTTCTTGCATAATTTTAATAAGTTTTGGGATATTTTCTTCGGTTTTTTCAATCATTGACTGATCTGAGGAAATTAAACCATCTTCTCTTTCTTTTCTTAATTCTTCCCAAACATTATCTTTTAGTTCTGAAAAGTCAATGCCTAAATTTTCAAGTGCCATTTGGGCACCTTCAAAAAGAAAATTAATATCGTCCTTCCCCGAGAATTGTTTTACATTGTCAACCATTTCAGCTGGAGCTAAACCGTCAAGAAAGTTTACTAGTAATTGGTGATAATCGTTTATAACATCAATGGGTACGAATAATAGAGCAAATTCTCTAAGCTGTTTAAAAAGATATCCCGCAATTTTAGCAAAAGTGTTATTTTCGAGAATTTTTTCAATTAACCCCCCATATTCATTAAGGAGGTGAACTGAGAGAAATCCTATAATTCTTATCATATCGTCCTCGTAATTTCTAAAATAATCAAAGAAATGTTCGGGAGCCATGTGTAATTTATCTTCTATTATCTCAGCAACTTTTTCTTTAATGCCTTCTAATGGTTCATCGAATAGTTCTTCAATTTTATCTAAAGATAGTACTTCCTGAAGTTTATCTATGATGTCTAATTTAGTTTCTTGAACGACTTCGTCTTCTAAAATCTCTTCAAAATTGACGCCAGATTTAATTTTATCTTGAATTCGAGAGCTCATTTGATTTTTCCATTCAATAGGGTCATATATTTTGCACATAAATTGAAGGGATTCTTCTCCTTTTGCAATACATTTCTGTTCTACTATGTTAATTCGATAATCGTTTCTTTTAATTTTAAGTATGAAATTAGCAACGCTCTCTAACATTCCCGTTAAACCACAAGCAAATCCTTCGCTATCTTTACTTTTTACCTTTTGAAAATTAAAAGTATCTTCATGATCTAACCCATATCCCGCACAAAGGGGACAGCTTTTTATTTTAACGATATAATCATTATATTTTGAGCCTTCTTTTGGAATTTCTTGGTAAGTTAAGTCCCCCTCCTCCAATTCCTTCCCAAAAACAACCACCCACAAGAGTTCAAAATATTCAACTATTTTTTTTGGACTTCCGGGCATCCACTTAAAAACGGCAGTATGCCGTTCACAGGATTCTGTTGCTGCTTGTTTTCCGATTTCTCGAAGAATAATCACGCTATCTTCTTCATTTTTAGTAATTGCATTTATCTCTTTTAGAATTTCACGGTAAAGAAGAACATAAAATAAAGAATTAGTGTTCCTACCAAATACCTTAGTAACCTTTTTTAATAGCCATTGAACTGCTCCCATAATTAAGCGCCTCCTTCAGTGTATTTAAAACTATGAAGACAATATTTATTTCCAAACGTCCGAGATTCGTGAATATCAATTGGTTGTAGTATTATTAACAATTTTTCTTTATTTATTAGAGAGATAAATTCTGAAATCATCGCTGCAATTATTTCACATCCCGCAACTTCGATATCGTTAAATGGATATTTGCACAAAGAACAATCATTATCCTTAACCCTAATTACCTTCTCAACCTCATCAAGTTCTACTAAAACAGAGCTGTTTAAAATCTTTTTGTAAATCGTTGTAATAACATCCTTCATGTTAGTTAAATTTACAAAATCAATTGGTTTCCAATAATTCATATAAGTATGGGCAATATTTCGACCCATTCTTCTAAGTTTTTCTCTTATTTCAGAAACATCATTGATTTTCATGAAGCGTTCTAAATAATATACCATGTTTCGCATTTGATTCATTGTAGCATCTGACTGAATTAAATCTTCTCTCGTTAAATTCATCTTACTTTCAATTTGGGTATATAAATTTGAATAATTATTGAAAAATATGCATCCATATTAATATTTTCAATTCATTTAAAGGATGATTAGTATGTTTTTCAAGGAAGAATTATAATCTATTTAATCATTTATTTTAACTAACAACTTAAATTAAATTTAAAAATATTTAGAGGTAATATTAATGGATGCTCAAATGGAAATTTTTTGGTTAGGACATGCTAGTTTTAAAATAAAGATGTTTAGTGGAAGGATAATATATTTAGATCCATACAATATTAAAAATGGTGAAGAAAAAGC
>DAOUUT010000173.1 GCA_030668025.1 Promethearchaeota archaeon
AGATTTATCTGAGTTTGCAGCAAAAGAACGAATTGAGGAAGCAAAAACTACTTCTGCCGATGCGATAGTCTCATCTTGTCCTTTCTGTTTAAATCAGTTTAAGTCTAATATCAAAAATGAAGAAATTAAAGCTTTTGATATCGCTGAATTGGTTAGAAAAGTTCTATAGTAGTTTAAATTCATTATCTTTTCTTATTACTTTGTATTAAAATAGGCTTAGATTCGCGATTCCTAGATATTTCTCTACAACATCTAAAACTTCTTCTTTTGACCCAATATATCCAAATATTTGATGTTTCGCTTTTCCATGGGACGCGTTATCAATAGTTTCAAATTGGCTTAGTTGTAGTTCGATTTCCCCGTATTTTAACGATAGTTTATTTGGAGATTCAGAATTATAAGATTGAATCACGCCAATTTCGCTCTCCGGATGATCTCGAGAAACATCGAAACAGTCATCTTGAGTTTTAGGGATATCGTTGGAAAGTTTAACTAAAAAGCCATATTCTTCTGAATCGGGAATTTTAAGTACATAACCGATTTTTGCGAGCCGAGTAAAATCAATATCTTCAGGTCGAACTGCTAACTTGTAAACATCGTCAACATCTAATTTGAAGGCAATGTAATTGTCTCCTATATTCAACCGATCTTCGGGGATAGTGCGAAAGTAAGAAAGCGGCTTTGGATTAAGTTTCGTAGGTACTAAAACAGTTCCAGAATTTGATGGGCCACCACTAATAATACAAGCTAAAGACCATCCGTTAATCTTTAAGTTTGGTTGGAAAAAAACGCAGTCGTCCACGAATTCGACGCCGCAATAGCTCAATCCCGTCGAGATTGGTTCTTTAATCAAAGAAATTTGACGAGTAATTTCACCATTATAGATATGTTTTTTAATCTGAGATTCTACTGTTACCATACTTGAAAGAGTACATGAAGTGGAGGATTCAGCTAAAATTTCGTAATAACCTGGGTCCAAACCATGAGGACAAAACCACCCTTCCCATGTTTGAGGTTTTTCGTAAAAAAACT
Source organism: Promethearchaeota archaeon (assembly GCA_030668025.1). Next base: position 1,033 of record DAOUUT010000173.1, read on the forward strand.
CTCTTTCGGGGCTAATCCAATATCTATCTCCTCCAATATCTCTTCTTCTTGTTTTAACTACTTCTTTTATCTCTGGATTAATCCACAGCAAACTATAACAATCGTTCTTTGGATATAGCCCTAAAAGGCGCCCTCCATACTCAGAAACAACCGCAGAACTTTCGTCGTTAAAATTTAATTCGACAGGATTACCAATATCTTCCTTGAAAGATAAAAGCATATTTTTGGTAAAGTAGTTCATAATCTTAACTAAAGCAAAATTATTAAAAAGATTTTTCTATTTGAGTTTAGATATTTAAGCTTCTACCTTTACATCTTAATTCTTTTAAATTTTTATGTTCAATAATAATAAAAAAGGTTTAATTTATAGAAAAAGTGCACTAAAATGTTATGAATAATGGGACGATAAGAGATAAAGCAAAACCAAGGAAATAAACTAATCCAGCATATATCATATTATTATCATTGTTTTTGAAACCATGAACTATTAGCAAAATAAAACCAATTGATAATAAAAACATCAAAGAAAATGATACTATTATGAAAATTGCAGTAAGTGTTAAAATATCAATTGCAGTAAGTTGAAATAAAATCGTATATAGTTCTCCGTTTAATACCATCGCATTTACGGAATAATAAATAATCCACAAAATACCTGAAATCATAATGTAGGACTTTAATAGTTGTCGATTTTTTAATCCGAATATTAAAAATATCACACCATAAGTAATCAATGATGGAACACTAAATAATAAACCTCGAAAAATATTATATGCTAAAAATATTTGAGTTTCAACTTCGTTATAAGGGGATTTTAATAATAAATCAGGTACTAAAAAGGATAAAACGATAAAACTTATATTAATAATACCAAGATATATTAAATATTTAGAACAATGGACCTCTGGAGATTGTTTTTTTCCCGATTGAATAAAGAATATATTGTAAATTATCGCAATTATTGAACTAATTATTGTTAAAGAGTGTAGGATTGAAAAATCAATAAAACTAAAGACCAAAGTCATATTTTTACCCTCTCTCTTTTTTTTATAATTTTCTTAAATTTAATACAACACATCAACTAGAGTATTTAAGAATTGCCATTATATCAGAGTTTTTAAATGCCTTTAGCATCAATATTTTGATTTATAATGAAATATTATTTATAGTTGTTAGAAATCTTCTATATTACATTAAATAATAAGGTGTTAAATTTGCCAAAAGTTATTCATTTTGAAATTAACGCTGATGAACCCTTAAGGGTTAAAAAGTTTTACGAAAGTGTTTTCAACTGGAAAATTGAAAAATGGGACGGTCCCGTGGATTATTGGACAATTGATGCCGGAGATGACAATGAAAAAGGAATAGAGGGCGGTATACAAAAACGCGAGCAATCAGAAGATCAGATTTTTAATTATATTCAAGTGTCTTCTGTTGATGAATTTAGTAAAAAAATTGAGGAGAATGGAGGGACTCTATCTTCACCCAAAATAACAGTGCCCGGAGTCGGTCATTTCTATATGTTTAAAGACACTGAAGGAAATAAGCTAGGTATAATGCAAGAAGACGAGTTAGCAAAATAATTGAAACATTAAAAAGGCTAAAAGTCTTAAGATTTAATTTCTATTTTTTTTTGTACCCTACTTTAATAGTCATAGAAAGCGTTTCGTCAAACGCTTGACCTTCGGTTATGCATTTAAAGCTTAATTCTTCTGATAGGAACACTTCTGTAAAATAGCCAAGCCAGTAGCGCGAATATCTTTTGTTTTGCCTATGTTTAAACAACATGTGATACTCATCACCTTCCTTATGAACATCTATCTTATAGAAATAATTCGCAACAACCCAAATCTTCGCTATAGTAGTGATTATTTCATCTATTGTAAGATTTTTAAGAGGTTTTTCTGTATGCCATAAGATTAAGTCAAACGCTACGTTTTTCTTAAAAGGTTTATCTAAAGAATCTTGAGGGGCTTCAGCTGCCGCGATCAATTGATTAAAAGTTGTTTTCCCAATAAGCATCATTTTCATCTCTTCTCGAGACCTAACCCATAAATCGCGGTCAAGATTCTTTTGTTGGCCATAATAACTGATTGCCCGTTCTAAAAAGGAAACTAAATTTTCATCTTCTTCCTTATATATATCAACAATGGCCTTAACTTCAGGTGATATAGAATTATATTCGTCATACATTTCAATTGCATCCTTCACTAAATTAGAAATTGTCGTCCCTAAACTCTTGTATTTATCGATAATATTCCTAGTAGTTTCATCTACTTTAACGTAGATTGGTTTGTCTTTTGATTCAACTTCTTTCGTTTCATCAGAACTATTATTATTATTATTACTATTCTTTTTCTTATTAATATCATCCATAAGAATCACCTTTAAAATTCTTTAACCTTTTTTTTCCTTCTATGTTTCTATTTGAATATATATTTCAATATTAAATAACTAAGTTAATAAATGTTCAGATTATTTATAATTAGGATTACAACCGTAACAATTTATTTATATTGATATATATAAAAATATTCCTTATATTTGTCGTGTTTATTTATAAAGTGATGTTTCTCTAATTTAAATTTATATATTTTTTAATATATTTAAGAAGTTAGATAATAGTAGTTTTAGGCTTATTCTATTGTATCCATTTCTATATACGAAACATTTAAATATATAATTATACTAATTATTAATTGAGTATATAAAATAATATATAAAAATATAAAAGAATATTAAAATTAAGATATTAAATGTCAAATAGAAATTCAAGATCAGGATGGAAAATAGGACTAATCTTTTTTATAGGTTTCGGGCCATTATATTTTATCCTTGTACAACCATTTATCATCTCTCTATTAATACCATTTTTCCCGGTGATTTTCATTTCTATTTTTATGATAACCGCTGCATATGCTTCTTCTGGAAAGTCTAAATGTTGTAAACCAGTACAAAAGAAATACGATCAATATAGTCAGCAACAAGTTCCAAGAGCAAACCCTTATATTGTAAGGAGCTCGGTTAGAAACGATGTTCAAACTTTGTTAGTAGAAGATTACAAACCTATAGAGCCTACAAAACCGAAAGCTTCTTTTTGTCAATTTTGCGGGACGAGGATAGATAAAGATGCTCGCTTTTGCCACCAATGTGGATCTAAGTTGGAATAATTACATTATAAATTTTAAATTAAAAACAAAAATAAAAATAAAGAGTGTTGGAAAAAATGAATGTGTACGATTTGTTTTTTAGCATTTGTTTGGGGTTGTTCATCGGGGGCCTTCTTTTCAGTATAATCTCAGTGTTCTTAGCTCAAATGGAGTCGCAATCATTAGGTCAGGAAATTGACACTGATGTTGATATTGATGTAGATGTGGATATTGACGCTGATGTCGATATTGATGTAGATGTGGATGTTGATATGGATATTGACGTTGATATTGATATAGATGTGGATGTTGATTATGATGTAGGAGCGGAATTCGACTCGATCGAAGCTGATGTGGATGTGGATGCGGGGGTAGATATTGATAGCGATGTCGATATAGATGTTGACACGGATATTGATATTGATGTAGATGTAGATATAGATGTAGATTCTGATATGTTCGGTACTACAATTACCCCTGCTCCAATTATGCTATTGATATCTGCATTTCTCTTAGTATTCGGCATTTCAGGAATCTCGCTTTACTATATAATCACCATTGAAGCTTTAAGGTTTATAATGTTCATAGGATCCCCTAGTATTGCGCTTATCACTTCGAAATATCTTAATGTAGCTTGGAAACATATTGCGAAATCGCAGTATTACAAAATATCCTCAACGCAGAATTTAATAGGAAGAGAAGGAGAGGTCGTATTACCTATCGATGAGAGAGGAGGAGTAATCAGAATAAATTCAACAACCCCTATGAAATACGAGAAGCTTCATGTTATGCCATATTACGACACATCTTATTTTGAGAGAGGTATGAAAGTTTATATTGTGGCAATTAGAGATAATAAAGTGATGGTATCACCTAATAAAATTATAATTAAAAAAAGAGGTGAAAAATAAAAAAATGAGCGTGAGTGAAAAAGAAATGGAAGAGAGTAGATACAACTGGCTCTATTTTCATGGCAAAGATGTAAGTAATAAAAAGTTTCAAAAGAAAATTAACAAAAAGCCTACTTTAACTCGTGCTATTTTGATAAACACCGCTATTATTTTAGGTTGTATCTCGATAATTTGGATATTTGCTAACCTAGTGGGTTAGTATATTAATGATAAATAAAATTTATTATAAAAAAAAAAAAAAGAATAAAAAAATCAAAAAAATCAAAAAAAATTAAAAAATAGGAGGTTTTAAAAAAAAAAATGTTGTTTCAAGAAATTGTTGGATGGGCTGTCGGTATTACAGTAACTTGTGCGATAATAGTGTTCTTATTCATAATATTTATGGCCGCACGATATCGGAAATTTAAAACAAACCAGTTTGTAATTCATTTGAGAAATGGTAAGGTAAAGTCAGCAGGCCTCGGTGGTAGTATATGGTTATTGCCCTTAATTGACGAATATATTGTTATTCCGACTACTAGTATACAAACGATTTTAGAAGCCCACGATCAAGTAGTTTCAAAGGAATACCAAAATATTGAATTCGTAGGTATGATTATTTGGAAAGTCGTTGATCCTGAAAAGGCGTTTAGCGCGGTTTCATGGAGCTTGCGGGATGAGAACTACGTTGAAAAGATTTTAAAAGGAGCTGCCGAGGCAGTTATGAGAACAATTTGTGCAAATATGCCCCTTGAATTAATCATTAGAGAAAGAAGGGAGATGATTGATCATGTTATGAAAGATTTACACGAGTTATCAGCAGATTGGGGCATTTTAATCGAAACTTTCGAAATATTGGAAGTTATAATCGTAGAGTCTGAATTAAAAAAGAACATGGAAGCTCTCAAGCAGCAAATTGAGTATCAAAAAGCTAGAATTGCCAAAGCAAATGCAGAGCGTGAATCAAAATTGCGAGAACTCGAAGTACAAAACGAGACCGGTACTCAAGAGCAATTAGTTCAGAGAGAAATTGAACTACGAAGGAAAGATAAAGAAATCTCAATTGCTGAGAAAGAACGCGAACGTAAACAGATTGAAGCTGATGGTGAGCGGCGAAGAGTAGTAATTGAGGCCGATGGTCAGGCTTCTGCCATTAAGAAAAAATTAATTGCTCAAGCAGAAGGTGAGGCTGAAGCTATAAGGCAACAAATGCTTGCTCAAGCGGAAGGTTTCCAAGAACAAGTAAATGCCATGAGCAACGCCGACCAAAGGTTCCTAGCAGTTCAATTAACTAACATTTTGCCTGAGATATTTAAACACTTAAGCCCCGATAAAATGTTTATTATGGGTAATGGCGACGAGGCGTTTAGCTCGCTTTCGAAAGCCATTTTGCCATTTCTGCAATTATTGCCTGAATATTCGGATAAGATAAAGAATTTCTTAGGAAACGGAGATATGCAGTCCAAGGTTAAAGAATTGTTAACAATTCAGAAATAGTATTAAATTTTATTTTTTTCTTTTTATTTTTTTTTAACTAATTAAAAAAGTAAGAGAAGGAATTTAGAACAGGACAGGAATTAATGCTAATAATATATAATTAAAATTTAATTTACGCGAGAAGTGAATAAATTTGATTAATGAATTTGAAGAAATTGAAGATTTATTGATAGAAGGAAACAAAAAATACCAATGGAAGATTGTGCAAGAGGAGGAAACGCCTAAAATTGATGGCCCAATTCCAAAGTATCCCGTTTTAATCCTTACTTGCATGAACCCAAGAATTGATGTACACCGAATATTCCAATTAAAGCCTGGAGATGTCTTTGTTTTAAGAAACGCGGGAAATATGTATACCGAAGATGTTTTGAGATCCGTTTTAATTGCGATACACGAGTATAACATTAAATACATAGTAATTTTGGGACACGTTGACTGTGGTTTGAAAAAGATTCGTTTAGATGAGTTAAAGGATAAATTGAACGATTCGGCAATAAAAAAGATCGGAAGGTATGGTACGAATTTTTATCTGGAACTACAGAAGTTTTTTAAAACTTTTAGAGACGAGATTGAAAATATTGAAAATCAATTACTAAAGTTTAGAAACGCAAGAGAATTACCCACAAATATCGAAATTAAGGGAATGCTCTACGCTCCTTATTCAGGATGGGTATTTGAAGAGAAAGTGTTCAGAAAATATTCGGTTTATGAAAACTTCGTTAAAGATTATCGAAAAATCTTAAAAGCAAAACAATTTGAGTTGGTTGATTATTTAGAAAAAATTGAAGATGAGATTATTAGAGGAGATGTACTACAAAAATTAGAAGAACCAGAAATAATTGACGAACACGGCGAAGTACCGCAAGTTGAGGGAGAAATAAACGATCAAGAACCTTTTAATGTGGATGTATTAGAAGAAAGAACTATTAAAACTTCTTCTTTTGATGATCATAACTTTGACTTCGAACAGTTTCAAAACAAATCAATGCCAATGCCAAAACTGCAAATCCCAAAAATCTACATACACATACCTAAGATTAAAGTCTATGTCCCAATGTTATATAAAAAAAAGAGTCTAAAATCCGAATATATTTTAAAATAATTATTTTTTTGACAATTTTTTTTAATTCAACCTATTAAAACTAGATAATCCCTAATTATGCCCATTAAACTATATTTAAATACAATGTGGTAATTAAATAACTATTCTTTGATAACTAAAAGAAGGTGAAATCATATAGAAAATTTAATGATAAAACGTGTGTATTTTATCTCTAATCGTGTTGTCTTATCTCAAGTGGTGTTCC